>NZ_JBFACN010000014.1:0-260454 GCF_040640875.1 Streptomyces sp. NPDC021562
CGTCGGTGCAGACTTCGCAATCCACACCGAACCCAGAAGGCCCTCACCTCTTCAAGCACCCAGCCCGCGTGTCACCAACGTCCTGGGACAGCACAGCTAGGGCGTCGCCGGCTTCGTGCCGGACTGCTCGTCCACCATGAACCGGGCGTACCAGTCCGGCCAGTCGGGGTCCTCCGCGCCCGTGCGGGCCTCGTGCTCGCCGTGTGCCGCAGCGGCCCGGCGCAGGGCATCGGCCAGGTCCGCGGCCGAGGCGAACGAGGTGGCCGCGGGGTCCAGCCGTCCCGGGAGCCTGGTGGTGACCTCCTGGAGGAGCCAGCCGTTGCCGTCCGGGTCGCTGAACGACAGGAAGGAGCCGTAGCTGGCGCGTTGCGGGTCCGGGCCGGAGACCCGGGCGTCGGTGCCGGCGTGGTGGAAGACGCCGCCCGCGTCGTGGAACACCTCGCTCGGGCCGGCGCCGCGCCGCGCCAGTTCCTTGTGGGCGGCCTCGATGTCGGAGACGACGAGGTGCAGGCCGCGGGCCGAGCCCGGGGGCTGCTCGGTGACCGCCGTGCCGAAGATGACCGACGCCGGGGAGCCCGGAGGGGTCACCTGGACCACGCGGAAGTCGCCGTCGGGGGCCACGTCCGCGTCCAGCCGCCAGCCGAGTGCCGTGTAGAAGTCCTTGGCCCGGTCGACGTCCGACACCGGCACCACGACGACCTCGAGTTTCATGTCCATGGCTCGCGCCTTCCGTAAGGGCCGTCAGCGGGCGACGAGCTGCTGGCCGCCGTCGATGTCGTAGGTGGCTCCGGTGAGGGCGCCGTTGACCATGAGGTGCAGGGCGAGGGCGGCGACGTCCGCCGGGCCGACCACCCGCCCGATGGGCAGCGTCCTCTTCAACTCCTCGCGCCGTGCGTCGAGTTCGTCCCCGAGGAGGGCCGCCGACAGTGGTGTGTCGACGAAGCCGGCCGCGATGAGGTTGACCCGGACGGGGGCGATCTCCAGCGCCAGGTTGGCGGTCAGGGCCGGCAGCGCCGCGGTGAGGGCGCCCGTCACGGCCATGCCGGCTGCGGGCCGCCGCCCGCCGGTGCCGCCGACGAACAGCAGGGTCCCCCCGGCCCTGACCTTCCGGCGGCTCGCCCGCGCCACCGCCAGCATCATCGCGAGCCGGCCGCCGAAGTCCTGGCCGGCCGCGGTCAGGTCCAGCTCGTCGAGGGGCGTGTACACGGGACTGCCCGCCGTGACCAGGACGTGGTCGACCCGGTCGGGCAGCTCCCCGAGGAAGCGCTCCAGCCGCTCGGTGTCGCGGGCGTCGAACGCCGCCGTGCCGAGCGGGCGCAGTTCGTCCGCGACCTGTTCCAGGCGGGCGGTGTCGCGTGCCACGAGGACCACGTCGCCGCCGTTCGCCCGCACCTGGCGCGCGGTCTCCAGGCCGATCCCGGCGCTGCCGCCGACCACCACGGCGGTCTGCCCGGCGAGTGCGCCGCTCGTGTTGCCGGTATCCGCGTCGGTCCCGTTCACGGGAGGTCACCGCCGTTCGCGTCGAACTCGCTGTGGCCGGAATCCCCGCCCCCGGTACGGTCGGCTCCCGGGCCTGCGCCGCGGGCCACCGACTCCGGGGACCAGTCTGTCACCGACCCGGGCGAACGGCATCCGGGGCCCGGAGGACGGCATCCGGGCCCCGCAGGAGCGGTGTCAGCGTCCCGGGCGCGGGTTCTCGGCGAGCGGTGCCTCCTCCCGCACGGAGGCGCCGTACAGCTGCTTCGACGTGGTGATCAGCTCGCGCTGCTCCGTGCGTGAACCGACCATGGGGCGCGACCCCTTGAGCGGCACCTGCGCGCTCTCGGGCAGGAACCACACCGTCACCAGGCCGATCGCACCGGCCAGCATCAGGTAGTAGGCGGGCATCAGGTCGTCGCCGGTGACGTTGACGAGTGCCTCCGTCACCAGGGGTGTGGTGCCGCCGAAGGCCGCCACCGCGATGTTGAAGCCGATGCCCATCGCGGCGTAGCGGACGGCCGTCGGGAACAGGGCGGGCAGGGTGGCGGCGCTCGGTGCCGCGAAGCACGCCAGCAGGGTCGAGAGGACCAGGACCCCGAGGATGGGCGGCCAGGTGCCGTCGGCCTTGATGAGCAGGAAGGACGGCACCGCGAGCACGATCATGGCGGCCGCGGAGACCCCGTAGACGGGGCGGCGTCCGATCCGGTCGCTGAGCCGTCCGACGAAGGTGATCAGCAGGACGATCCAGACCATGCCGATCAGCACCAGCACGTCGGCGGAACCGCTGGACCGGTGCAGGGTCTCCGTCTGGTACGTCGGCAGGAACCCGGTGACCATGTAGTTGGTGACGTTGTACAGCAGCACCAGGCCCATGCAGATCAGCAGCGGCCGCCAGTACCGCGTCACGATGCCCTTCAGCTCGCTGCCCGCCGACTCCTGGGCGAGGCTCTTCTCGTGTTCGTCCAGCTGCTGCTGGAAGGCCGGGGACTCCTCCAGCTTCAGCCGCATGTAGAGGCCGATCACCCCCAGGGGACCGGCGATCAGGAACGGCAGTCGCCAGCCCCAGGTGAGCATCTGGTGGTCGGTGAGGAGCAGGTTCAACACGGTGACCAGGGCGGATCCGAGGGCGTAGCCGACGAACGTGCCGAAGTCGAGCCAGCTGGAGAGGAAGCCGCGCCGCCGGTCCGGGGAGTACTCCGCGACGAACGTGGTCGCGCCGCCGTACTCGCCGCCGGTGGAGAAGCCCTGCACCATCCGGGCGAGCAGCAGCAGGATCGGGGCGGCGATGCCGATGGTGGCGTAGCTGGGGATGAGCCCGATGGCGAAGGTGCCGAGGGCCATCATGATCATCGTGGTGGCGAGTACCTTCTGCCGTCCGAGGCGGTCTCCGAGCGGACCGAAGACGAGTCCGCCGAGGGGCCGTACGACGAAGGCGGCGGCGAAGGTGGCGAACGAGGAGATGACCTGGGCCCCGGGAGACGCGCCGGGGAAGAAGACCTTGCCGATGGTGGCGGCGAGGTAGCTGTAGACACCGAAGTCGAACCATTCCATGCAGTTGCCGAGCGCCGACGCGCCGACGGCGCGCCGCAGCAGCGGTGGCTCGACGACCTGTACGTCGTCGGTGCGGAACGCCCGCCTGTTGCGGCGGAGCCTGCGCTGGAGCTCGTCGCGGACCTGCCTGGGCAGTTCGGCGACCGGCCGCGGTGTCCGCGTCCGGCCGGGTTCGGGGACCTCGTCGGGTAGCGCCTGGGTCACGCCGCCTCCCCCTTTCGGGTACTTCCGCGCGCTGCCGCGCTCAGATGTTTCACTGGAGCGAATTCCATGACAGGTGTGAACGCCTGGCACGAGAACCTGCTGCCCCGGAACACTGAGGCCATGCGTGCGGCCTGTGCAGCTGCAACAAGGGGTCAGGCCTGGGTGACGGGCTCCAGGGCCTCCACCGCCGCGGCCGCCGCGGACGAGTCCTGGCCGTAGAAGATGTCGATGTCGACTTCCTCGCCGCCCATGGTCAGCGTGTCCCACGCGCCGCTCAGGACGAGCATGCGGAGGGTGTCGGGTTGCAGGGTGCCGAGGCGTTCGAGGATCGCCTCGTCGTCCGGCATGCCCGCGAGCCGGGGCGCGAGCCGGTCACGGATGGCCCGCATGCGTTCCAGCAGTGTCCTGGTGTCGGCCTCGCGGTCGGGTTCCTCGGGGACCCCGTCGATGCCGTGGCCGATGATGTCCTTGATCGCCCATGTGACGCCCTGGTCGTCGGTGGTGACCATCGCCTTCCAGGCCCGGCTCTTGTGCCGGTACTGGAGCATGGACATCGCCGCCTCGTGCCGCAGGAAGTCCGCGTCCCGGAACGGCCGCCCGTTCCAGGCGCTGTTGAGGGAGCGGGCCAGCGAGACGGCGGAGGCGAGGCCGCTGTTGAGGCCGCGGCCCGGCCAGAAGTGGATCGCGTTGGCCGCGTCGCCCAGCAGGAAGCCGTAGGTACCGGGCGAGTGGGTGGTCGGTGGCAGCAACTCGGCGGAGAAGCGCGGGCGCTGCACCATGTCGAGGCGGAAGCCGGTGACCGCGGTGAGGTCCTCGGCCTCGACGCCGAACAGCAGCAGCCCCTCCCGCACCCGCCGCCACAGCGGTGAACCCTTCACCAGCGCGGGCAGGAAGAGCGTGCCGTGGGTCGAGCACCGGAAGTCGCCGTGCTCGTCGCGGTCCATCAGGCACGGCCGGGAGGCGACGCACTCCTCGAAGACGCGGCGGACCGGATCGAGACCGATGACCTCCGCGGCCTCGGCGTCGGTGAGCCGCATGTTGAGGAAGCCCTCGCCGCGCAACGAGTTGAGCAGGAAGCGGTTCTGGGCGACGGTGAGGAGGACCGCCATGGGGTCGGGCAGGCCCGACTTCACCCGCAGGCCGAGGACGACGTCCTGGAGGTGGCGGCCGTCGAGGGAGTAGATCGACTCGTCTGCCTTGCCGAACCGGGCGGCGAAGTGGTCCCGGGTGCGCGACCGGCCGCCGTCGCAGATCGCCAGCACGTGCTGGGTGGCCAGGGCCTCCTGCTCCGCCGCCGCGTCGAAGCGGGCGGGTATGAGCCGTATCCGGTCCCGCTTCTCGTTGGCGATGTCGAGCAGCCGGTCCTCGATGTAGGCGATGCGCATGTTCCGCGGGTGGTGGTCGCCGACCGAGTCGGGGCCGGAGGGCCACATCTCCGTGTAGTGCTCCGGGTCGAAGAGACGGGCCCGGACCTCCTCCGGCCAGGCCAGGTACTGCCGGCTCTGTACGGTCACCACCTGCTGGCGTCTGACGTTGCCCTCGTCCCGGCCCTTCCAGGTCACGGTCCGGCCCTGGCGGCGCCACCGGCCGTCGTAGACGGTGATCTGCGCCTGGGGTCCGAGGAAGTGCTCCAGCAGCAGGGCGAGGGACAGGCCGACCGGTCCCCCGCCGGCGACGGCGACCCTCAGGACGGGTCCCTGTTCGCTCTCCTTCGGGCCGTGCGTCACCGACCGGGGCAGCGAGAGCGCCATGAGCGTCTGCATGGCGTCGGCGACCTCGAAGCGGAACTCCTGGTCGCCCAGGGTGATCACGTCCCCGGGCTGCAGCAGCCGGGACTCCACTTCGGCCCCGTTGACCAGGGTGCCGTTGCTGCTTTCCAGGTCCCGCAGTACGTAACCGTTGTCCTCGTCGAAGACGATCTCCGCGTGGAAGCGGGAGACGCTCAGGCTGGAGATGACGACGGCGTTCTCGGAGTTGCGTCCGAAGGTGACGCGGGTGTCCAGGACCGGGATGCGCTCCCCCGCCAGGGGACCTTCGAGTCCGACCAGCACCGGTGCCACGGCACTCCCCCTCGCCATCCGCCCCTTATGGGCGAGCATAGTTGCCCCGCCGGGAATTTCCAGAGCGCTCGGCGCTCCGATTCCCGTGCGCAGGACGGCACTTGGCTGGTAGATGGCCGGCTGTGGGCCGGGCGGACCTGCGGGCCGGGCGGCAGCCGCCCGGCCCGCCGGGTCAGTGGCCGTGGCCGTCGGAACGCCTGCGGTGGAGGGTGAAGTTCTCGAAGACCGACAGCTCGCCGTGCGGCTTGTTCACGTTGTAGTACGTGACGTGCATCCGGGTGGTGTCACCGGGGTGCCGGCCGGGGTCGACGGTGAACGCGGCGAAGCCGTAGGGGTGGTCGGTGTCCCGGACGCCCATCCACACCGCCTGCTCCCTGACATAGGTCGGGGTGCGCTTGCCGTTGGAGCCGGCGGTCGCCGACACGGCGGTGATCACCTTGCCCGTGCCGTCCTTGAAGAAGTTCTGGTTGGTGGTGCCGGAGACCCCGCCACCGCCGAGGATCATGTGCACGGTGCCGAGGCCGGCGTCGATGTCGTCGGTGGCCTGCGAGACCGGGTTGGGGGTGAGTGTCTCGCTGCCGGTCACGACGCCGCGGACCGCCAGGGAACGCTCGTAGTTGTGCTCGTGGCCGCACAGGACGAGGTCGACGCCGTACCGGTCGAACAGCGGCCCGTACTTCTCGCGCAGCCCCAGGTCCGCGCCGTTGGCGTCGGAGGAGCTGATCATGACCTGGTGCATGGCCACGACCACCCAGTCGACGTCCTTCGAGTCGCGTGCCGCCTTCAGCTCCTTCTCCAGGAAGGCGAGCTGACGGCCGCCCGAGTAGCCGCTGATGTAGACGTCGCCGCCGTCCTGGAGGCAGTTGTCGTCGTTCTGCAGCACGATCACCCGCACCGAACCGGCCGTGAACGCGTACCACAGGCCCGCGAGTTCGGGGTCGGACTCGGTGGAGGGGAGGGAGAAGTAGGCCTGGTACGCGCCGAGTCCGAGCGGGCCGTTGGCCTTCTCGATCTCGTGGTTGCCGGCCGCCGGCATCCAGGGGCGGAAACGCGCCGAACGGGTGTTGTTGGTGAAGAAGTTGTTCCACGTCCGCACCCGGTCGACATCCAGGTTGGCGTAGCACAGGTCGCCGTTGAGGAGGTGGAACAGCGGGGCGACCTGCTCGATGCCGGTGACGATGTCCTTCGTGGCGGGCGTGGAGTTGGCGTCCAGGGCGACCGTGCCGGCGGCCGACCAGGTGACCTGCGGGGCGGACTGGTCGCCGAAGCTGGTGAAGGTGACCGGCTTGCGCCCGCGGGGCGCGGTGCGGAAGGTGCCGCTGTCCGGGGTCGCCCCCTCGTGCGTGGCGAGGTAAAGGTAGTCCGTGTCCGGGGTGAGCCGGTCGAGCCGGGCGTGGTGGACGTACACGGTGCGGCCGGAGGTGCCGTCGACGTACGTCACGGTACGGGCGGCGGCCCTGGAGCCGAAGCCGTGCTCCAGGGTGCCGTAGTGCACGACCGGCTTGGTCACCGGGCCGTCGGTGATCCATGACACCGTCATCTGGGTGCGCGGGTCGGCCCCGAAGGTCAGGTGCAGGCCCTGGACGGGGGACGCTCCCGAGGCGTCCGCGGTGAGGTGGAGGGCCGGGGCGGCGAGCGGCGCGGCCTGTGCCGTGCCCGCTCCCAGCAGTCCGGTTGCGGCGGCGCCCGCCCCCGCGGTCCCGAGCAGGCCCAGCGCGTGACGGCGGCTGAGCCCGTCCGGCTCCTCCGTCGGTCTGTCCTCTGCGGACTCTGTCTGTGCGGTCATGACGCCCTCCCGACGAGCAGCTGTGCTGACAACGACCGCACCCTGGCCCAGCCCAACTGCCGCCACATGAACACCACATGACCACTTGGTCCGCACGACTCGGGCATCGGGCCACCAAGACCGACACCTGCCCTCGTCTTTGCCTGCCGCCGTCCCGCCCTTGACCTGGTACCGGCCGGCGGACTGCTCCTCAGGCCCCGACCAGCACCGCCGTCAGGCACAGCCCCATGGCGACGGTGATGAGGATCATCGCGGTCAGGGTGCCGCGCAGCCAGTGGCCGAAGCGGGCCCGGTGCCGCTGCTCGGCCTCGCTGACGCAGGCGGCGATGTGATCGGTCACCATGCGGGCCACGTACGCCTGTTCCGCGAGGTACCAACGCTCGATGTCCGCCTTCTGCGCCGCGGTCAGTCCCGGCTCCCGGCCGGTGAACGCCGCGACGCGGCGCCGGGCCGCTCGCAGGTGGGCCTGCTGGTACAGGAAGTCCTGGATGTCGGTCAGGCCGCGGGCGGCCTCCTCGCTCGTGTCCATGGTGTGCTCCACAGGTGGGGCGGCGGCTGTCCGGCCGGTGGCTGTGGTGCGGGGGAGCACGGTCCGCGCGTCAGCGCCGGGAGGGAGAGCAGCGCGCACGTGCGTATCGAGCCGGGACGGGCCGGGACCGGCGGTCTCGCGGACCCCGCGGAGACGCCGGGCGGGCGGTCCGCAGGACCAGCGTGGCAACTTCCGTGGCAAGCCGCAAGGGTACGGATGCCGGACGCCCGCGCTCCGGTTCACGGGTGCCGACGTGCGCGGTCCTCAACCGTCGTAGTCGACCGTCAGCGAGTCGGAGACCGGGAACGTCTGGCAGGTCAGGACGTAGCCCGCCCGCACCTCGGCCGGTTCCAGGGCGTAGTTGCGGCGCATGTCCGCCTCGCCGGAGGTGATGCGGGCGCGGCAGGTGCCGCAGACGCCTCCCTTGCAGGCGAAGGGGAGGTCGGGGCGGACGCGTGCGGCGGCGTCGAGGAGAGTGCTCCCGCGCGGCAGCAGGGCGGTGGTCGAGCGGCCGTCCAGGGTGACGGTGACCTCGCTGGCCGGACCGGTCGCCGCCGCCTCCTCGTGCCGGAGGGGTTCGATCGGCTCGTCGGCGAAGAAGAGTTCCTGGTGGATCCGGTGGGCGGGGACGCCCAGTCCGGCGAGCACCTTGCGCGCCTCGAGGACCATGCCGTGCGGCCCGCACAGCCACCAGTGGTCCGCTCCGGCGATGTCGACCAGGCCCGCGACGAGCGCGCCGAGCCGGTCGCCGTCGAGGCGGCCGGAGAGGAGCTCGGCCTCGCGGGGTTCACGGGACAGGACGTGGGCGAGGTGGAACCGGGTGCGGTACTCGTCCTTCAGGTCGGCCAGTTCGTCGGCGAACATCACGGTGGCGGTGCGGCGGTTGCCGTAGAACAGCGTGACCGTGGAGCGCTCGTCGGCGGCCAGGACGGACTCGGCGATGGACATCATGGGGGTGATGCCCGAGCCGGCCGCGATGAGCACGTGGTGGCCGGGGACCGTGAGGTCGGGGGTGAAGGCTCCGGCGGGGGCCATCACCTCGACGGTGTCGCCCGGCCGTACCTCGTGGACCAGCCAGGAGGAGAAGAGTCCGCCGGGCACCTCGCGGACGCCGATGCGCGGCGGGGCACCGGCCGGTGCGCAGATGGAGTAGGAGCGCCGCTCGTCGCGCCCGTCGATCTCACGGCGGAGCGTGAGCGACTGGCCGGGGCCGAAGGCGAACTCCTCGGCGAGGTGGGCGGGGATGTCGAAGGTGACCGCCACGGCGTCCTCGCACAGGGGCTGGACCGCGGCGACGTGCAGGGGATGGAAGGCTGGGCGGCGCCGGTGCACCGCGGTCGCGGGGACACCGGCGGCCGGTGCCGTCAGCTCTGCCATCAGATCTCCTTGACGTACTCGAACGGTTCCAGGCAGCCGAGGCAGCGCCACAGCGCCTTGCAGGAAGTCGCCGCGAACCGGGAGGTCTCCTCGGTGGCGGCCGATCCGCAGCGGGGGCAGGCCACCGTGCGCCGGGTCGGCGACAGGTCCAGCGGGACGGGGCCCGCGGGGCGCCGTGGTGCGGGGTGGGGCGGAGCGATGCCGTGTCCGGCGAGTTTGCGGCGCCCTTCGGGGGTGATCCAGTCGCTGGTCCACGGCGGGTCGAGGACCGTGCGGATCTCCACGCGGCCGAAGCCGGCGTCGCGCAGCCGGGCGGCCACCCCGGCCCGCATCTCGGCCATGGCGGGGCAGCCCGAATAGGTCGGGGTGAGGTCGGCGACCACGGTTCCGTCCGGCTCGACGGTGACGTCCCGCAGCACGCCGAGGTCGGCGAGGGTCAGCATGGGAAGTTCCGGGTCGGGCACCTGTCCGGCGATGTGCCGGGCCCGCCGGGCGTCGGCGAGGACGGTCACCATGTCGCCTCCGGGTGGGCGCGGGCCACGCTCTGCAACTCGGCCAGCAGCGGGGCGAGACGGTCGGTGTGCTCGCCGTCGCGGCCCTGTCCGGGCAGCGGCGCGGCGGTCGGCATGGGGAGTCCGGCCGCGTCGAAAACCTGGTTCAGGTCCGCCAGCACCGCGTCGCGCGCGTCGTGGGCGGCGAACAGCTCCTCCCAGTAGGGTGCCTGTGCTTCCAGGGCGGTCAGCATGCGCGCGTGGGACTCCTCGGTGCCGTCGCCCAGGCGTACCACCCACTCGGCGGCGTACTGCCGGTGGTAGGTGAGTTCCTTGACGCCCTTGGCCGCGACCGCCGCGAGCACCGGGTCGGCGGCTGCGGCCAGTGCGGTGAAGTGGGCGAGCCGCCAGCAGGCGAAGACCAGGAGTCGCAGGACGGAGAAGGCGAAGTCGCCGTTGGGGAGTTCGACGAGGCGTACGTTGCGGAAGTCGCCGGGGTCACGGAAGTACGCGTAGGCGTCCTCCCCGCGGCCGGTGCCGTCGGTCTGGCCGCAGCGGGCGTACAGCAGGCGGGCCTGGCCGAGCAGGTCGAGCCCGATGTTGGCCAGCGCCACCTCCTCCTCCAGTTCGGGGGCGCGGGTCACCCATTCGGCGAGCCGCTGGGCCAGGACCAGGGCGTCGTCGCCCAGTGCCAGGCACAGGGCGGCGAGCTCGGCGGCGTCGACGTGCCGGGGCACGGTGGTGTCGACGCCGTGCAGCGGGTCCTCGAAGCCGGTGCCGAAGGCCCACCGGGCGTCGCCGTCGTCATGGCCCTCGGCCAGGCTCAGGTAGACGTGGTCGTCGCTCATCGCCGGCTCCTAGATGTGCGGGACGTCGTCGGGGATGTCGTAGAAGGTCGGGTGGCGGTAGACCTTGTCGGCGCTGGGGTCGAAGAAGGGGTCCTTCTCGTCCCGGGCGGAGGCGGCGATGTGCTCGGAGCGCACGGCCCAGATGCTCACGCCCTCGTTGCGCCGGGTGTACAGGTCGCGGGCGTGGGTGAGGGCCATCCGGTCGTCCGCCGCGTGCAGGGAGCCGACGTGGACGTGGTTGAGGCCGCGCTTGCCGCGGATGAAGATCTCGTACAGGGGCCAGTTCTGCGCGTCGCTCATGCCGCTGCCTCCTTGCGCGCCCGGGCGGCCTGCTTGGCGGCGTGGGCGCCGGCGGCCGCGCGTACCCAGGCGCCCTCCTCGTGGGCGGTGCGCCGGCGCTCCATCCGCTGCGCGTTGCACGGGCCGTTGCCGCTGATGACGTCCTTCAGCTCGGCGAAGTCGGGGGTGCCGAAGTCGTGGTGGCCGCGCTCCTCGTTCCAGCGCAGCTCGGGGTCGGGCAGGGTGACGCCCAGCCTGGCCGCCTGGGGGACGGTCATGTCGACGAAGCGGCGGCGCAGTTCGTCGTTGCTGTGCCGCTTGATCTTCCACGCCATCGACTGCGCGGAGTTGGGCGAGTCGTCGTCGGGCGGCCCGAACATCATCAGGGACGGCCACCACCAGCGGTTCACGGCGTCCTGCACCATCTCCCGCTGGGCCTCGGTGCCGCGCATCATGGTCATCAGCAGTTCGTAGCCCTGCCGCTGGTGGAAGGACTCCTCCTTGCAGATCCGGACCATCGCGCGCGCGTAGGGGCCGTACGAACTGCGGCACAGCGGCACCTGGTTGCAGATGGCCGCGCCGTCCACGAACCAGCCGATGACGCCGACGTCGGCGTAGCTGAGCGTCGGGTAGTTGAAGATCGACGAGTACTTCTGGCGGCCTTCGAGGAGGCGCTCGGTGAGGTCCGTGCGGTCGGCGCCCAGGGTCTCGGCGGCCGAGTACAGGTACAGGCCGTGACCGGCCTCGTCCTGGACCTTGGCGAACAGGATCGCCTTGCGGCGCAGTGACGGCGCCCTGGTGATCCACTCGCCCTCCGGCTGCATGCCGATGATCTCCGAGTGCGCGTGCTGGGCGATCTGCCGGATCAGCGTCCTGCGGTACCCCTCCGGCATCCAGTCGCGGGGTTCGATCCGCTGGTCACGGGCGATCGTGGCCTCGAAATGAGACTCCAGCTCGGGCTCGGCGTCCCTTCCGGCCGCTTCAGTCATCTCCACCACTCCCAACCGACCATTCGTTCGGTTCATCATACGGCGCACCCTCCCCGGTCTGGCAAGGGTCCCCGCCGGGCATGTCCCCGGCCCGCCGTCGACCTCTTGACATGCGGGTGCCCGGCTGGATTACTTGACCTCGCCGCACGCTAACCGAATGTTCGGTCGGTTCACAAGATGGTGAACGGCCCCCGAGGAGCCGCGATGAGCAGCGAAGTGATCACGCCCGGCCCCGGGGGCACCCGCCGGGGAGCACCGCTCCCCGGGGCGCTGCTGGACGAGGCCGAGCGGCTGTCCCGCGAGGAGGTCCTGGCACTCCAGCTCACCAGACTGCGCGCGACGCTCCGGCACGCGTACGACAACGTGGAGCTGTACCGCAGGAAGTTCGACGCGGCCGGTGTGCGCCCGGACGACTGCCGCACCCTCGCGGACCTCGGCCGCTTCCCCTTCACCACCAAGGCGGACCTGCGGGACACCTACCCCTTCGGCATGTTCGCCGTCCCGATGTCCGAGGTACGGCGCGTGCACGCGTCCAGCGGTACCACCGGCCGCCCCACGGTGGTCGGCTACACCGAGCACGACCTGTCGGTGTGGGCGGACGTCGTCGCCCGTTCCATCCGGGCCGCCGGCGGCCGCCCGGGACACAAGGTCCACGTCTCGTACGGCTACGGCCTGTTCACCGGTGGTCTGGGCGCCCACTACGGCGCCGAACGCGCCGGCTGCACCGTGATCCCCGCCTCCGGCGGCATGACCGCCCGCCAGGTGCAGATCATCCAGGACTTCCGGCCCGAGATCATCATGGTCACCCCCTCCTACATGCTCACGCTGCTCGACGAGTTCGAACGCCAGGGCGTCGATCCTCGCTCGACCTCCCTCGAGGTCGGCATCTTCGGCGCGGAGCCGTGGACGGAGGAGATGCGCCGCGAGATCGAGGAGCGCCTGGACATCCACGCGGTCGACATCTACGGGCTGTCCGAGGTGATCGGCCCCGGCGTGGCGCAGGAGTGCGTGGAGACCAAGGACGGGCTGCACGTCTGGGAGGACCACTTCTACCCGGAGATCGTGGATCCGCTGACCGACGAGGCACTGGCCGAAGGAGACGGCGGCGAACTGGTCCTCACCTCGCTCACCAAGGAGGCGCTGCCGGTCATCCGCTACCGCACCCGCGACCTGACCCGGCTGCTGCCCGGCACGGCGCGCCCCGGGTTCCGCCGGATCGAGAAGATCACCGGCCGGTGCGACGACATGATCATCCTTCGTGGGGTCAACGTCTTCCCCAGCCAGGTGGAGGAGATCGTGCTGCGGACGCCGGGAGTCGCCCCGCACTTCCAGATCCAGATCGGCCGGCGCGGCCGGATGGACCACATGACGGTCCGGGTGGAGGCACGGCCGGACGCCGCCCCCGCCGACCGCGCGGCCGCCACCCGGATCATCGCGCAGGGCATCAAGGACGGCGTCGGGGTCAGCGTGGAGGTCGCCGTCGTCGACCCGGAGACGCTGGAGCGGTCGCTCGGCAAGCTCCGCCGGGTCAGGGACCTGCGGGAAGGATAACTCCGTGGCGGTGACCGGGCTTCGGTGCCTACTGTCGCCCGCATGCCGGAACTCCAGTTGCTCCGTCCCGACCACATTCCGCCGCTGTCGTCTTCGAGCAGGAGAACCGCGCCTACTTCGCGGCGACCGTCCCCGATCGCGGCGACGACTACTTCGCCCGGTTCGAGGAGCGGCTCCAGGCCCTGCTGGCCGAGCAGGAGGCCGGGATCTGCCACTTCCATGTGCTGGTCGACCCGGCGGGCGCGGTGCTGGGCCGGGTGAACCTGACCGATGCCGTTGACGGCGCCGCCGACCTGGGATACCGGATCGCGGAGCGGGCCGCCGGCCAGGGCCTCGCCACCTGGGGCGTGCGGGAGGTGTGCCGCCGCGCCGCCGGCGCCTACGGACTGGCCGCCCTGCGGGCCGCCACCACCCTCGACAACACGGCGTCGCGTGCCGTGCTGGCCCGGACCGGGTTCACCGTCACCGGCGAGACCCGGCTGTCGGGCCGTCCGGGGCTGACGTATGTGCGGCGGCTCCAGCCGTAGCCCCCTGGGGCGCTGCCGGGCCGTCCGCTCCCCGGCGGCCGCGGTGTCCGGGAGCACCGCGGCCGCCGGGGCGTCGGTCAGCCGGCCACCGGCCGGCCGCGGCCCCAGGCCCAGGCGAGGCGGTCGGCGCCGGACTGGTTGGTGGTCTCCAGCCAGGGCCGGTCGGCGGGGCCGGTCAGCTTCTGCATCGAGTAGATGTCGTCGGTGCGCAGACCGGGCCAGTACACCGAGCCCATGCCGAGCTTGCGGAAGGTGTCGGTGTCGGCCTGGATGAAGTTGACCGGGTTGCTCGACGGCGTCGGCACGTCGTAGTTCAGGCCCGTGGTCATCTCGGCGCCGAACTCGTCCGCGACCGTGCGGTTCGCGCAGTCGCCGAGGCGTTCCTTGAGGTCGGCCACCCACTGGTCGTAGGTGGCGTAGCTCTTCCAGAAGCCGTAGTGGTGCAGGGAGAGGTAGGTGCCCTTCAGACGCGGGTCGGCACAAACGCTGGTGACGTGGTCGTTGTAGCCGGCACCGCTGACGAAGACGCGGTCGTGCGGGACGGACGGGTAGGTGGCGAGCCACTTCGCGGCGATGTCGGCCCACTGCGCGTCGGTGTAGCCGTGCGGCTCGTTCATCGGCTCGAAGTAGACGCGCGGGTCGTGCCGGTAGGCCTTCACCACGGTGTCCCACATGGGCCAGTAGGTGGCCTCGTCGTCGATGAAGCCGTCCTTGTCGGCGCCGGTGCCCTCCCAGTAGGAGACGATCACCTTGAAGCCGCGGTCGGAGGCCGCGTCGATGACCGCCCGGTAGGACTTCCAGTAGGCGCCGTTGACCGTGTAGGGGTTGATGGGCAGCCGCACGGTGTTGGCGCCGAGGTTGGCGCGGAAGGCCGAGATGATCCGGCTCGACTTGGCGTAGGTCCGCGCGTAGTCGTCCGAGGTCGACAGGCCGGAGAGCTGCAGGTAGTCGTCGGCGTAGTTGTCGCGCGGGTCGGCCCAGTTGACGCCCTTGAACTGGCTGGTGCCGTGGCCCGGCGCGGCGGCGGCGGGACTGCCGGTGAGGGTGGTGGCGCCGATCGCGGCGATCGCGACCGCCGCGAGGGCGGCGCGGGTGCGAGGGGTGACACGGGTTCTGGCGGGGGTCTTGCGCATCAACGTGCCCTTTCGGAAGACGGCGGCTCGGCGCGAGGGGGGATCGGGACCCAGGCAACGTGTTCACGTAAACATCGGGCAGACGTGTTCACGTGAACATCCGTTGCGCGGCCCGCGGACGGGATCTCCGTCAGGGCTGGTCACGCGGCGATGTTTACGTAAACTCGAAAGCGTCGGAATCGTGGCACCCGCTTCTGCGGCCGTCAAGATTCCCGGTCCCGACTTCCCGCGCATGAAGGAGATTTGAGGGATGGGCCGATGGTCCTGAACGAACCCGGGCGGCCGGCCCCGCCGGCCGCGGGCGGTGCGGGGCGGGGCGGTTCCGGGGTGCCCGGCGGGCGCCGCAAGCAGCGGGTCTCCATGGCGGACGTCGCCCGACTCGCCGGAGTCTCCTCGCAGACGGTCTCGCGGGTCTCCAACGGGCATCCAGGGGTGATCGGTTCCACCCGGGAACAGGTGCTGGCCGCGATGCGCGAGCTGGGCTACCGGCCCAACAGCGCGGCCCGCGCGCTGCGTTACGGCCGGTTCAACACCATCGGCGTGATCCTTTTCAGTCTGTCGTCCACGGGCAGCAGCCGCACCGTGGAGGCGATCGCCACGCATGCCGCCGCCGAGGGCTACGCGATCACGCTCATCCCCATCGACGTGGCCACGCAGGACAACGTGCTGGGCGCCTTCACGCGGATGGGCGAACTGGCCGTGGACGCCGTCATCGTCATCATGGAGATCCATCTGCTGGACACCGCCACCGTGCAACTGCCGCCCGGCGTCCACGTGGTGGTCGTGGACTCGGACGCCGGGGACCGCTACGGCGTGGTCGACACCGACCAGGCCGACGGCGCGCGCCGGGCCGTACGGCATCTGCTGGAGCTGGGCCACCGGACCGTGTGGCACGTGGCCGGTCCCGAGTCCTCGTACGCGGCCCAGCGCCGCGCCCAGGCCTGGCGGACGGTGCTGGAGGAGGCGGGGCGCCCGGTTCCGGCCCCGCTCCGGGGTGACTGGTCGGCCGAGTCCGGTTACGCGGCCGGGCTCGTGCTCGCCGAAGAGCCGGAGTGCACGGCCGTGTTCGCGGCCAACGACCAGATGGCCCTGGGGCTGCTGCGCGCCTTCCACGAACGGGGCCGGTCCGTCCCGGCCGACATCAGCGTGGTCGGCTTCGACGACACCCCGGACGCGGCCTTCTTCATCCCGCCCCTCACCACCGTCCACCAGGACTTCGCCGAGGTCGGCCGGCGCTGTGTGGAGGACGTCCTGCGCCAGCTGCGCACCGGCGACGACTGCCGCCCCGGCACCGACCTCGTCCCGGCCCGTCTGGTGATCAGGGACAGCACCGCCCGGCCGCGCACGGCGTGACGGCGCCGGCGGGTCTGCCCGCGGGTGAGAGGGGCGGGTGCGGGGTACCCGGGGCGGGACCGTGGTGAAGGGCACCGCGCGGACCCGGGAGTCGCCCTGTGTCCATGACGCATCCTGCCGAGCGCTCCCGTGACGGTCGGGGCTGGTTCGAGCGGCTGGCCGAGGCGGGCTCGAACGTCACCAGTTCCGCGCTGTTCATGGGCTTCTGCGTGGCCCTGGTCGCCGCGTTCGTCGCCGTGCACCTCTCGGGCCTCGGCCTGACCTGGCAACTGTTCGTCGGCGATGTCATGACCTCCGTGAACCTGCTGCTGCTCGCCCTGCTGAAGAACTCCGAGCGGCGGGCGGAGCACGCCCTCCAGCGCAAGCTCGACAGCATCGCCGGAGCGCTGCTGGAGCAGCGGGAGGGCGGGGGCGCTCAGGAGTCGGCCGGGGACCTGCGCAAGGCGATCCGCATGGAGGAGGAGCTCTGATCGGGCGCGGCCGGACGCGATGACCGGCCCGGACACGGGTCGGGTCCTCGTACCCTGTGGGCTGTGTCTGCCGTCCGTCTGCATCGCGTCGCCGTCCTCGTGCTGGAGGGCGCCAAGCCCCTCGACGTCGGTATCCCGGCGCAGGTGTTCACGACCCGGGCGAGCATGCCGTACGAGGTACGGGTGTGCGGCGCGGCGCCCGGTCCGGTCACCGGCGGCGACGGGTTGTCGTACCACGTCGCCGACGGCCTGGACGCGCTGGAGTGGGCCGAGATCGTGTTCGTCCCGGGGTACCGGTTCCCGGACCGGGAGGACCCGCCGCGGGCGGTCGTCGACGCGCTGCTGGGCGCGCACCGACGCGGGGCGCGGCTGGCCGCCATCTCGACCGGGGCCTTCGCGCTCGCCGCGACCGGTCTGCTCGACGGCCGGCGCGCCACCACCCACTGGCACTACACCCGGGCCCTCGCCGAGCGGCATCCCCTGGTCAAGGTCGACGAGAACGTGCTCTTCGTCGACGAGGGCAGCGTGCTGACGTCGGCCGGCGCGGCCTCGGGCATCGACCTGTGCCTGCACATCCTGCGCGGCGACCTCGGCGTGGCCGCCTCCAACCACGCGGCCCGGCGGCTGGTGGCGGCCCCCTACCGCAGCGGCGGCCAGGCCCAGTACGTGCCGCGCAGCGTGCCCGAGCCGCTCGGTGAGCGGTTCGCCTCGACCCGCGAGTGGGCGCTGCACCGGCTCGGCGAGCCGCTCACCCTCGACGCGCTGGCCCGGCACGCGGGGGTGTCGGCGCGCACGTTCTCGCGGCGGTTCGCGGAGGACACCGGGTACACGCCGATGCAGTGGGTGATGCGGGCCCGCGTCGACCTGGCCCGGGAACTGCTCGAACGCTCGGAGCGCAGCGTCGAGCAGATCGCCGACGACGTCGGCCTCGGCACCGGAGCGAACCTGCGGCTGCACTTCCGGCGGATCCTCGGCACGACGCCGAGCGACTACCGGCGCACCTTCACCAAGGGCGAGTAGGGCGGCCGGTGTGACCGGTGGGCGGGGGGCTGGCGGGATCCTTGTGAACCATGGCGATCTCGCCGCTGTCAGGGCCGGGCCGGGGCCGCGAACCTGATGGCGTAGCGAAGGGACACCACTTATGACTCGTATCGCCGTCAACGGATTCGGCCGCATCGGACGTAACGTGCTGCGCGCCCTGCTGGAACGGGACAGCAGCCTGGAGATCGTCGCCGTCAACGACCTCACGGAGCCGGCCGCCCTCGCGCGGCTGCTCGCCTTCGACTCGACGGCCGGCCGCCTCGGCCGCCCGGTGAGCGTCGACGGGGACGTCCTCGTGGTCGACGGCCGCCGTATCAAGGTCCTCGCGGAGCGCGAGCCGGCGCGACTGCCGTGGGCCGACCTCGGCGTGGACATCGTGCTGGAATCCACGGGCCGTTTCACGTCGGCGAAGGCCGCCCGCGCCCACCTCGACGCGGGCGCGCGGAAGGTGCTGGTCAGTGCGCCGTCGGACGGTGCCGACGTGACGCTGGCGTACGGCGTGAACACCGACGCGTACGACGCGGAGCTGCACACGGTCGTCTCCAACGCCTCGTGCACGACCAACGCGCTCGCCCCGCTGGCCGCGGTGCTGGACGAGCTCGCCGGCATCGAGCACGGCTTCATGACGACCGTGCACGCGTACACCCAGGAGCAGAACCTCCAGGACGGTCCGCACCGCGACCCCCGGCGCGCCCGTGCCGCCGGTGTCAACATCGTGCCGACCACGACCGGCGCCGCCAAGGCGATCGGGCTGGTGCTGCCGAACCTCGACGGCAAGCTGTCGGGCGACTCGATCCGGGTACCGGTGCCGGTGGGCTCGATCGTCGAGCTGAACACCACGGTGTCGCGGGACGTGACGCGCGACGAGGTGCTGGCCGCCTACCGCGCGGCGGCCGAGGGACCGCTCGCGGGCGTCCTCGAGTACTCGGACGACCCGCTGGTGTCGTCGGACATCACGGGCAACCCGGCCTCGTCGATCTTCGACTCGGCCCTCACCCGCGTCGACGGCCGCCACGTCAAGGTGGTCGCCTGGTACGACAACGAGTGGGGTTTCTCGAACCGGGTGATCGACACCCTGGAGCTGCTGGCGCGCTGACGGGTACCGACGCCGGCCGGCGGGCCGCTCGCCGGAGGTGGGGGGACGGCCCCCCGTCCGGCGAGCGGCCGCGCGCCGAGCGGTCAGTGCTGCGGGTGTGCCCGGGCGTGGAAGAGCGGGCGCCGCCGGGTGGCCGTGTCGGGAGCGGCGTGGCCGAGTTCGACGCGTGTCCTGACGGCGCGGAACGCCTCGGTCAGGCCCAGGACGATGGCCATGACCCCCGTCACCAGGGTGAGGGTGGCGATGGAGGCGAACGGCAGAATGATCATCACGATGCCGGCCATGGCACCGATGATCCCGAAGGCCACGTGCCAGCCGCGCGCCGGCATGGCCGGATCGGAGGCCGCGGCGGCCGTCTCCAGGATGCCCCGCAGCAGCCAGCTGAAGCCGATCCACAGGGCGAGCAGGAAGATCGACTCAAGGGGGCCCCGGAAGCAGATCAGCCCCAGCAGGATGTAGGCCGCGCCGGTGAGGAAGTGCAGGACGCGAAGGTTCCGGCGCACGTGCGTGCCGAAGGCGGCGGCGAGCTGGAAGACGCCGGTGGCCAGCAGGTAGACACCGAAGAGCACGCCGACGACGCGGAGTGTCGGGCCTGGCCAGACGAGGGCCACGACGCCGAGGGCGATGGTGGCGAGCCCCATGGTGAGCAGGAGCTGCCAGCCCAGGTTCGCGAGCGCGGCCGCGCCGTCGGCGAGCGGAGTCTGCTGTGGGCCGGTGTCCCGTGGCGGGACAGGACCGGTGGAAGCGGAAGGAGATGTCATGTCAGCTGCCTCCTTCTGGGAACAGCGTCGTCAGGTCCCTACAGGTCCATCGTCACCCGATCGGCCGCATATCGCGTGCGGAGTGATGACGGCGCGTCCCTGGATCCTTCCGTCGTGCAGGAGCTGGTAGGCCTCGGCGGCGCGGTCCAGGGGGAAGTGTTCGACCACCACCTCGATCTTCTCCTGCTGGGCGAGGGTGACCACGTCCATCAGTTCGGTGAGGGAGCCCCAGTACGGCGAGGCGACCGAGCACTCGTGCGGCGGGCTGGAGAAGTTCACCGGCAGCGCTCCCCCGCCGAGGCCGACGATGGTCAGGTGGCCGAGCACCCGGGCCACCTGAGCGGCCATCCGCAGCGTCGGGTCCGTGCCGACCATGTCCAGCACCAGCTCAGCGCCCTGCCCTGCCGTCATGTCCTTGATACGGGCGATCGCCCCGTCACCCGGGAGCAGTGCCTCGTCGGCGCCCAGGCGCGTGGCGGTCTCCAGTTTGACCGGATCGGTGTCGACGGCCACGACGGTGGTCGCCGCGCTGAGCGCGCGCAGGATCTGGAGGGTCATCTGGCCCAGTCCGCCGGCTCCGATCACGACGGCGGTCGAGCCGGGGCCCAGCAGGTGCAGCGACCGTTTGACGGCGTGACAGCCGGTCAGTCCGGCATCGCTGAGCGGGGCGGCCCGGCAGGGGTCGAGACCGCCCAGCGGCACGAGGTGACGCGCCGCCGGGACCAGCAGGTACTCGGCCATGCCGCCGTGGTGCCCGCCGCCCAGGCCCGGGCCCTGACCGGCGAGGTGCTGGCAGTAGTTCTCCCGGCCCTGACGGCACTGGACGCACACCCCGCAGCCCCAGCAGCCGTACACGACGACCGGGTCTCCCGGTGCGAACCCGGTGACGCCTGCTCCCAGCCGGGCCACCCGTCCCGCGTTCTCGTGGCCCAGCGTGAGGGGGAGGTCCGTGAAGCCGGGCAGCGGTCCGGGTGCCCCCATGACGTGCAGGTCGGAGTGGCAGGCGCCGGCACCCGCCACCCGCACCAGGACCTGGCCCGGCCCGGGCTCGGGTACCGGCACCTCGCGCAGTTCGGGCGGCTGCTGCCAGCCGACGAGTTGGAAGGCCCACATGGCGGGATCAGTCGACGATGCCGTCGATGTCGACCAGAACGTGCCGCGGGCCGCGGAAGATCTGGTTGTGCCGGTACGGCGGCGGGTCCTGCACCAGCCGGGGGTTCTGCACCCGCCGGACGAACTCGCCCACCGCGATCTGCACTTCGAGCCGTGCGAGCGGAGCACCGAAGCAGAAGTGGATGCCCTGGCTGAACCCGAGGTGCTGGTTGTCGCGGCGCTCCAGGTCGAGTTCGTCGGGGTCGGTGAACCGTTCGGGGTCGCGGTTCGCCGAGCCGTACGCCAGGAAGATGGGCGCCCCCTTGGGGATGGTGGTGCCGGCGATGTCGATGTCCTCCACGGCGGAACGGGTGTGCCAGAACTGGACCGACGACTCGAAGCGCAGCAGTTCCTCCACCGCGGGCACGATCAGCTCGGGCCTGCGGCGCAGTTTTTCGAGCGCGTCGGGGTGCCGCAGCAGGGTGAGCACGCTGTGGGCGATGAGGTTCACCGTCGTCTCGTGCCCCGCGAAGATCAACAGCAGGGCGTTGCTCACGAGGACGCCCTTGGACAGCGGCCCTTCCGGGCTGTCGTCGTGCACCAGGGCCGAGAGCATGCCGGGGCCGGGCTCCCGGGCGTACCGGTCGAGCAGTTCGGCCGTGAACCGCCCGAAATCCTGCACGGCCTGTTGCCCTCCGGACTGCCGGCTCCGGATCTCCTCGGAGGCGGCCTCGGGGCCGAAGTCCAGGGCGTCCAGGGCCGTCTCCACCCAGTGGTGGAAGCGTGGCTCGTCCTCCAGCGGCACGCCCAGCACCTTGCAGATCACCGTCACCGGCAGGGGGTAGGCGAAGTCGTCGACGGCGTCGATCCGGTCCTTGCCCCTCATGTCGTCCAGGAGTCCGCCGACGATCCGGCGGATCTCGGGCTGCAGGTCGGTGATCAGGTGAGGCGCGTGGGGCGGCCCGACGAAGTGCGGCATCATCAGCCGGCGGTCCCGGTCGTGCTCGGGGGGATCACAGGTGATGATGTTCGGCTCGGTCAGCACCGCCCTGATCGGTTCGGCCTCCGGATCCGCCGGGCCCTCGCCCGGCGCCGCGCCCGGCCCGGGACGCTTGCGCGGGTCCGAACTGACCCGGGGGTCGTGCAGCAGCGCGACGACCTCCCGGTAGGTGCTGACGACATAGGTGCCGTCCGGCTGCCGCGCGACCGGCTCCTTGCGCAGTTCCTCGTAGAACGGGTACGGATTGGCCCGGTTGGCATAGCGGAGGGCCTGTTGCCAGGGGGTTTCCTCGACCACGAGGCTCCCCTCCTTCTTCCTGTCGGTGCTGTCCGCGGGTCGCACAGGACCCGACGGGCCGGGTCAGTGGCGCCGCGGCCGGAACTCGGCCTTGCGCTCGCTCGGCGCGTGGCCGGTCAGGACGACGTCGGGGATCGCCGTCGGGACCCTCGGGTCCGGGAACTCCGCCGGCACCGGCTTCGCGTCGGTCGGCCGGTCCCAGCCCGGCGGCGGAGGCGGGAACGGACCGGACCGTTCGATCAGCTTCCCGTAGTACTCCAGCCACTTGCCGTGGTCGAAGGTCACGGCCGCCACGATGCGGCCCCGGCGACCGTAGGCCGCGGCGAAGCGACGGTCGGCGACGGACCCCTGCGTGACGACGATCTCGTCACCGAAAGGCGGCACGCCGACGGACTTGATGTTGACGCCGAACTGACCGGACCAGAAGCCGGGCAGCAGCAGATGCGGGCGGTAGTGGGGCTCCAGGTTGACCATGTTGTGGGCCGCCACCTCGGCGCCCAGCACGGCGTTGTCCCAGTGCTCCATCGCCAGGAACTGGTACTCGTAAAGCACATGCGGCGCGCGTGCCACGTCACCGGCCACGTAGATGCTGTCGGTGACCACGCCGTTGATGTCGAAGGCACGGCCGCCGGCGTCGCACCCGACGCCCCAGAAGCCGGCTGCCAGCCCCGACCCCTCCAGCCACTCGACGTTGCGGATCGACCCGAGCGAGGCCACCACCACGTCGGCGTCGACGGTGGCGCCGTCGGACAGCCGCGCGCGCCGCACATGCCCTGCGGAGTCGCCCTCCAGCGCCGACACGCCCAGCCCGCAGCGCAGGTCCACGCCGTGTTCGCGCTGCATCTGCGCGGCGATCTCTCCGATCACCCCGCCGAGCGCGCCCGCCAACGGCGCCGGGCCGCGCTCGACCACGGTCACCGCGATGCCCAACTCGCGGCAGACGGAGGCCACTTCCGAGCCGATGAAGCCGGCGCCGATGACCAGCACCCGGGAGGGCGACGCGGCCAGTGCCTTCTGCAGCCGGGCGGCGTCGTCCCGGGTGCGAATCGTGCAGACGCCCTCCAGGGCGGCCTCGTCCGGGTTCGGCCACTGCCGCGCCCGGGTGCCCGTGGCGATCAGCAGCCGGTCGTACGGCACCTGCTCCCCGTCTGCGAGACGCACCTGCTTGGTGACGCGGTCCAGCCCGACGGCGGCCACTCCGAGCCGCCAGTCCGCGTTCACCTCGCGCATCCGGGGCAGTTTGGTGTGGTCGGCCGGCACCCAGCCCTTGAGTACCTGTTTGGACAGCGGCGGACGGTCGTAGGGCTCGTACGGCTCGTCCCCGATGATGGTCAGGGAGCCGGTGAAGCCCTCCGCCCGCAGGGACTCCGCGGCCCGCAGCCCGGCCAGGGAGGCTCCCACGACGACGATCCGGCCGCTGGCCCGGAACTCGCGCACCAGTTCGGCGACCGTTGCCCGCAGGGTCATGACGCCGCACTTCCCTCCGCGCCGTCCACACGGTCGATCACGATCGCCTGCACCGGACACGCGGCAGCGGCCCGCTCGACCTGCAGGCGCTGCTCGTCGTCGGGGTTCGGCTCATAGGTGAGCGCCTCCTGGCCGCTCAGCCTGAAGACGTCGTGCGCCAGATACACGCACTGGGCGTATCCCTGGCATCGGTTCAGGTCCACGACGATGCGCATGGGCAGACTCCCTTCGATCTGCCGGCCCGGCTGAGCGGTTCGCCCGGCTGTGTGGGGAGCTCACCGACGAGGACCTCGTGTTCCGGCCGTTCCGCCCACAAAAAATGTTCGTCCCGTGCGCGGACGATCGCAAACCGCCGGCCGCTCGCCCGGCCTCATCCCTCGGCCGGCACCACCCTGACGACCTCGCCCTTCCTGTCCGTCTGGAGGTATCCGCTCTGGCTGTACCTGTTGCTGAGGTAGACGGACATCCCGGCGGGGTCGCCGAAGGCGTCGCCCGGCAGGTCCACGACCAGGTAGCGGCTGGTCGGGGCGGGCACCTTGAGCTGCTTTCGGGCCTGGGCCAGCAGGGAGGGGACCTTGTCCCAGTCGAAGCCGTCGAGGCGGACGGGGGTCCCGGAACCGGGCAGGGTGCCCGAGACGATGTCCTTCCGCACGCCCTGCCCGGCGCGGTAGGTGTACATGTCGTACGCGGTGTCGCTGCCCTTCACCATCAGCCAGGCGATGACGTACTCCGGGTACACCGTGAGCTTGCCGAAGCGGTCCCGGCCGGTCTGCTTCTCGAAGGCCGCGACGGCGGTGCGTATGCCCTGCGGGGTCAGCAGGTCCGTACCGGCGGTCTGCTGCGCGGCGGTGGGGGCGGCGGTGCTCCCGGCCGAGGGTGATGCCGTGGTGCGCGGGGTGCCGGAGTCCGCGGGGCCGGGGGTGTGGGCGCCCGTGCCCGGCAGCAGGTTCCACGCGAGCACACCGGCGACGGCCACCGCGGCCGCGGGCAGGAGGAGCAGCGTCCGGCGGCGGCGTGGAACGGGTCCGGGGGAGGTGGGCGTCGGGTCAGGCGGTGAGGCGTCCCGTACGACGGGAAGCGGTGCGTCCCGCGGTGGGGCGGAGGGGGGTTGCAGCGGGAAGGACGTGGGAGACCCGGTCTCCCGGGCGGCTCGGGCCAGCATGCGGTCCAGGGCGACGGCGTCCGGGCGGGCCGCCGGGTCGCGGACCAGGACGCGGGTGAGGACCTCCGTCAGGGGGCCGGCCTGGACCGGTGGCGGGACGTCCTCGGCGAGGACCGCGGCGAGCGTGGCGAGGGTGGTGCCGCGGCGCAGCGGATGGTGGCCCTCGACCGCCACGTACAGCATCATCGCGAGGGACCACAGGTCCGCGGCCGCTCCGCCGTCCTTGCCGGAGACGCGCTCCGGTGCCATGTAGTCCGGGGTGCCGATGACCGATCCGGTGGCGGTGAGGGCGGTGGCCTCCCGCACGGCGGCGATGCCGAAGTCGGTGAGCACCGGGCGGCCGTCGGGGCGCAGCAGGACGTTGGCCGGCTTCACGTCGCGGTGTTCGACGCCGGCCTCGTGGGCGGCGCGGAGCGCGGCCAGCACCTCGCGGCCGATCCGCGCTGCCTCGACCGGGTTCACCGGCCCGCCGGCAAGGCGGTCGGCGAGCGAGCCGCCGGTCACGAGCTCCATGACGATCCACGGGTAGGTCCCGGGCCCGCCGTCGACGATGTGATGGATCGTCACCACGTTCGGGTGGTCGACCCGGGCCAGGGCGCGGGCCTCCCGCAGCACCCGTTCGCGCAGCAGCCGGGCGGCCTCCGGGTCGTACTCGGCGAGGCCCGGGTCGGACGGCCGTACCTCCTTGACGGCCACGCTGCGCCGCAGCACCACGTCGGTGGCCCGCCAGACCGTGCCCATGCCGCCGCCACCGAGCCGGGCGACCAGCTCGAACCGCCCGTCGACCACCCGTCTGGCGGGGGCGTCCCTGCCCTCGTCGTCCTCGTCGTTCATGCGCCGGAGCATAGTTGGCCGGTCCGACAGCCTCCCGGCCCGCTCAGTAACCGGACGCTAGCGACTGTGTCGTGTACGCGCACTCGGTGTACACGTAGCCGTAGCGCAGCTTGGCGGTGTCGGAGCCCGGGGTGGCCGTGGTGTCGTTCTTCGGCTGGTGCACGAAGTACGTGGTGCCGGGCGGCAGACTGATCGTGCGCTGCGGGTAGTTCCGGCCGCTGTCGGCGCACGGCTGCCAGCCGGGGGTGATCGTGCCGGCGAACGAGTACGCCTTGCAGCCGCCGCACGCCTTCAGGGTGAAGCTGCCGGTGACCGGGCCCGTGTAGAGCACGGTGATGTCGTCGGGGCTGTCGTTCTTGACGGTCACGGAGATGCCGCCGCCGGAGGCGGTGGTGGGCAGCCTCTTGCCGGCGGCAGGGAGGGTCTGGGCGACCTCGGCGCCGATGACGATCTTGCGGGCGCGGGCACCGTTGCCGTCGTGCGGGTTGTCGGTGAGGAACTGCTGGAGGGTCTCCTGGGCCTTGGCGTAGTCCCCGTCCTCGTACTGCCTGACGCCGCACTGGTACTCCCCCGCGTCACCGCTGCGGTCGGCCCGGGACGCGACCTCGCCCAGCGCGCCGGCCGGCGCGCCCGAGCCGCCGGACAGCTGGGTGATCCCCGAGTTCAGGGTGTGCAGCCGCTCGACGGCGGTGCAGGGGTCGTCGCCGGAGACGGCCTTCGCCGCCTTCTTCTCGGCCGCGTCCAGGGCCGGGACGACCTTGGCGGTCTGACCGGCGTCCGGGAACGTGCGCAGCAGCTCGCCGAACCGGGGGACCCAGTCGGTGCCGTCACCGGCCAGGCCCTGCGCCCCGCACTCGTACAGCGAGGTGGCCAGCCGGTCGTCGGGCCAGTGCGCGAGCGCGCCGAGCTGGTCCTTCGGCACGGAGTCGGGCACCGTCCGCAGGTACTCCAGCGGCGCGACGGCCGTGCAGTAGTCGTGGTGGCCGTAGGCCGCGGCGACCGTCGTGTAGTAGGTCCTCAGCCGGTCGGGGACCTGGGCGGCGGCACGGGAACCGGAGTGGTGGACGGCGAGGTCGCGGTAGACGGCCAGGGCGTCCTGGTAGTCGGGTCTGGCTGCGGCGAAGCCCTCGTGGGCAGCGGCGGCGACGCGTTCGTCCGCGTGGTCGAGCCGGTCGAGGAGCGCGCGTTGCACGGCTTCCTCGTGGGCGCTGTCGTACCAGAGCGCGCCGCCCACCGGGACGGCGAGGAGGGCGACACCCAGCAGGAGGGCGAGGGGCCGCCGTCCGGGCAGGATCAGCCGGGTGCGCAGGCCGACGCGGGCGCCGTGCACGGCCGCCAGCAGCAGCACCACGGCGTAGCCGGCCGACGCGGCAGCGGGCACGCCGTCGGCGTCCGCGGGCAGGGCCACCAGGAGCAGCGCGACGGTCGCCGCCAGGCAGGCGGCCATCGGGAGCCGCCTGCGCACCAGCAGGTACCCGAGGCCGAGGCCGCTCAGGTTGAGGAGGGCGACGGCGGTGGCACGCAGGGCGTTGGGTGGAGCGGGCGGCGGACTCGACGGCATGGGCGGGACGAGGACTCCCGGCCCTGGGTAGGCGTGGCCCTGCGGTCCGGGGTCCGGAGGTCTTCGGTCCTGCGGTCCGTGGTCCGGTGGTTTCCGGCTCGGGCCGTACGCGTCCCCGGACATGGCGGCTCCCCCCATTGCAGCCGAATCCTCATCAATTGACAGCGTACGGCCAAACATGCGCATTCGACAGGCCCCCGTCGCCCGGCCCCGCCGGGCTCACGTCGCCGGGATCTCCTGCTCGGCCCAGATGATCTTGCCGTCGGCGGTGTGGCGGGCGCCCCAGCGGTGGGCGAGCTGGGCCACCAGGAAGAGGCCGCGGCCGCCCTCGTCGGTGCTGCGGGCGTGCCGCAGCCGGGGCGCGGTACTGCTGCCGTCGGCGACCTCGCAGGTCAGCCGGGAGTCGCGCAACAGCCTCAGGGTGATGGGCGGTTCGGCGTACCGGATGGCGTTGGTGACCAGTTCGCTGACGATGAGTTCGGTGGTCGTCACCAGCTCGTCGTAGCCCCAGGTGAGCACCTGGTGCACCGCCTTGGCCCGGACCTCGCCGACGGCGGCCGGGTCGACGGGTACGTCCCAGGAGACGACGTGGTCGATGCCCAGGGCGTGGGTGCGGGCCAGCAGCAGGGCGATGTCGTCGGGCTGCGGAACGGGGACCAGTTGCTGCACGGCCGACGCGCACAGCGTGTCGAGGTCGGTGTCGGGGACCGCCAGGGCGGCGCGCAGGCGGGCCATGCCCAGCTCGACGTCGCGGTCGGCGCCTTCGATGAGGCCGTCGGTGTAGAGGCCGATCAGGCTGTTCTCGGCGAGTTCGATCTCGGTGGCCTCGAAGGCCATGCCGCCGAGTCCGAGCGGCGGCCCGGCGGGCATCTCGGGGAACCGGACCTGCCCGTCGGGGGCCACGACGACCGGCGGCGGGTGCCCGGCCCGGGCCATGGCGCACCGCCGGGTCACCGGGTCGTAGACGGCGTACAGGCAGGTCGCTCCGACGAACGTGGCGGTGCTGCCCTCGGAGGCCGTGCCCGAGTTCTCCTCCTCCCCCAGCCGCAGCACCAGGTCGTCGAGGTGGGCGAGGAGTTCGTCGGGAGGCAGTTCCATGTCGGCGAGGGTCTGCACGGCGGTGCGCAGCCGGCCCATGCTCGCCGCCGCGGTCAGGCCGTGGCCCACCACGTCGCCGACGACCAGGCCGACCCGGGCGCCGGACAGCGGGATCACGTCGAACCAGTCGCCGCCGACGCCGTCCGTCGCGTCCGCCGGCAGGTAGGAGGAGGCCACGTCCAGGGCCGTACCGCCGGTCAGCGCCTGCGGCAGCAGGCTGCGCTGGAGGGTGACGGCCGCGGTGTGCTCCCTCGTGTAGCGGCGGGCGTTGTCGACGCAGACGGCGGCCCGTGCGACGAGTTCCTGGGCGAGCAGGACGTCGTCCGCCTGGAAGGGGGCCGGGTTGAGCGAGCGGGCGAAGGTGGTGAGGCCGAGGGCGGTGTTGCGCGCCCGCATCGGGACCGAGATGAGCGAGTGCAGTCCGAACTCCCGGATGCGGGCCGCCCGCGCGGGCTGCTCGGTGACCCACAGGAGGTCCTCCGGGTCGAGTTCGGGGATGAGGATCGCCTCCCCCTTGATGAGCAGGTCGAGGCCGTGCGGCGGCGGCAGGAAGTCCACCTTGTCGCCGACCTGTGCCACAACCTCGGGGTGGCCCTCGCGGACGGTCCGCAGCGCGGCGCGCCGCATCGCCGGTCTGGCCGGCGCCGGCCCCGCGTCGGTCAGCCAGGTGCCGTGCCCCTCGGTGCTGAGGACGGGCTCCAGGAGGTCGACGATGACGAAGTCGGCGAACCGGGGGACGGCGAAGTCGGCGAGTTCCTGGGCGGTGCGCAGCACGTCGAGCGTGGTGCCGATGCGGGTGCCGGCCTCGTTGACCAGGGACAGCAGCTGGCGGGCGGCCCACCGCTCGGTGACGTCGGAGACCAGGTAGCAGACGCCGGTCACGGAGTCGTCGGGGCCGACGAGGGGGAAGAAGGACGTGGAGTAGGCGTGCTGGCGGTGCGGGTCGGACCAGCTCCAGCCGAGGTACTCGTAGTCCGTGACCGGTTCCCGGGTCTTCAGCACCTCGCGCATCAGGGTCTCGAGGGTGGTCGCCTGCAGCCCGGGCAGCAGTTCGCTCAAACGCCGGCCCAGGCGCTGCTCGCGGGGGACTCCGCCGAACTGCTCCAGGGTGTCGTTCAGCCATACGTAGCGCAGCTCCAGGTCCATCACGGCCATGCCGATCGGCGAGCGGGTGAGGAACCCGTCGAGGACGGACTGCCCCATAGGCCACTGGGGCCGCTGCTCGCGTGCCGAGAGCAGGAAGCACTCCTCGTCGTCGATCCGGAAGGACGCGGAGACCCGCAGGTCGACCAGGACGCTGCGGCCGTCGCGGTGCCGCAGCGGTACGAGCCCGCTCCAGCCCATGCCGGAACGGCAGCGCTGGGCGACGCCGGCCGCCCGGGCCGGGTCGGCGCGCATGGCGAGCAGCCGCGCCGCGGGGCGTCCGGTCACCTCGGCGGGCGGATGCCCGAGCAGGGCCTCGGCGGCGCGGGTCCAGCCGACCACGGTACCCGCGGCCGACACGACCGCCGCGGCGTCGCTGGACGCGTCGAGGAGATCGCGTGCGCCCACGGGGGCCTGCGCGTCGAGGTCTTCTCGCGGAGAATCCATTGGCTACATCCTCTACGTACCCCCATGTTCCTGCTTGTCCGACCGCTGCGCACGGTCCGTGGGGAATCCGGGTGACCGGGACCGGCCGGGGCCGCCGCCGGCGGCGGGGTACCCGTCTGGAGTTGGGCGAGTGGCGGGGCGGGGGCAGCATGGAAGTGCCGTGGCGGCCGCGGCATCGGCCCGGCGGCCGGTGGAGGTGGTTGACGGATGGGTGCGGACTCCCTGGGGACCGGTGGTGCCGACGGCTCCGGCGGTGAGGGGTACGGACGGGGAAGGCTGCGTCCGACCGGCCTGCTGGACGTGCTGAGCGTGGCCGCGGTCGCCCTGGACTCCCAGGGCCGGATCGTCTTCTGGACCCCGCAGGCCGGGGAGCTGTTCGGATACTCGGCCGAGGAGGCCCTGGGCCGGTACGCGGCCCGTCTGCTCGTCGATCCCGAGCATCTGCAGGCGGCGGTCAGCCTCTTCTCGGAGGTGCTGGAGACCGGCCGGGCCTGGGCCGGCGCCTTCCCGGTCCGGCACAAGGACGGCGGCAGCCGCCTGATGGAGTTCCGCAGCATGCGGCTGCTGGACGACCTCGGGGACGTCTACGCCCTGGGGATCGTCGCCGACCACAACCTGCTCCAGCGGGTGGAGACCGACCTGGCGCTGTGCGAGCGTCTGATCAACCAGTCCCCGATCGGCCTGGCCCTGCTCGACCCCGACCTGCGTTACCTACTGGTGAACCCGGCCCTGGAGCGCATCGACGGCATCCCCGCCGAGGAGCACATCGGGCGGCATCTGCGGGAGACGCTGCCGCTGCCCGACATCGACACGGTGGAGTCGGCGCTGCGCCAGGTGCTGACCACCGGTACGCCGCTGCTCGACCAGTACCACGTGGGCCGGCCGCCCGCCGATCCGGACCACGAGCACGCCTGGTCGCTGTCGTTCTACCGGCTGGAGGACCCCGCCGGCCGGGTCCTGGGCGCGGCGGCGTCGGTCGTCGACGTCACGGAGCGGCACCGCGCGGCGGCCGAGGCCGACCGGGCCCGGCGCCGGCTCGCGCTGATCGCCGACGCCTCCGCGCGGGTGGGCACGTCGCTGGAGGTGGAGCGCACCGCCGCCGAGCTGGCCGAGGTCGCCACCCCGGTCCTCGCGGACGTGGTCGCGGTGGACGTGCTGGACTCGGCGCTCGCCCTGCGCCGCTCACGCCGTCCGGACAACGGCCCGGAGCTGTTCCGTGCCCTCGCCCTGAAGGCGGCGCATCCCACGGTGGCACTGCGGGCCGCCGACTCCCCCGGCGATCTGGCTGCGTACGAGGGTGACCGCCTGGTGACGCTGTGCGTGCACACCGCACGACCGGTCCTGGTCCCGCGCGTCGGCGCGCACGACCTCCCGCGGATCGCGCGCAACGCGGCGGGGGGCGAGCTGCTGGCGCAGGCCGGTGTCCACTCCTACCTGGCCGTGCCCCTCATCGCCCACGGCGAGGTGCTCGGCGTCCTGGACCTCAAGCGCACCAGCAATCCGCTGCCGTTCGACGAGGACGACGTGGTCCTCGCCAGCGAGCTGGCCGGGCGCGCTGCGGTCGCCATCGACAACGCGCGCTGGTTCCAGAGCGTCCGCAACACCGCGCTCACCCTGCAGCGCAGTCTGCTCCCCGACCACCCGCCGCACCACACGGGTCTGGAGCTGGCCTCCCGCTACCAGCCCGCGCAGGCGACCAGCGAGGTGGGCGGTGACTGGTACGACGTGATCCCGCTGGCGGGCGACCGGACCGCGCTGGTCGTCGGTGACGTCATGGGCAACGGCATCGACGCGGCCGCCACGATGGGCCGGCTGCGCACCGCCACCTGCGCGTACGCGGACCTGGAGCTGCCGCCCGCCGCCGTGCTCCAGCACCTGGACAAGATCACCTGCGATCTAGAGCACTACATCGTCACCTGTCTGTACGCGGTGTACGACCCGGCCACCAGGCGCTGCGAGATGGCCAACGCGGGTCACATGCCGCCCGCGCTGGTCCACTCGGGCGCAGCGCCGGCCCTGCTGGAGCTGCCGGCCGCCGCCCCGCTCGGCGTCGGCGGCATCCCGTTCGAGACCAGGTCCGTCGACCTGGCCGAGGGCGATCTGCTGGTCCTCTACACGGACGGTCTGGTGGAGACCCGCCGGCATCCGATCGACGACCGCCTAGACGTCCTGCTCGGTTTCCTGGAGGAGCCGGGCCGTCCGCTGGAGGAGACCTGCGACCTGCTGCTGCACGGTCTGCGCCACCCCGACGACCACGACGACGTGGCGCTGCTGGTGGCGCGGGCGCTGTAGTCCGGTGGACCTACGGGGTGCCGCAGCAGTCGGTGCGGCAGAAGCAGGACGCCGTGATCGGCACGTCGGCGCTCGCGGCGGCGAGTTTCAGCTGCTGGGCCACGATCCGGGCCTCGCCGTCCTTGCCGAGCCGCCGCAGGCATTCGTGGAGGCCGTGCAGGGCCCAGACGTTGCCCGGGTGCTGCAACGGCCGGGGCAGGGTGTCGTCCAGGCCGAGGTCGGCCCGGTAGACCGCCTCGGCCTCGGTGACGCGGCCGCGTTCGAGGAGGAGGGCGCCGTAGGCGTGCCGGGTGGGCTGCATCCAGCCCCAGGGTTCGTCGTAGGGGAGGTTGTCGTCCAGGTCGACCGCGTGCCGCAGGGCGCTGAAGGCGGTGTCGAAGTCGCCCTTGCGGTAGGCGAGTTCGCCGTCGAGCATGGCGGCGGCGATGGCCAGGACGTCGGCGCAGGTGTTGTTGAAGATCGTGCGCGTGCCGGGCACCGCGGCCACGGCCTCCCGGAACCGGGCGCGGTCCGTCTCCGCCTCGGCGATCCGGCCGGTCGCGGAGTGCGCGACGCCGCGCGCGTAGTGCAGCATCGCGGTGCTGACGCAGTACAGCACGGGGTCGGCGGGCAGCGGGAGCCGCAGGATGTCGTCCCAGCGGCCGAAGCGGATCAGGACGTGCACCCGCATCGCCAGGAAGCCCTCCAGCCAGTCGGCCATCGGCGGGCTCGGTACCCGCAGCAGGTCCTCCGGGACGGCGGCCTCGAGCAGTTCGGCGGTGGCGAGGGCGTCCTGGAGGCGGCCCAGGAACATCGCGCCGTAGATCCTGAAGTGCAGGTTGTGGCAGCGGTACAGGGTGTAGAAGTTCATGGCGCCGGCCCGCGCGTGGTACTTCTCGTCGGCGGTGACGGCCGCGGTGTTGTCGGAGAGGACGCGCCGGTAGTCGCCGCAGAGGACCTCCAGGTGCGAGGGCATGTGCCGCAGGTGCCCGGCGTCGGGGACGAGGTCGCGCAGCCGGTCGGCGACGGGCAGCGCGGTCTCGGGCGTGGGCGACATCTCCATCAGGTGGATGTAGAGGTGCAGCAGGCCGGGATGCCGGGTCCCCGCCTCGGTGGCGAGGGCCCGCTCCAGTACGGCCCTGGCCTCCAGGGTGCGGGCGCCGTCGGCCGGCACCCCGGTGCGGATGTCCCAGAGCTGCCAGGGCGTGAGGTTCATCAGGGCGTCGGCGTGCAGGGCCGCCACGTCGGGGTCGTCCGGTGCCAGTTCGTAGGCGGTGCGCATGCTGTCGGCGTAGTCCGTGTTCCACACCGAGCAGGCCGCCGCGTCCGGGGCGGCGGCCCGCGGGTAGCGGGCGCGCAGGGCCGACACGAGGGCGCGCTCCACGGGGGTCGCACGGACGGCGGCCTTGGCGTGGGCGCGCTGCACGGCGGCGTGGGTGCGCTCCACGGTGCGGGCGAGGTCCTGCTCGTCGAAGAACTCCCAGGGCTTGTTGTAGTTGGGGCCGAGGGCGTAGGCCACGCCCCAGTCGGCCATGGCGCAGTCCGGGTCGGCCGCGCCGGCCGCCTCGAAACAGCGCACGGCCTCCTCGTGGTTGAAGGCGTAGGTCCAGTTCAGCCCCCGGTCGAACCAGGTCTGTGCGTCGGGGGACGACGTCGTGACACGTCGGCTGTGACGGCCCAGGTCGTAGTAGTCCACGGTGGCGAACCTATCGACGCGGGGGATCCGGCGGATCGCGGTTCATCCGAAGTCATGACAGTGGCGCGGCGGTTGACGTGCCGCCGCGCCACCGGTGCCGCTGTTTCCTCAGGGTGCGACCGCGCGGCCGGTCTGGGGGGAGATCCGTCCGGGGCACAGCCCCTTGGCGGTGAGGGTCCCCGCGATGCGCGGGATCGCGGCCAGGGTGTTGGCCGGCCACTCGTGCATCAGGATGATCTGGCCGTTGGTGAGCCGGGAGACGGCCTGCACGATGGCGTCGGTGCTCGCGCCGTTCCAGTCCTGCGAGTCGACGTCCCAGATGATCTGGGTCAGTCCGTACTTGGCCTCGACCGCGCGCACGGTCGCGTTGGTCTCGCCGTACGGCGGCCGGAACAGGGTCGGTGTCCCGCCGCCGGCGGCGGCGATGGCGGACTGGGTGCGGGAGATCTCCGAGTCGATCCCCGCCTGGGACTGCTGGGTCAGATGCGGATGGGTGTAACTGTGGTTGCCGATCCACATGCCCGCGCCGGCCTCGGCCCTGACCTGCGCGGGGTAGGCGGCCGCGTACTGGCCCTCGTTGAACAGGGTGGCGCGCAGCCCGTTCGCCCGCAGGGCGTTGAGCAGGCTCGGGGTGTGGGCGTCGGACGGCCCGTCGTCGAAGGTGAGGCCCACGTAGCCGGTGCAGGTGGCCGCGTGGGACGGGACGGCGCCGACGGTGAGGGTGCCGGCGGCGGCCAGTGCGACGGCGGCGGCCACCACGGGGCGTAAGGAGCGTTCCACCGGGGCGCTCATCATGCCACCGTGATGTTGGAGCTGCCGCTGCTCTGGTAGCCCTCGGTGGCGAGGATCTGGTAGTAGCTGAAGCTGCCGAGGGACATGCCGGCCCTGGCCCAGGCGTCGAAGTGGTTGCCGGTGGTGATGGTGCCGCCGGTGCGCTTCGACTGGCGGACGCTCCAGTACTGGTTGAAGGTCTTGTTGCCCTCGACGGACGGCGCGTTGTACCGGGTCGTGAGGTAGATGTCGTAGGTGCCGCCGTCGCTGGTGACGCTGCCCTTGTAGGTTCCGGTGGGCCGGTAGTTGCCCCAGTTGTCGACGATGTAGTACTCGACGAGCGGGTTCGAGGTCCAGCCGTAGAGGGACAGGTAGCCGTTGCCGGAGGGGTTGAAGCTGCCGGAGTAGGTCACGTTGCGGCGGGCTCCGGTGCTCCAGCCCTTGCCGCAGACGAAGTTGCCGGTGTTGCGCCAGCTGGCGCTGTAGTTGCCGCCGGAGCCGAGCGTCATGGACACCGTGCCCTGGGAGTCCGTCCAGAAGGAGTAGTAGTAGCCGCCGTTGGAACCGGTCTGGTTCGTGGTGACGACGGTGGCGGCGCGGGCGGTGCCGGGCAGGGCGAGCCCGGCGGCGGCGCCCAGCAGCAGGGCGCCGGCGCTCCGGCGGCTGAGGGCGTGGTCGAGCGGGTTCATGCGGTGCCTCCTCTGTGGCCTGTGCGGGTTGCTGCGGGTGTGACTTGGTGGGGAGTGTTGGTCTGCCCATGCCACCTGTCAACAGTTTCGGTGATTATTTCGAAACCTTCGTTCCACCGTCGCGGCCATCCATGCAGTTCACAGACCCATTTCGGCAGTAGGAGATCGACGGGGTCGACAATCAGCCAACTGAAGATCCATTGAAGCGCCGAGAAATCCCGAATGTTTCGAAGAAGGTCACGAATACTGTCGACGGAACATGCCGCTGAACGGAGCAATCCGGGCGTGTCCCCCGGTGGCCGGGGACGCTGGTCGTCTTGTCGAGATGCGTAGGCCAGGAGTCCCGGGTGAGGCACGACGGTGGCAACCCAGCACTGCCCGCACCCCCCGCGTGGATGCGCTGGCTCCCCGTCATGTACGTCGCCGGCGTGCTGGTGGTCGAGCCGATCACGCCCGTGTCGTGGCCGGTGAGCTTCGCGCTGATCGCGCTGCCCCTGGTGACCGCCTTCGCCCACACGGCGGTCGTCGTCGCCGGCACCACCGTCTTCGCCGTCGGCTTCGAGATGCTGCTGGCCGGCACCCCGTGCTGCGCGGGCCGCGCCGTCGGCTACGTCTGGGAACGGCACTACGTCGCCGTCTACGCGTGCACGGCCCTGGTGGGCGCCCTCGGGACGGTGCTGGCCGCGCACCGCACGCGCCGCGAACGCACCCTGGCCGACGTCCGGTTCGTGGCCGAGATCGCGCAACGCGTCCTGCTCCGGCCGGTGCCGCACCGGATCGGCGACCTGCTTCTGGAGAGCTTCTACCTGTCCGCCGCCGCGGAGGCCCGCATCGGCGGCGACCTCTACGAGGCGGTGCCCACCGCCTACGGGGTACGGCTGCTCATCGGCGACGTGCGCGGCAAGGGGCTGCTCGCGGTGGAGACGGCGGCCGCGATGCTGGGGGCGTTCCGCGAGGCCGCGCACGACGAACCCGACCTGCACGCGCTGGTGGAGCGGGTGGACGTCAGCATGTCGCGCAGGGCCGACCAGCTGGGCGGGCACGAGACGGCCGAACGGTTCGTCACCGCCGTCTTCGCCGAGATCCCCGCCGACGAGCGGGTCGTACGCGTCCTCAACTGCGGCCATCCACCGCCGCTGCTGATCCGCCCCGGCGAGGTGCGCGAGCTGGACCGGGGCCGGCCGGGGCCGCCGTTGAACCTCGGCATGCTGGTCGGGGACCCCTACCGCGTGGACACCTACGCCTTCGGCCCCGGTGACCAGCTGCTGCTGTACACGGACGGCGTCACGGAGACCCGGGACCCCGACGGCGTCTTCTACCCGCTGTTGCAGCGGCTGCGGTCCTGGGGCCCGATGCCGCCGCCGGAACTGCTGGCGCGGCTCCACCAGGACCTGATCGACTACAGCCACGACCGGCTGCGGGACGACACGGCCGCCCTCACGGCGTTCCTGCTCCCCACGGGGCCCTGAGGGCGACGCCGGCCGGTGGGCGTACCGGAAACCCACTGGACCGACTGTCGTAGGTGATCCCTACCATGTGACCTCAAGACAACCATGCGACCGGCCCGTCGGGTGCGTGCCGGTCGGGGTCGCCGATGCCAGGGTCCGCTCCCCGGGCTGCGGTGATCTTCCTACTCAGGAGGACCTTCCGCATGTTCCGACGAATTGGCAGTGCCGTCGTCCGACATCCCGTCTGGACGATCGTGGCATGGCTGATCGCGGCGGTCGCGATCGTCGCCACCGCCCCGAGCCTGCCCTCGAACAGCGACGAGAGCAGTTTCCTGCCCAAGAGTTACGAATCGATCAAAGCGGCCGACCTCCAGGAGAAGGCGTTCCCCAGCGCCTTCACCCCGTCCGCGATCGCCCTGTACCAGCGCACCGACGGCGGCAGGCTCACCGCCGCCGACCTGAAGGACGTCGCCCGGATCACCACCGAACTGGGCGGCAAGCACATCGACCAGGTCCAGAAGGTCGTCCCCGGCCAGCCGTCCAAGGACGGCAGATACACCATGACCCTGGTCCAGATGGACAGCAAGAACGCCGGTCAGCCCGTACAGGCGGACGCGGCCAAGGTGTTGCGCGACGACGTCAAGCAACTGACCAAGGGCACCGACCTGGAGGCCAGGCTCGGCGGCTCGGCGGCGCAGGCACTGGATCAGCAGGACTCGTCCAAGCGCGGTGAGGCGCTGATCGGCATCGGCACCTTCCTGATCATCCTGGTGACCCTGCTGATCATCTTCCGGGCGCCGATCCTCGCGGTCCTGCCGCTCATCACGATCGGCCTGGTGTCCGCGATCGCCAACGGACTGATCGCCTACGCCACCAAGCTGTTCGGTCTGCAGGCCAACAGTTCCGTCTCGTCGATCCTGATCGTCGTGCTCTTCGGCGTGGGTACGGACTACTTCCTGTTCCTGATGTTCCGCTACCGCGAACGCCTGCGCGCCGGCGACGAACCCAAGGAGGCCATGGTCAACGCCGTGGCCCGGGTCGGCGAGGCCATCGCCTCGGCGGCCGGCGCGGTCATCATCGCCTTCCTCGCGCTGGTGCTGTCCACCCTGGGCTTCCTCAAGCAGATGGGCCCGGCGCTGGCCATCGCGGTCTCCGTGACGCTCGTCGCGGGGCTGACCCTGATACCGGCCGTCGTCTCGCTGATCGGCCCGAAGGTGTTCTGGCCCTCCAAGTCCTGGCAACGCGAGCCGGAGAACGCCCGGTTCGCGGCCCTCGGCCGTGGTGTGCAGCGCCGCCCGGCACTGACCGCCGCGGTCTCCGGCCTCGTCCTGGTGGTGCTGTCGCTGGGCACGCTCGGCTACCACGCCACCTTCGACCTGGCGTCGGGCTCGATGCCCAAGACCAAGGAGTCCATGGTCGTCTAGGACGAGATGCAGAAGGCGTACTCGGCCGGTGCCGCCGCACCCACCGACGTCTACCTGTCCAGCACCGCCGGCAAGCCGTTGGACAGGACCGCGTTCGACGCGTACGCGCAAAAACTCGGCGCCGTGGACGGTGTCGCCAGCGCCCGGCTGAACCAGCTCAACAAGCCCGGCACCACGGCGGACTTCACCGTCACGCTCAAGTACGAGGCCTCCACGGACAAGGCGATCGACACGGTCGGCCGGGTACGGGACGTCGCGCACGCCAGTGCTCCCGAGGGCACCGAGGCGGTGGTCGGCGGCATGTCGTCGATCTACAAGGACATCGACTCCGCGGTGAACCACGACTACCGGACGGTGTTCCCGGTCGCCGCCCTGCTGATCATGGTGATCCTGGGGCTGCTGCTGCGCAGCGTGGTCGCGCCCTGGTACCTCATCGCCTCGGTGGGCCTCGGCTTCGGCGCCACGCTGGGCGCGACGGTCTGGATCTTCCAGGACGCGCAGAACAAGCCCGGGCTGATGTTCATGCTCCCGGTGATCATGTATCTGTTCGTGGTCGCCATCGGCACGGACTACAACATCCTCATGATCGCCCGGCTGCGCGAGGAGGCCCGGGAGGGCCGGGAGCCGCGCGAGGCGGCCGGGATGGCGCTGCGGCACGCCGGACCGACGGTGGCCGCGGCGGGCTTCATCCTGGCGGCGACCTTCGCCACGATGATGCTGGCCGGGAACTCGCTGCTCACGGAGATGGGCTTCGCGGTGTCCTTCGGCATCGCGGTGGCCGCCTTCGTGATGGCGATGTTCTTCACCCCGAGCCTCACCGCCCTGATCGGTCACGCGGCCTGGTGGCCGGGCCACGCCGACCGGGCGCGGCCGGGGACGGACGGCGGCCCCTCCCCCGCCGCGGACGAGTACCAGACCGCGGGACGGCGCGGCTAGCGGCACGGCGACGCGGACAGCTGGGGCCGGCGGGCCGTGCGGCCCGCCGGCCCCAGCCCTTGGACCTACGCGGCCAGAGCGTGACCGGGGTGCAGGACGACCTTGGTGTAGCCCTCGACCCGCTGGTCGAACTTCTCGTACGCGACGGGTGCCTCCTCCAGCGGAAGTTCGTGGGAGACCACGAAGCTGGGCTTGGCCCGCCCCGCGATGATCAGGTCGCGGAGCTGCCGGTTGTACTGCTTGACGTTGCACTGGCCGGTGCCCATCCGCTGGCCCTTCTCGAACATCCTGCCGATGGAGACCAGGAGCTGGCCGTGCTTGGCGTGCTCGTCGGGTCCGCCGGGGTCGGACGGGACGTACAGGCCGGGTATGCCGAGCATGCCGGTCGGCCGTACCGTCTCGACGAGGGTGTTGAGGACCACGGCGGGTTCCTCGTGGCTCGCGTCGTGCGCCTGGGCCTGGTAGCCGACGGCGTCGACGCCCTTGTCGGTGCCCTCACCTCCGGTCTGTTCCTTGATCTGTTCCGCCGGGTCACCCTGGGTGAAGTCGATCGGTATCGCGCCGATCTCCTCCGCCTTGGCGAGTCGCTCCGGTACCCGGTCGACCGAGAACACCTTGGCCGCGCCGCGCAGCAGCGCGGAGTAGGCGGCCATCAGCCCGACCGGCCCCGCGCCGAAGACGGCGACGCTCTCGCCGGGGATCACCTGGGCGAGTTCGCAGCCGTGATAGCCGGTCGGGAAGATGTCGGCGAGCAGGACGAAGTCGGTCTCGAATTCGTTGCCCGGCGGCAGCTTCAGACAGTTGAAGTCGGCGAACGGTACCCGCAGCAGCTCCGCCTGGCCGCCCTTGTAGGGGCCCATGGCCACGTAGCCGTAGGCTCCGCCGGCGAAGCCCGGGTTCACCGTGAGGCAGAATCCCGTCTTCCCGGCCAGACAGTTCTTGCAGAAGCCGCAGGCGACGTTGAAGGGCATGACGACCCGGTCGCCCTGGGACAGCGAGGCGACACCCGAGCCGACCTCCTCGACGATGCCGAGGTTCTCGTGTCCGAAGACGATGCCCGACTCCGCGGCCGTGCGGCCCTCGTACATGTGCAGGTCGGACCCGCAGATCGCGGTGGATGTGACCCGTACCAGCACGTCGTTCGGGTGCTGGATGCCTGGATCGTCGACGTCCCTGACAGCGACGCTGAAGGGCTTCTCGTAGACAACGGCTTTCACCTGGTTCACCTCCGCGTCGAACGCCACGAGGCAGGGCCCCAGGTAGGTCAGTGCCGCAACCTTGGGCGCTCTTGTTTCACCGTCGGATACTTCCAGAAAACGCCGGTACGGCAGGCGGTGCAACTGCCGACGCCGCCCGTTCCACGACGTCGGCCCGTGCGCGTCCGGTCACGGGGCCCGCATGCGCGCGCTTCAAAGCGGCCGCTCAGCGGCGGAACAAGCGCACCTCCGGGTGGCCGGCCGGCAGTTCGGCCTCGTCGCGGCCGCGCAGCCACCGGTCGAAGAACGCGGTGAGGCAGGCCCGTTCGGCGAGGATCGCACGGGCCGGAGCGACCGTGCCGACGTTCTTGACGACCGTCGCGCGGGGCAGGCCCAGTTGGCGGGCGAGCTGCGGGATCATCGTCTCGGCGTCGGTGTAGGTGGCGTGTTCGGCGCCGCGCAGGGTCAGGCCCGCACCGGGTCCGCGGCTGTGCCGCCACAGGGCGTTCCAGGACGGTACCGTGCGCAGGTCGTTGCCGTCCTTGCCGACCAGCAGGAAGGGACGGTCCAGGCCGTCCGCCGCGACGCCGGACAGGTGGCCGTGGTCGCTGTCCTCCTGGACGTAGGCGAGCACGCCGTCGAAGTTCGCGCCGGCCGCGATGCGCGGGTCGTCGTGCATGGCCTGGAGGGCGGTGAAGCCGCCGGCCGAGTGCCCGAACATGCCGACGCGGGTCCAGTCCGGCAGGCCGCGCAGCTCCCCGGGCAGCACCCGCGGCAGCTCGTCGAGCAGGAAGCGGGTGTCCGCTACGCGTACGGCCATCGTCTTCTCCAGGAGCACCCTGATGCGCCCCTCGTCCGGGTAGGCCTTGGCGAACTCCGCGGGCAGCACGGTGCGTTCGACGCGGCCGCCGGGGAACTGCACGGCCGAGGCGTCGTAGGTGTGGTCGAGGGTCACCACCACGTAGCCCCGTGCGGCGAGGTCGTCGCTGAGAGTGGTGCCGAGGGAGCGAGGGTCACCGGTGCCGGGCGAGTAGACGACCACCGGGTACGGTCCCCGGGCGCGGTCGGCCGGGGCGCCTTCGTGGGCGTGGGTACGGGTGGCCGCCCAGTCGACCCGGTCGGCGGGCACGTCGGTGAAGTTGTTGACGGCGGCGAAACCGGCGGCCTCGCCGGGCAGCAGCTGCGGTGCCCTCGGGTGACCGTCGACGGCCCGTGCCGGGTAGCGGATGCTGATCATCAGCTCCCGGTACGGCTGCGACGGGACCCAGGGGTCGGCGCGTGCGGTGTCGACCAGCCGCACGGAGGCCGTCCCCACCGGGTGCGGGCCGCTGGGCGGGGGCAACGTCAGCCGTGCCCGCCCAGCGGCCCGGCGCGGTGCTGCCGACGCGGTACGGGCGGAGGCGGCGCAGAGGCCGGCGGCGGCGAGGGCCGACAGGACGGCGGAGCGGCGAGTGAGCAAGGGAGCCTCCTTGTGGATGTCCTTGGTGCGCGCGATCCCTCGCAGCTTCGCCGACCGCGACCGCCCACGGCCATCCGGCGAACCGGTCTCCGCACCGGGGGGTTGTCCCTACGACGGGCAGGGCCCGGTCGCCGGGTGAGCGGAAGTGTGGATGCCCTGGAGGGAACCGGGTACCCGGGCGCCGTGGCACAGCGATCAGAGCACTCCGAACACCACGAGAAGGACAGAACGGCCCCGACCCTCACGGACGAGGTGCTGGAGCAGGTCGGGCAGCGTGCCGCACGGGAGGACGCCGACCAGGGCGCGCCCGAACGTGCGGCGGACGGCGACCCGATCACGCCGAGCCCAGGGGCCAACAAGAGGACAGCCCGGGGCCGCAGGTCCGCGCCCCGGGAATAAGCCGCTCGCGACGAGGAGGAACAGATGAGCACGGTCAAGGAAGCCGTTGACGTCGGCGTCCCGCTCCACACGGCCTACAACCAGTGGACCCAGTTCGAGGACTTCCCGAACTTCATGGAGGGTGTCGAGGAGGTCAGGCAGGTCGACGACCGGCACAACCACTGGACCACCAGCATCGGTGGGGTGCGGCGCGAGTTCGACACCGAGATCGTCGACCAGCTGCCGGACGACCGGATCACCTGGCGGACCACCGACGGTGACACCCGGCAGCGGGGAACCGTCCGCTTCGAGTCCCTGGACGACGGCCACACCAGGGTGGAGCTCACGATGGACGTCGAGCCCTCCGGACTGGCCGAGAAGGGCGCGGACGCGCTCGGCATGATCGACCGGCGGGTCAAGGGCGATCTGCGCCGCTTCAAGGACTTCATCGAGCAGCGCGGCACCGAGAGCGGTGCCTGGCGCGGCCGGGTCCGACCCGGTGAGACCGGCGGCCCGCTCTAGAAGAGGTCCGCACAACGCCTCCAGCCCCTCGCCGTCGGCGAGGGGCTGGAGGCGTTGTGCGCGGGGCGCTGTGGGGAGGGCCACGAGCTTCGCCCATACCTCGGGGGGCCCGGCACGGGATACCGTTTTGTCGGTTCCCGGTCGTTTTCCCCTCAGGTGTTTCGGACGGTTGGCAGTGCTCGCAGATCTCTCTCCGCTCATCGCAGCGACGGCTCGCTGGCTCTCGGGCGCCTTCCCCGCCCACGGGGGCGCGTTCGCCGCCGCACGCTGTGAGGCGCAGGTCAGGCAGGCGGTGACGGTGGCGGCCTGGCTGCGCTACCCGACGGCGCTGGACGCCGGCCTGGTCGGGGTGGTGGGCCCCGGTGGCTCGGCGCGGCTCGACTGGGTGACCGGCGGGGACGCGTCTGACGACGCGGACGACGCCTGGCGCAGCTGGGTGGACGAGGTGGTGGCGAGCTGGGCGGCCGAACTGCTCTGCGAGCCCGAGCTGGCCCGGCTCGCCGTCCGCGCGCTCGCCGACGGGGAGCACCTGGGCGGCGGGTCGGTCGACTTCCGGCGCCTGCTCCTGCCCGACGGGGACGACCGGCGGGCGGCGGCCCTGCTGCGCCATCCGGACCTGCTCGCCCCGGTGGCACGACTGCACGCCGCCCAGCTCCACCAACGCCTCACCCCCGACGACACCCCCGCCAGGACCTGAGCCCCGCCCACGACGGCTTCCCGGCATTCGGACCGGCCGACCCGGCCCGCCGACACACGCCTCAGCCCCCGAACCCACCAACCGGCCGCGATTGCACGCCGCCCAGCTCCACCAACGTCTGACCCCGACGACACCCCCGCCAGGACCTGAGCCCCGCCCACGGCAGCTCCCCGGCCTTCAGACCGGCCGACCCGGCCCGCCGACACACGCCCAGGCCCTCCAACCCACCGGCCCGCCGACACGCCCCAGCCCTGGAACCCACCGGCCCGCCGACACGAGGCCGGACCGCCGGAACCCGGCCGAGCCGCCGCTGCCGGGGCCGGGGCCGGGCCCGTGGTTGGTGTCCGGGCGGGCGGCCCGGGTCTCAGGCCGCTGTCTCCAGTGCCTTCGTGAGGGCGGTCTCCCCGTTGCGGGGGCGGATCAGTACCGGCGCGTGGGGGCGCCGGATCCGTACCGCGAAGCCGGCCGCGATCGTGCCGGCGACCAGGAGGCCGCCGCCCACCAGCGCTCCGCGGGCACCGGCCGTCTCCATGAGGAGCCCGAGCAGCGGCGGTCCGCCGAGGCTCCACACGGTGCCGATGCTGCTCCAGATGCCGAGGACGCGGCCGCGCAGGTGCGCGGGCGGGTCGGTCTGGAGGACGGCCGTCATGGCGGTGTCGGAGACGGACTCCACCGCCGCCATGGGCAGCACCAGCACCAGCAGCACGAGCAGTGACGGGGACAGCCCCGCGACCGCCTGGAGCAGGCCGCCGGCCGCCGCGAGGACGCCCACCAGCCGTACCGAGGGCCGGCGCAGCCGGCCGCCGAGGACGGCCCCGACGATGCCACCGGCGGCCAGGACGGCCGACACGGTCCCGAACGCGCCCGCGCCCGCCGCGAGGGGGCCGGTGACGAGGACGGCCAGGGTGAGTCCGTAGTTGCGCCCGAAGACCGAGCTGATCGCGGACACACAGGCCAGCGCGACCAGCCGGGGGCGGCGGGCGAAGAAGGCCAGTCCCTCGCGCACGCTCAGTTCGGCGTCGGGCGGCGGGGGCGAGGGCGCCGCCCGCGGGCCGGTGTCCCCCTCGCCCCGCGGGTCCCGCACCGGACGCAGGAACGGCACGACCGACGCCACGAACAGGAACGACAGCCCGTTGGCCAGGTACGCGGAGGCCGTGCCGAGGAAACCCACGGTCACCCCCGCGAGCGCGGTGCCGACCAGCCGTCCCGCACTGTGCACGAGGGCGCCCACGCCGATGGCCGAGGGGAGGTCCTCGGCGGGGACCAGGTCGTTGCCCAGCAGGGCGCAGGCGGGTCCGTCGACGGTGGCGATGACGCCGGTCACCGCGGCCAGCAGGAGCAGGCCGGTCAGGTCGAGCCGGTCCAGGGCCACCAGGAGCGCCGTCGTGAAGGCCACGGCGCCGAGGAGCGCCTGGCTCACGGCGACGGTGGTGCGGCGGGGCCAGCGGTCCACGGCCGCGCCGCCGAACACGCTGATGAACAGGGCCGGGGCGGCCTGCACGGACACGGACAGGCCGGTGGCGGCCGCCGATCCGGTGATCTGGAGCACGAGCAGGTTCTGCACGGTGAGCTGCATCCAGGTGCCCGCGTTGGACAGGAAGTTCGCGGCGGACCACCAGCGCATGCCGGTGTGGCGCAGTGACCGCCACGGCGAGCGCGAGGCGGCTTCGGGCGGCGGGGCAGGGGTGGTGACAGGAGCAGCAGAGGGCACAGCGGTACTCGGCAACCGGGAGGTGGGAGGGGACCGGCGGAAGCGAGGGGGCCGGCTCCGCTGCGCGGCCGCTCCACCCGGTCGATCAGGCACCGCCATGGTGGCAGACCAGGCACCCGAGATGCGGCCCGCCGGTTCGCCCCGACGCCCGGTTCGTTCCCAATTTTCCGCCGTGTCAGGGCATTTGGACGCCAAGTGTGCTTGCTCACAGAGGTTTGAAGGGACTCACCGAGGGCATGCCCCCCAGTCGGCTTCACAACCTGAACATGACTCGGCCGCACAAAAGCCCTGGCGCACGACTCCGGGGCCCGGCGTGCTGCACGCCGGGCCCCGGAGTCGTGCGCCAGGGGCTGCGGGTCGGTCGGGCCTGCCGGGCCCAGGGTCAGTCGGTCTTCCCGCGGCCGGTCAGCGCGTCGCGGAGCCGGTCGACCAGGCCGGCGCCCGGGGCCAGCATCTTGTTCGCGGGCGGCTTGTCGGGGGCGGCGGGGTGCGGGCGGGTCGGCGCCGTCTTCTTCGCCTGCCTGACCTTGTCGCCCAGCTCGTTCAGGGCGTCCGCCGAGCAGGCCGCGCGCAGCCTCGGGAAGAGGTTCTGCTCCTCGTCCTCGACATGCATGCGGATCTCGCTCATCAGCGAGTTCATCAGCGTGTCGAACCGGGTGTCGTCCGCCTCGCAGCTCTCCAGGTCCTTCATGATCTGCTCGGCCTTGGCGTGGTCCTCGAGTTCCTTGTCCGCCAGGGCCTCCCCGCCCTCGACGTGCTCGCGCACCGCCGGATAGAGGTAGGCCTCCTCGGCCACCGAGTGCCGCACCAGTTCCATCGTGGCCTGGTCGGCGTAGATCTTGCGGTTCTTGTCACCGGGCGGCAGCGCCTCGATCTTGCCGAAGATCTCCTCCACCTCGCGGTGATCGGTCACCAACTCGTCGATGACGTTTCCACCGTGTCCCATGCCCTTCACCTCCGCTCGTGGCACAGCGGTCCGGGTTCGGATCCGCCGCGAGCCGAGTGCCCCCCGTCGGCCACGTCACACGAATCGCGGGACAGGAGGAGATACGCATACTGGAACCAACGTGTGAAAACAACTGCCCCGGGAACCCCGAGTCAGTGCCGTCGGGAAAACGGCGGCAGTCCGGAGCGGCACGTCCGTTCTCCGTCCCCCACGAGCGTTCCTTCTCGTTCACACATCAGCCCTCATCACCGCGCAGGACCAGCAGCGTCCGGGTGAGGTGGCCGCGTGCGCCGCCATCGCGGTGGAAGGACATTCCATGACTGATGCGCTTTCAGCCCTGCCCTGGCGGCGGGCCGTGGTCACCGGCGGTGCCGGTTTCCTCGGCAGCCACCTCTGTGAACACCTGCTGAATGCGGAGGTCGAAGTCGACTGCGTCGACAACCTGCTCTCCGGTTCGCGCGAGAACATCGCCCACCTGAGGGGCCGCCCCGGCTTCCGTTACGTCGAGCGGGACGTGTCCGCGCCCGACGTCCACGAAGACCTGCCCGGCCCCTACGACCTGGTGCTGCACTTCGCCTGCCCCGCCTCCCCCGCCGACTACCTGCGTCACCCGCTGGAGACGCTGGACGTCGGCAGTCTGGGCACCCGCACCATGCTGGGGCTCGCGGAGCGCGACGGGGCCCGCTTCCTGCTGGCCTCGACGTCCGAGGTGTACGGCGACCCGCTGGTGCATCCGCAGCGCGAGGACTACTGGGGCAACGTCAACCCGGTCGGCCCGCGCAGCGTCTACGACGAGTCCAAACGGTTCGCCGAGGCGCTGGTCACCGCGCACGTCGGCAACCGGGACGCCGACGCGGGCATCGTCCGGCTGTTCAACACCTACGGGCCGCGGATGCGGGCCCTGGACGGCCGTGCCGTGCCCACCTTCGTGTGCCAGGCGCTGGCGGGCGAGCCGCTGACGGTGGCCGGGGACGGCAATCAGACCCGCTCGCTGTGCTACGTCGACGACACGGTGGACGGGATTCTGCGGGTGGCGGCCAGCCGGTCGGTACGCCCGGTGAACATCGGCGGCACCGACGAGGTCACCGTCCACGAGATCGCCCTGCGGGTGGTGGAGCTGACCGGCTCGGCGTCCCCGATCGAGTTCGTCGCGCGGCCCACCGACGATCCGCAGCGGCGCCGCCCCGACACCACGCTGGCCCGTGAACTCCTCGGCTGGACACCGCACGTCCCCTGGGAGGAGGGCATCAAGCAGACCATCGCCTACTTCGCCGCCCGTCCGTCGTCCCCGCCGGACCCGCGCGGCTGACGCCCGCGCCCCACCCCCCAGCCACGGAGGCACCGCATGCGCGTCCTGGGAATCAACGCTCTCTTCCACGATCCGGCCGCCGCCCTGGTGGTGGACGGCCGGATCGTGGCGGCGGCGGAGGAGGAACGCTTCAGCCGACGCAAACACGGCAAACGGCCGGTGCCCTTCTCCGCGTGGGAACTGCCCGAGCAGGCCGCCCGCTGGTGCCTGGAGCAGGCCGGCCTGCACGCCGCCGACCTGGACGCGGTCGCCTACTCGTACGATCCTGAACTCGCGCTGCCCGCTGACCGGTTGGGACTCGACGACCCCTGGGACGGGCTGCGCCAGGAGTACGCCCGGCAGGCGCCGGGGTTCCTGGCCGAGGCGCTGCCCGGTCTCGACCCGGAGAAGGTGCGCTTCGTCGCCCACCATGTCGCGCACGCCGCCTCCGCGGGCCAGGCCTCGCCCTATCCGGACTGCGCGGTGCTGGTGCTGGACGGCCGCGGCGAGTGCGGCTCCCACCTGTCCGGGCGCTATGTCAACCGGGAGTTGGAGGTGCTGTCCGCGCAGGCGCTGCCCGACTCGCTGGGACTGTTCTACGAGGACCTCACCCAGCACCTCGGATTCCTGCGCAGCAGCGACGAGTTCAAGGTGATGGCGCTGGCCTCCTACGGCAGTCCGCGCTTCCTCGACGCGTTGCGCCCGTACGTCCGCGCGGACGGCGACGGCGGCTTCCGGGCCCGGCCCGTGCCGTGGGCGTCGCTGGCGCCGGCCCGGGCGGCGGGCGGCGACTGGACCCGCGACCACGCCGATCTGGCCGCCAGTGCCCAGGCCTGCCTGGAGGAGGTCCTGCTGCACCTGGTGCGCTCGCTGTACGAGCGGACCGGGCAGGACGTGCTGACGCTGGCGGGCGGGGTGGCGCTCAACTGCGTCGCCAACTCCGTGCTGTACCGGGAGGGCCCGTTCCGTACGGTCTGGGTGCAGCCGGCGGCCGGGGACGCGGGCACCGCGCTCGGCGCGGCCCTGCACGTCGCCCACCAGAAGGAGACGGTGGAACCGATGCCGACGGCCGCGCTCGGGCGGGGCTGGAGCGACGACGAACTGCGGGCGTGGCTGGAGCGGGCGGCCGTGCCGTACGAGGAGCCGGACGACATCGCCGAGACGGTGGCGGCCGAGCTGGCCCGGGACGGCATCGTGGCCTGGTTCCAGGGACGCAGCGAGTACGGCCCCCGGGCGCTCGGGCACCGCTCGTTGCTCGCCCACCCGGGCCACGCGGCCAACCTGGAGCGGCTCAACGCCGTGAAGGGGCGGGAGGAGTTCCGGCCGGTGGCCCCGATGGTGCTGACCGAGCGGGCCGCCGAGCTGTTCGACGGGCCGCTGCCGAGCCCGTACATGCTGTTCGTTCACGACGTCGCCGAGGAGTGGCGGGCGCGCATCCCCGCGGTCGTGCACGTCGACGGCACGGCCCGGATCCAGACGGTGGACCGGTCCGCGGAGCCGCTGGTGGCGAGGATGATCGACGGGTTCGAGGCCCGGACGGGCCTGCCCGTGGTCGTCAACACCAGCCTGAACACCGCGGGGCGTCCGATGGTCGACGATCCGCGCGACGCCCTGGAGTGCTTCGGCTCGGCGCCCGTCGACCTGCTCGCGCTGGGGCCGTTCGCGGTGCGCCGCCGGGAGGTCTTCGCATGAGCGCGCCCGCCTACAGCGTGGTCGTCCCGACCATCGGCCGGGCCTGTCTCGCCGACTGCCTGCGGGCGCTCGACGCGGCCACCGGCCACCCTCCCGAGGAGATCGTCGTGGTCGACGACCGCCCCGACCCCGCCGCGCCGCTGCCGCTCGGCGCGGCGGGCACCCTGCGCGACCGGGTCCGCGCGCTGCGCACCGGCGGCCGGGGCCCGGCGGCCGCCCGCAACGCGGGCTGGCGGACGGTCCGCACGCCGTGGACGGTCTTCCTCGACGACGACGTGCAGGTGCTGCCTGACTGGTCCCGCCGGCTGGCCGCCGACCTCGACGGGGCCGGACCGGCCACCGGCGGGGTCCAGGGGCGGCTGACCGTGCCGCTGCCCGACGGACGCAGGCCCACCGACTGGGAACGCGGCACGGCGGGGCTGGAGGAGGCGGCCTGGGCGACGGCCGACATGGCGTACCGGACGCAGGCGCTGAGCGCGGTCGGCGGTTTCGACGAGCGGTTCCGGCGGGCTTTCCGTGAGGACGCCGACCTGGCGCTGCGGATCCAGGAGGCGGGGTGGGCGCTGCGCCGCGGGCAGCGCGTCACCCGCCACCCGGTGCGGGCGGCGGACCCATGGGTGTCGGTGCGGGCCCAGCGCGGCAACGCGGACGACGCCCTCATGAACCGGCTGCACGGCGCCGACTGGTGGGACCGGGCCCGGGCGCCCCGCGGACGGCTGCCCCGGCACGCGCTCGTGACGGCCACGGCACTGGCCGCGGTCGCGCTCGCGCTGGCGGGCCGGCGCCGGGCCGCGGCCGTCGCCGGGGCGCTGTGGGCGGCCGGCACCGTCGAGTTCACCCTCGCCCGCGTCCTGCCCGGCCCGCGCACGGCGCGCGAGACCGCGACGATGGCCGCGACCAGCGTGCTCATCCCACCGCTCGCGGTCCGCCACTGGCTCACCGGTCTGATCCGCCACCGCCGCGCCGCCCCGCTGCGCCCCGGCCCCGTGACCGCCACCGACCTCACCCCCTCGCGGAGCGCACCATGACCCCCATTCGCTCCGCCCGCCCCGTCACCGCGGTCCTCTTCGACCGGGACGGCACCTTGGTCGTGGACGTCCCCTACAACGGCGACCCCGACCGGGTGCGGCTGCTGCCCGGCGCCCGGCAGGCCCTGGAGCTGGTGCGCGGTGCCGGCCTCGCCACCGGGGTGGTCAGCAACCAGTCCGGCATCGGGCGGGGCCTGCTCAGTCACGCCGACGTGCGGCGCGTCAACGCCCGGGCCGACGTCCTGCTGGGCGGGGTCGACGTCTGGCTCTACTGCCCGCATCCGCCCGAGGCCGGCTGCGACTGCCGCAAGCCCCGGCCGGGGCTGGTGCTGCGGGCGGCGCGGCTGCTCGGCCGGGTGCCCGGCGAGTGCGCGGTGGTCGGCGACATCGGTGCCGACGTGGCCGCCGCCCGGTCGGCCGGGGCCCGGGGCGTGCTGGTCCCGAACCCGGCCACCCGCCCCGAGGAGATCAGCGGGGCCCCGGAGCACGCGCCCGACCTGCTCACCGCCGTCCGGACGCTGCTGGACGGTGGTCGCCCGTGAAGGCACTGGTGGTACGCCTGGACAGCTTCGGCGACGTCCTGCTCGCCGGGCCCGCCGTCCGCGCCGTGGCCGCGCACTGCTCCCACGTCGCCATGCTCTGCGGCCCCCGCGGCGAACCGGCCGCCCGGCTGCTGCCCGGCGTCGACGAGGTCCTGGTGTGGGAGGCGCCCTGGGAGGGGTTCGACCCGCCCTCGGTCGCGGACGCGGACGTGGCCGGTCTGCTCGGACGGCTGCGGGCCGCCGCGTTCGACACGGCCCTCGTGCTGACCTCGTTCCACCAGAGCCCGCTGCCCACCGCGCTGCTGCTGCGGCTGGCCGGGGTCGGCCGGATCGGCGCCGACAGCGTCGACCACGCCGGGCGGCTGCTCGACGTACGGCACCGGCGGCGCGCGGGCCGGCACGAGGCCGAGGCCGCGCTGGACACCGCCGTCGCGCTGGGCTTCCTGCCCGGGCCCGGCGACGACGGACGGCTGCGGGTGCTGCCGCCCCCGGACACCGTGGCGCTCACCGGGCCCGGTCCCTACGTCGTCGTCCATCCCGGCGCCAGCGCACCGGCCCGGGCCTGGGGTGCCGACCGGTGCGCGGCGGCCGTCGAACTGCTCGCCGACGCCGGGCACCGGGTCGTCGTCACCGGTGGCCCCGGTGAGACGGAGCTGACCCGGTCGGTGAGCGGGGACGCCGGGATCGACCTCGGCGGTCGCACCGACCCCCGTGTGCTGGCGGGCGTGCTGCGGCTGGCCGACGTGGTGGTGTGCGGCAACACCGGTCCCGCCCACCTGGCGGCGGCCGTCGGTACGCCGGTGGTGTCGCTGTTCGCCCCGGTGGTGCCGGCCGAGCGGTGGGCGCCTTACGGCGTGCCGAGCGTGCTGCTCGGCAACCAGCGCGCGCCCTGCGCGGACACCCGGGCCCGGGACTGTCCCGTGCCCGGCCACCCCTGCCTGGCCGAGGTGTCGGCCGAGGACGTGGTCGGCGCGGTGCGGAAACTCCTGTGACGGCACTCCTGTGACGGCACTCCTCCGGCGGCACCTCTGACGGCATACGAGCAGGTGGGAGACGATGAACGTCCTGGTATGGCATGTGCACGGTTCATGGCTGACGTCGTTCGTGCAGGGCCCGTACACCTTCCTGGTGCCGGTGACCCCGGACCGCGGGCCCGACGGGCTCGGCCGGGCCCGGACCTGGCGGTGGCCCGCGTCGGTGCGCGAGGTGACGCCCGATCAGCTGCGGGAGGCCGACATCGACCTGATGGTGCTGCAACGGCCCCATGAGCTCGAACTCGCCCGGCAGTGGACCGGCCGCCGGCCCGGCATCGACGTGCCGGCCGTCTACGTGGAGCACAACAGCCCGCACGGGACGCCCGAGGGCACCCGGCACCCGCTGGCCGGCCGCGACGACGTCACCGTCGTGCACGTCACCCACTTCAACCGTCTGATGTGGGACACCGGGCGGGCGCCCACCGCGGTCGTCGAGCACGGCATCATCGACCCCGGGCACCTGTGGACCGGCACCGAGCCACGGGCCGCGGTCGTCGTCAACGATCCGGTGCGCAGGGGCCGTACGACCGGAACCGACCTGTTGCCCCGGTTCGCCGCGTGGGCGCCGCTGGACGTCTTCGGGATGCGCACCGCGGCGCTCCCCGCCCACCTCGGCCTGCCGCCGGACCGCTGCCGCTGCCGCGACCTGCCCCAGGGCGAACTGCATCCGGCGATGGCCAGGTGCCGGGTGTACGTCCATCCGGTGCGCTGGACGTCGCTCGGGCTGTCCCTGCTGGAGGCGATGTTCCTCGGAATGCCGGTGGTGGCGCTGGCCACCACCGAGGTCCGCGAGGCCGTGCCGGACGGCGCCGGGGTCGTCTCCAACCGCTTCGACGTCCTGGAGTACGCCGTGCGCGGCTTCCTCGCGGATCCGGCGTACGCCAGGCAGACGGGGGAGGCCGCCAGGGCCGCGGTACAGGCCCGCTACGGAGAACGACGTTTCCGGGACGACTGGGAGCGCCTGATCAAGGAGGTCACCCGATGAGCCACAGCTATCCCTCGGCCGGCCGCGTCGCCATGGTCTCGGAGCACGCCAGCCCGCTGGCCGAGCTCGGCGGGCCGGACGCGGGCGGCCAGAACGTGTACGTCGCGCAGGTCGCCGGGGTGCTCGCCCGCCGCGGCCACGAGGTCACCGTGTACACGCGGCGGGACGGGCCACGGCTGCCGGACCGGGTGGTGACCCCCGACGGCGTACAGGTGGTCCATGTGCCGGCGGGTCCGGCGGCACCCGTACCGAAGGACGAACTGCTCCCGTACATGCCGGAGTTCGGCGAGTGGCTGGCCCGGGAGTGGGCGGTCGCGACACCCGACGTGGTGCACGCCCACTTCTGGATGTCCGGCATGGCGGCGCTGGCCGGCGCCCGCGCCCTCGGCCTGCCCGTGGTGCAGACGTACCACGCCCTCGGCACGGTCAAGCGGCGTCATCAGGGTGCCGCCGACACCAGTCCGGCCGGGCGCATCGGGATCGAGCGGGCCGTGGGCCGGGAGTGCGCGGCGATCGTCGCGACCTGCCGGGACGAGGTGGCCGAGCTGAAGGCCATGGGGCTGGCCACGGACCACGTCTCGATCGTGCCCTGCGGGGTGGACCCGGTGCGGTTCTCCCCCGTACCCGGCCTGCGCCGCTCGCGGCCCGGCCCCCCGCGGCTGCTGACGGTCGGCCGGCTCGTCCCCCGCAAGGGCTTCGACCGCGCGATCCGCGCCCTGGCCGGGGTACCCGACGCCCGGCTGCTGATCGCCGGCGGACCGGAGCCTGCGCTGCTCGCCGCGGAGCCGGAGGCGGAGCGGCTGTGGGCGGTCGCCGACGAGTACGGGGTCGCCGACCGGGTGGAACTGCTCGGCGGGGTCGGCCGGGAGCACATGCCCCGGCTCATGTCCGGCGCGGACCTGGTGCTCTCCCTGCCGCGCTACGAGCCGTTCGGCATCGTGCCCGTCGAGGCCATGGCGTGCCGCACCCCCGTCGTGGCCACCGCCGTCGGCGGACAGCTGGACACCGTGGTGGACGGCGTGACCGGCCTGCTGGTGCCCTCCGAGGACGACCACGACACCGCCGCCACGATCCGCGGTCTGCTCGACGACCCGAGGCGGCTCGACGAGTACGGCGCCGCCGGCCGGCACCGGGTCCTCGCCCGCTACACCTGGGACCGGGTGGCCGACGGCCTGACCGAGGTCTACAGCGCGGTCTCCAGTGTTCCCTCCCTGTCGGGGGTGGTCCGATGAAGCTCGTCACCGACCTCACGCACTGCGACGACCTGATGAAGGCCCTGGAGGGCTTCCGCGCCGACGCCCCGCTCGTCGAGCGGTGGGGCACCGAGCTGGCCGGGCGGCTGACCGGCGGTGCCCGGCTGCTGGTCGCGGGCAACGGCGGCAGCGCCGCCCAGGCCCAGCACCTGACCGCCGAACTGGTGGGCCGCTACCGGGAGGACCGGCCGCCGTTCTCGGCGCTCGCCCTGCACGCGGACACCTCGTCGACGACCGCCATCGCCAACGACTACGGCGTCCAGGAGATCTTCGCCCGCCAGGTGGCCGCGCACGGCCGCGCGGGGGACGTCCTGATGCTTCTGTCGACCAGTGGCGCCAGCGCGAACCTGCTGGTCGCCGCGGCCGAGGCGCACCGCCTCGGGCTGTCCGTGTGGGCGGCCACGGGACCCGCGCCCAATCCGTTGCAGGCCTGCGCGGACGAGGCGCTGGCCGTGACCGCGGCGACCGGTGCGACCGTCCAGGAACTGCACCTGGTGGCCGTCCACATGCTCTGCGAGGCCTTCGACCGGGCCGTGGCGCGGGGGCCGGCCGGGCGACGCTGGTCGGCGGCCCGGAAGGGGCGCGCATGACCGGCCCGGCCCCGCTAATCGTGGTGGGCGACGCGCTGCTCGACCACGACCTGTGCGGAAAGGCGGAGCGGCTCGCCCCCGACGCGCCGGTGCCCGTGGTCGGCGGTGTCCGGCGCACCACCCGGCCCGGGGGCGCGGCCCTGGCCGCGTGGCTGGCCGCCAAGGACGGCCGTGACGTCACGCTGGTCACCGCGCTGGGCCGGGACCCGGCCAGCGAGCGGCTGGCCGAACTGCTCGCGGGCCGGGTGCGGGTGGTCGGGCTGCCCCTGCGGGGAACGCTGTCCAGCAAGACCCGGGTGCTTGCCGAGGGGCGGCCGATGCTGCGGCTGGACGACGGCGAGGGACGCGCCGGGGACGCCACCGAAGAGGCGCGCCGTGCGGTCGCCGACGCGGGTGCGGTGCTCGTCGCCGACTACGGCCGCGGCAGCGCCGACGTGCTGCGCGAGGTGCTGGCCGAGGCCGCCGGGCGGGCTCCCGTGGTGTGGGACCCGCATCCCCGTGGCGGTGCGCCGGTGCCCGGGGTGCGCATGGTGACGCCGTCGGCGACCGAGGCCCGCGCCTTCGCCGCCCGGTTCGGTGCCGGCGCCGGCGAGGAGCCGGAGGACCCGGCCGGACTGCGTGGCGCGGCACGGGACGCGGGCGCCCTCGTCGACGCCTGGCGGGCGGCCTCCGTCGTGGTGACGCTCGGCGGGCGCGGGGCGTTGCTGTCCCACGGCGGCACACCGCTGATGGTGCCCTCGCCGGTGACCGCCGAGGGCGACGCGTGCGGCGCCGGGGACCGGTTCGCGGCGGCGGCCGCGGGGGCGCTGGCCGACGGCGACCTCACGGAGACCGCGGTCCGCGCGGCCGTGCACGCGGCGACCCGGTTCGTGGCCGAAGGGGGCGTACGGTCCCTCGGCACAGGCTCCGAGGGCGCGCCGGAGCCCGCGGGCGGCTCGACGGACGACGCGCTGCGCACCGCGGCGCGGGTCCGTGCGGCCGGTGGCACCGTGGTCGCCGCGGGCGGCTGCTTCGACCTGCTGCACGCCGGGCACGTCGCGCTCCTCCAGGCCGCGCGCCGCAGTGGCGACTGCCTGATCGTGTGCGTCAACTCGGACGCGTCCGTGCGGCGCCGCAAGGGCCGGGGACGGCCCCTGGTGACCGTCGCGGACCGGATCCGGGTGCTGCGGGCGCTGGAGTGCGTCGACGGGGTCGCCGTCTTCGAGGAGGACACGCCGGAGCAGCTGCTCGGCGAACTGCGCCCGCACATCTGGGCCAAGGGCGGTGACTACGCGATGGCCCCGCTGCCGGAGGCGCCGCTGGTGGCGAGCTGGGGCGGGCAGGTGGTCCTCTTCCCCTACCTGGACGGCCGTTCCACCACCGGTATCGCGGCCCGTGCCGCCCTCAGGGGGTGACGGTGACCGCCGCCCCCGACGCGCCCTGCCTGCTGGCGCTGCGGGCGCTGGGGCTCGGTGACCTGCTCACCGGTGTCCCGGCGCTGCGCGGCATCCGCCGGGCGCACCCCGGGCACCACCTCGTGCTCGCCCTGCCCCCCGCCCTCACCGAGGCGGCCCTGGCGACCGGCGCGGTCGACACGGTGCTGCCGGCCGAGGCCCCGGGCCGGGCCGTGCCCTCCCTGGCCCACTGGCCGGGACCGCGCCCGCGGCTGGCGGTCGACCTGCACGGCAACGGCCCCGAGAGCCGCGACGCCCTGGCCGCCCTGCGGCCGCACCGGCTGCTCGCCCACGCCGACCCGGGACGGCCGCCGCTGTGGCGTGCGGACGAGCACGAGCGCGAGCGGTGGTGCCGTTTCCTCGGCTCGTACGGCATCGCCGCCGACCCGTCCGACCTGCGTCTCCCGCCGCCGGCGGCCCCCTCCCCCGCGCCGGGCGCGGTGGTGGTGCACCCCGGTGCGGACGCGGCCGCCCGCCGGTGGCCCGCCGGGCGGTTCGCCGAGGTGGCCCGGCGGCTGCGGGCGGCCGGTCACCGGGTGGTGGTCACGGGCGGGCCCGGCGAGGAGGCGCTGGTGCGGGCGGTCGCCGGACCGGCCGGTGTCCCCGGGCGGGACGTGCTGGGCGGCGGACTGCCCTTCGGGGCACTGTCGTCCCTGGTCGCCGGGGCCGCGCTGGTGGTCAGCGGCGACACGGGCCTCGCCCATCTGGCCGTCGCGCACGGCACGCCGTCCGTGACGCTCTTCGGGCCGGTCTCCCCCGAACTGTGGGGCCCGCCGCGTGTGCCGCGCCACGTGGCGCTGTGGCACCCGGGCCCGCCGGGCGACCCGCACGGCACGGCCCCCGATCCCCGCCTGCTGCTGATCCGGCCCACCGAGGTCGTCGCCGCCGCCCTGGCACTGCTGCCGTCCCGCCCCGTCCCGCCGAGGAGTTGACGCCCGTGTCCGACGGCCGGGTCACCGTCGCCGTGATCACCCGCGACCGGTGTGCCAGTCTCCTGCGCACCCTCGACGCGCTCGGCGCCCTGCCGGAGCGGCCCCCGGTCGTCGTCGTGGACAACGGCTCCGACCGCACCGCGCTGCGGGCGGTGCAGCGCCGTGCCCGCGGCGTCCGGGTGCTCAGCCCCGGCCGCAACACCGGCGCCCTGGGCCGCAACCTCGCCGTGCTGAACGCCGACACGCCCTATGTCGCGTTCAGCGACGACGACTCCTGGTGGGTTCCGGGCGCCTTGAGCCGGGCGGCCGACCTGCTGGACGCCTACCCCCGGCTGGGTCTGCTGGCCGCCCGTACGCTCGTCGGCCCCGAGGGTGCCGAGGACCCGCTCAACGCGGTGCCGGCCGCCTCCCCGCTGCCCGCCGAGCCCGACCTGCCCGGACGGCCGGTGCTGGGCTTTCTGGCCTGTGCGTGTGTGGTGCGCCGGGAGGCGTTCCTCGGGGCGGGTGGCTTCCACCCGCTGCTCTTCTTCGGCGGGGAGGAGACGTTGCTCGCCTACGACCTGTCGGCACGCGGCTGGGGCGTCAGTTACGAGCCGTCGCTGACGGCCCGGCACCATCCGGATCCGGGCGGCCGCCGGGGTCGCAGTCCCGTGCTGCGCCGCAACGAGGTGCTGACCCTGTGGCTGCGCCGGCCGCTGCCGTTGGCCGTCGGCGCGGCCGCACGACTGGCGGTCGCCGCGCTCGCCGCCCGGCCGGGCGCCCGGCGGGCGCTGCGCGAGACCCTGGCGCGGCTGCCCGGGGCGCTCGTGGCCCGCCGCCCGCTGCCGACGCGCGTGGAACGGGCGGCCCGGCTGGTGGACACGAGCGCCCCGGAGCGAGTGGCGTGACCGGCCCCGGCCACGTGCGGCCCCGCCGGCCGTACGCGGCCGGGCCGTCGCGCAGACCCGTGGCGCCCGCGGCGGGTGCCGTGGGCGCCATGAGGGGTCGTCACCGGGAGCGCGTCACTTGGTGCCGCCGCCCCCGCTGCCGAAGGATCCGCTGGACCCCGGACTCCAGCGGGGCCGGGTCTGGTCACTGCTGGGGCGGCTGGAGACGTTGCCGAGCTGGTGCGGGGTGAGGCGGTCGTCGTCACCCGACGCCCGGGGCACCTCGTTCGGCTCGCGCATGGCACGCTCCTCGCGCACCGGTCCCGTGGGGGGCAGCGTCGGCTGCTCCTCGCGCCGGGGCGTCGGGGACTCCCGGCGCCGTACCCGGATGCCCAGGCGCACGGCCCCCACCAACGCGGCCGTGATGAGCACACCGCAAACGACGATCGCTATCGCCCCCGCCACCGAACCGGCGGCGGCCAATTGCTCATGTGTCGTACGCATGGGCGGCGAGTACCCCGCGCCCGGCATCGAATGCCACCCGGGTGAGGCGTGGCGGACCCGGCATCGGCCGGGGCAACGGTAGCGTCGCCACGACCGAACAAAAGCCGTCTGTCCGTCATGTCGGCCGGTGGCGCGGTGGACACCCCGCATTCGCGGACCGGTGCCGGTTTCCCCGGACGACCGGCCGGGCACCCGCGAGGCGCTTTTCGCGCTCGGCCCGGCTGAGGAGGACCATGACCGAACTGTCGCAGCACGTCGACGAGGAGCCGTCCCCTCCCGCCGCCCCGGCACCCCTGGGGCGGCGCCTGCTGGACTGGGCCACCACGACCGACCACAAGGTGATCGGCCGGCTCTACATGGTGACCGCGTTCTGCTTCTTCCTGTTCGCGGGCCTGCTGGCGCTCGGCATGCGCGCCGAACTGGCCCGCCCCGGGCTGCAGTTCCTCAGCAACGAGACCTACAACCAGTTCGTCACCATCCACGGCACGATCATGATGCTGCTCTTCGCGACCCCGATGTTCGCCGGGTTCACGAACGCCGTCATGCCCCTCCAGATCGGCGCCCCCGACCTGGCGTTCCCCCGGCTCAACGCGCTGTCGTACTGGATGTACCTGTTCGGCGGCCTGATCGTGGTCTCCGGGTTCCTGGTACCCGGCGGTGCGGCGGCGTTCGGCTGGTTCGCCTACGCGCCGCTGAACAGCGCCTACTACACCCCCGGCGCCGGCGGTGACCTGTGGACGATGGGGCTGGTGGTCTCGGGTGTGTCCACGACGCTCAGCGCGGTGAACTTCCTCGCCACCATCATGTGCCTGCGCGCCCCGGGCATGACGATGTTCCGGATGCCGATGTTCACCTGGAACGTGCTGTTCACGTCCATCCTGGTGCTGCCTGCCTTCCCGGTGCTGACGGCCGCGCTGCTCGCCCTGGAGTGCGACCGGAAGTTCGGCTCGCACGTCTTCGACGCGCACAACGGCGGAGCGCTGCTGTGGCAGCACCTGTTCTGGTTCTTCGGCCATCCCGAGGTGTACATCGTGGCGTTGCCGTTCTTCGGCATCATCACCGAGATCATCCCGGTGTTCTCCCGCAAGCCGGTGTTCGGGTACCTGCCGATGATCGGGGCCACGACCTCCATCACCATGCTGTCCGCGGTCGTGTGGGCGCACCACATGTTCGCGACCGGGGCGGTGCTGCTGCCGTTCTTCTCCCTCATGTCGTTCCTGATCGCGGTGCCGACCGGGATCAAGTTCTTCGCGTGGATCGGGACGATGCGCGGCGGTTCGCTCTCGTTCGAGACGCCGATGCTGTGGGCGATGGGCTTCCTGGTGACGTTCCTGCTCGGCGGGCTGACCGGGGTGCTCCTCGCGTCGCCGCCGATCGACTTCCACGTGACCGACTCCTACTTCGTCGTGGCGCACCTGCACTACGTGCTGTTCGGGACGGTGGTGTTCGCGATGTTCGCCGGGTTCTACTTCTGGTGGCCCAAGTTCACCGGGAAGATGCTCGACGAGCGCTGGGGCAAGGTGCACTTCTGGCTGCTCTTCCCGGGGTTCCAGCTGACGTTCCTGGTGCAGCACTGGCTCGGCGCGGCGGGCATGCCCCGCCGGTACGCCGACTACCTGCCTGTCGACGGGTTCACGCTGCTCAACACCCTCTCGTCGGCGGGCGCGTTCCTGCTGGGCGTCTCCACGCTGCCGTTCCTCTACAACGTCTGGCTCACCGCACACAAGGGCAGGCAGGTCGAGGAGGACGACCCGTGGGGGTTCGGGCGCGGACTGGAGTGGGCGACGAGCTGCCCGCCGCCGCGGCACAACTTCGTGGCGCTGCCCCGGATCCGGTCGGAGTCGCCCGCCTTCGACCTGCACCACCCGGAGATCGTCCGGCAGGCGGAGAAGGAGGGTCTGCGGTGAAGGTCGAGGCCCTGCTCTTCGGCGGCGTGGCCGTCTTCTTCGGCGCCGCCGCCGCTCTGTACGGGGTGTGGTCGCACGCCGACCCGGCGGGGACGGCGGCGCTGATCGTGGCGTTCGGGATGGCCGCCGTGGTCTCCTTCTTCTGCGCCACCCACTACGTGCGCCGCGGCCCGCGTGCCCAGGACCGGACCGACGCGGAGATCGCGGACACCGCAGGGCCCCTGGAGTTCTTCCCGCCGCACAGCCCCTGGCCGATCGTCACCGCGCTCGGGTTCGCCGTCGCGGCGACCGGGGTGGTGTTCGGGCTGTGGCTGTTCCTCATCGGCTTCGGCGTTCTGGCTCGGGGTGTTGCCGGGCTGGTGTTCCAGTACGTGAACCGGGGGACGGAGGCGGAGGACTGATCGGCCGACGGGGGGCGCCCGGCCGGAAATCCGTCACCGGCCGGTGCCCCTCCTCGTAGCCGCCGGCGAGGTTCTGCCGTACCTGTCCGGTCTCCTCGCCCTCGACCAGCCGTTCCTGTTCGGCATGCAGCAGGGCGCGGCACAGCCCGCGTGCGACGAAGAAGGCCAGGACCGGGGCCACGACCAGGGCGATCCGGAAGATCCAGGTCAGGGCGTTCACCGAGATCCGGAACGTCTGCGCCGCCACGTCGTTGCCGCCGGCGAGGACCAGCACGCCGTAGAAGGTGACGCCGGCCGCGCCGAGACCGGTGCGCACCGGCCGTTCCCTGGGCCGCTCGCTGAAGTGCTGCTCCTGCCGCCACTCCCCCGTCAGCCGCTGCTCGACGAAGGGGTAGGCGTACAGGACGGCGAACAGCAGCGCCGGCAGGACGACGGCGGGCAGCAGGACGTTCCACATGAGGGTGTGGCCGGCGATGTTCGTCTCCCAGGGCGGGACGAGCCGCAGCGAGCCTTCCAGGAAGCCGACGTACCAGTCCGGCTGGGAGCCGGTCGACGCCTGGTCCGGGCGGTAGGGGCCGTACACCCAGACGGGGTTGACCTGCGCGACGCCGGCCAGCGCCACCAGCAGCCCGGCGACGGTGAGGGACAGGCCGATCGAGGAGGCCGAGAACTGGGGGTACAGCGGCTTTCCGACGACGTTGGAGTTCTGGTGGCCGGGTCCCCGCCACTGGGTGTGCTTCAGGTGGAAGACGAGGATCAGGTGGACGGTGACCAGGGCGATCAGCGCGCCCGGCAGCAGCAGGATGTGCAGGCTGTACAGCCGGGGGATGATGTCGTGGCCGGGGAATTCCGAGCCGAAGACGAACATGCCCACGTACGTGCCGACGATCGGGATCGACTGCATGATGCCCTGGGCGATCCGCAATCCGGTCCCGGAGAGCAGGTCGTCCGGGAGGGAGTAGCCGGCGAAGCCCTCGGCCAGGGTGAGTGCGAACAGCGTGACGCCGATGACCCAGTTCAGCTCGCGGGGCCTGCGGAAGGCGCCGGTGAAGAAGATCCGCAGCAGGTGCGCGCCGATCGCGGCGACGAAGACCAGCGCGGCCCAGTGGTGGGCCTGCCGCATCAACAGGCCCCCGCGGACGTCGAAACTGATGTGCAGGGTGGAGTCGAAGGCCCCCGAGACGAGCTGTCCGCGCAGCGGCACGTAGGGGCCCTGGTACACGACCTCCCGCATCTCGGGCTTGAAGAAGAAGGTCAGCCACACGCCGGTCAGCACCAGGACGATGAGGCTGTAGAGGGCGATCTCGCCCAGCAGGAACGACCAGTGGTCGGGAAACGCCTTGCGCAGCAGTCGCCCCGCCCCGTCGTCGAGGGGCAGCCGGGCGTCGATCGCCTCCGCGAACCGTTCTCCTGTCCCGCCTCGCTCAGGCTCCACCCGACGCTCCTCCCGACGGCTGCCGCCGCGCTTGCCTCATCCTTTGCCCGGCACGGGCGCGGGGCGGGTACCCAGCCGGCGCGAAACACTCGCGCGGCCGGGCGGCGGCACCCGATCGGCTGAGGCGGCCAGGGCCTCAGGTGTTGGGACGGGCCGCGCTGATGTCGCCGAGGGCGGACGTCTCGTCGCGTTCGATCGCCAGGTCGCCGAGGGCGAGGATGCCCACGGGGCGGTCCCCTTCGACGACCGGGAGGCGCCGTACGGCGTGCTCGCGCATCAGCCGGACGGCCTGGTCCAGGCTGTCGTCCGGGGTGACGGTGACCAGGTCGGTGCTGGCCGCCTGCATGATCGTCGTCTCGTCCGGGTCGGCGCCCTCGGCGAAGGCCCGCACCACCAGGTCGCGGTCGCTCACCAGGCACCGCAGGTGCCCTTCCTCGGTGACCAGGACCGCGCCGACGTCCTCGTCCCGCATCACCCGGGCCACGGAGGCGACCGAGGCCTGCGGTTCGACGGTCACCAGGTCGCTGGTCATGATGTCGCGTACGTGCTGGGCCATGACCGGCCCCCTTCTCACTGCTCGACGGTGTCTGTCGGCGACCGGGTACCCAGGGTTCGGGATCCGTCCCCGGACTGCGCCGGGTTCAGTGAGTAGACGTGGAAGGCCCGTCCGATGACGGGCTGGGCGACGTTGCGCACGGTCACCCCGCCGTCGGTCATGCCGTGTTCGGCACCGGCGTGCGCGTGTCCGTGGACGGCGAGGTCGGCGCCCGCCGTGTCGATGGCCTCCGCGAGCAGGTAGCTGCCGAGGAACGGGTAGATCTCCAGGGGTTCGCCGGCCAGGGTGTCCGGCACGGGGGCGAAGTGGGTGAGTGCGATGCGTACGTCGCAGTCGCGCCCGCGGAGCTCTTCGAGGGCCGCGCGCAGTCCGTCGGCTCGTCGGCGCGAGTACCGTACGAACTCCCTCATCACGGGCTCGCCGAACTCCCCGGCGCATCGGCCGACGAACCCGCCGCCGAACCCCTTGGTACCGGCGACGCCGATGCGCAGCCCGCCGTGGGTCACGACGGTGGCCTCGCCCTCCAGGACGTGCGCGCCGGCGTCCCGCAGGATGGCCGTGATCTCGTCGGGGTGGTCTCCGTGGTGGTCGTGGTTGCCGAGGACGGCGACGACCGGGACGCCCAGGTCCTTGATCTCCCGGGCGACCACCCGCGCCTCCTCGGGTGTGCCGTGCCGGGTGAGGTCCCCGGCGAGCAGGAGTACGTCGGCGCACCCGGGCAGGGTGTCGAAGGCCGGGCGGAGGGTGCCCTGGCTGTCGGGGCCCATGTGGATGTCCCCGACGGCGGCGACCCGGGTCATGTCAGCTCCTCGGGGTGGTCGGGCGGGGTGGTCTCCGCGACGACGATGTCGCAGTGCACCGGCACGCCGGCGAGTTCCTCACGGGCGACGCGCAGGATGTCCTCGCGGCAGCCGGCCGAGGGGACCGTCCCGGTCAGCAGGACCGTGTCGCCGCGGATCTCGGCGCGTACCCCCAGCTCACCGCAGTCTCCTTCGGCCAGCCGTTCGGCGACGTGGGCGACGCGGTAGTGCAGGTTCATCACTGCTCCGGTTCTGGGTCGATGACGTTCAGGCGTTCCAGGAGGTAGAGGAAGGCGGCGGGCATCGGTTCGTCCCCGCAGCGGCGCCGCACCTCCCGCCAGTCGACCTTCTCGCGCAGCGAGCGGGCCACCGGCAGTACGGCGCCGAAGTCGCAGTGGTGCTCGGAGAAGGCCGTGCTCAGGCTGACCAGCAGGTCGGTCGCCGAGAGGACCGGCATGTGCACCGAGTCGACGGAGAGTTCCTCGGCCCGGGCCAGCAGGTCGACGGTGACCGGCTGGTGGGCCAGCTCGAAGATGATGTCCACGTCCTGGTCGAGGCAGACGGTCTTCACCAGCCAGTCCTCCGGCGGCACCCGCACGGTCAGCCCGGCCTCGCGCAGCGATCCGGCCACCGCCTCTGCGTCCTCGGGCAGCACGCAGAAATCGGTGTCGTGCTGGAGCGTGCCGGTGCCGCCGTGGGCGTACACCGCCACGCTGCCGGCCAGGGCGAACTTGTGGCCCGCGCGTTTCAGGATGGCGCCGACCTGTTTGGTGGCCTCCAGGATGGCCTGGCTGCGGTCGGGCGGCAGCCTGCGCGGCCCGGGCGACCCGGGGTCCGGGGCGGCGAGACGCAGGTCGGGCGCGCCCTGGGCGTCTGTCATGGACGGCTCCCTTCGCGCGCCGCGGTGCGCAGGCAGCGCCGCAGTTCCTCGGCGTACGGCACGGCGACACCGGCGACGATCACCGCGGCGAGCGCGGCCAGGTACGCGGCGGGCAGCGGCCGCTCCTTGGGCAGCAGCCGCCAGTCGTCGGGGTGCGGTCCGCCCCGCAGGGCCCTGCGGACCTGGTCGGCGTGGAGACAGGCGGTGAACGACAGGGCGGTGAGCGGCAGCACCTCCAGGAAGCTGTGGATGTGCTGCTCGACGGGCCGGACCTCGCGCTCGCCGACGGCGAGGGACACGTCGTAGACGGCGGTGGCGCCGTGGGCGAGTGCCGCGCCGCCCATGACGGTGAGCACCAGGGGGTTGATCCGGGCGAGCAGGCCCATGAGCACCGGCACCCCGGCCTCGGTCATCATCAGCGCGTGGACCGCGGACTCCTTGGCGCCGCTGGTGTGCTCGATGCCGGTCCGCCTGTGCATCCACCAGTCCGCGAGGCCCGGCAGCACCCACAACGGCAGGACGCCGTACAGGAGGAACCGCCTGCTGGCGTCCTCCGCGTCGGTGGAGCGGATCGGGATCCGCAGGTCGGCGGAGCGCCGCCAGTTCTGCCAGGCCTTCCGGGGCAGCAGGCGCAGTGCCATGTGAACCTCCGTGAGGTCGGTCGTCGGGGACCCGCATCCCCGGTACCCCTCCTGATCCGTGCGACACGCCGTGCACAACCCGTCGGTCATCGGGTACTCGGCGGCGGACCCCAGAAGCACACATGGTTCAGGAGAGACGATGGCGGCCTTCGGATACTTCCTCTCGTGCGAGGAGCACACCCCGGCGGAACTCGTCGAGCAGGCGCGGATGGCCGAGCAGGCCGGTTTCGAGTCGCTGTGGATCTCGGACCACTACCACCCCTGGCACGACGGTCAGGGGCAGAGCCCGTTCGTCTGGTCGGTGATCGGCGCGCTGTCGCAGGCGGTGTCGCTGCCCGTGGAGACGGCGGTGACGTGTCCGCTGATCCGCACCCACCCCGCCGTGATCGCCCAGGCCGCCGCGACCAGCGCGGTGCAGCTGGGCGGCCGGTTCCGGCTGGGCGTGGGCACCGGGGAGGCGCTGAACGAGCACATCCTCGGGACGGTGTGGCCCGAGGCTCCGGTGCGGCTGGAGATGCTGGAGGAGGCCCTGCTGATCATCCGGCGGCTGTTCACCGGGGAGCAGGTCAGTCACCACGGCAAGCACTACACGGTGGAGAACGCCCGGCTGTACACGGTGCCGGACCAGCCGGTGCCGATCGACGTGTCGGCGTTCGGTCCGCAGGCCGCGGAGGTGGCCGCGCGGATCGGCGACGGGCTGATCACGATGATGCCCGACGAGTCGCTGGTGGAGCGCTTCCGGCGCGGGGGCGGTGGCACCAGTCCGGTGTACGGCGGGATGAAGGTGTGCTGGGGCTCCGACCGGCAGGAGGCGGTGCGCACCGCGCACCGGCTGTGGGCCAACGAGCAGCTGCCCGGCGAGCTCCCGCAGGTCCTGCCGACGCCGCGCCACTTCGAGCAGGCCATGGACCTGGTCACCGAGGAGCAGGTGGCCGGCTCCGTGCCGTGCGGCGACGATCCGGACGAACACGTCAAGGCGGTGTCCGCGTTCGTCGACGCGGGGTTCGACACCGTCTACGTCAACCAGATCGGCAAGGACCAGCAGGGCTTCTTCGACTTCTACCGCACCGAGGTGCTGCCCCGGCTGCGGAGCTGAGACGCACGAGGTAAGCACAGGGGAAGGTGGTGAACGCCGTGCCCGGGACCGCGTCGGACGACGGCCGTGCGCTCGTCGTCATCGACATGATCAACACGTACGAGCACGAGGACGCGGAGCTGCTGCTGCCCGCCGCGGAGCAGGTGGTGCCCGTGCTGGCGGACCTGATCGGCCGGGCCCGGGAGGCGGGCGCGCCGGTGATCTACGTCAACGACAACTTCGGGCGCTGGCGTTCCCACCACGGTGAACTGGTCGAGACGGCGTTGTCCCGGCCGCACGCCGCACTGGTGGAGCCGATCCGGCCCGACGACGACTCGCTGTTCGTGGTGAAGGCCCGGCACTCGATCTTCTACGAGACCCCGCTGGCCTACCTGCTGCGGGAGCTGGGCGTCGGGACGGTGGTGCTCACCGGCCAGGTCACCGAGCAGTGCGTCCTGTACTCGGCGCTGGACGCGCACATCCGCCATCTGGAGGTCACGGTGCCGAAGGACGCCGTCGCCTCGATCCACCCGCACCTGGCGGAGGCCGCGCTGGACATGATGGAGCGCAACATGGGTGCCCGGATTGTCCTGGCGAAAGAAGTCGACTTCCTGGGTACCCGGGGGGCCGTACCGGAGGAGACTCCACGTCAGCCCGGAGGTCGGCGATGAGCACACGCGTTCCCGGAGAGTCCTTGGCGGACCTGGTCACGGCCCTGCGGGCCGGGACCGACGCGGAGGTCCGTTTCGATACCGGGAGCCGGGGCGCCTACTCGACGGACGGCTCCAACTACCGGCAGGTCCCGCTCGGCGTGGTCGTGCCCCGCACCGTGGAGGCCGGTGCGCACGCGGTCGAGCTGTGCGCCCGCTTCGACGTGCCGGTGCTGTCGCGCGGCGGCGGCACCAGTCTCGCCGGCCAGACCACGAACGAGGCCGTGGTGATCGACTGGAGCAAGTACTGCAACGCGCTGGTCTCCGTCGACCCCGAGGCCCGTACCTGCGTGGTGGAGCCGGGCATCGTCCTGGACGACCTCAACCGGCGGCTGGCCGACCACAAGCTCATGTTCGGCCCGAAGCCGTCGACGCACAGCCACTGCGCGCTCGGCGGCATGATCGGCAACAACTCGTGCGGGGCGTCCGCGCAGGCGTACGGCAAGACGGTCGACAACGTGCGCCGGCTGGAAGTGATGACCTACGACGGGCTGCGGATGTGGGTGGGGCCCACGTCGAAGGCCGAGCGGGCCGGGATCGCCGCCGAGGGCGGCCGGCGGGCCGAGCTGTACGACGGCCTCGACCGGCTCGTCACCGAGTACCTGGGGGACATCCGGCGCGGCTACCCGAAGATCCCGCGCCGGGTCTCCGGCTACAACCTCGACTCGCTGCTCCCGGAGAACGGCTTCGACGTGGCCAGGGCCCTGGTCGGCAGCGAGGGCACGCTGGTGACCGTGCTGCGCGCCGAACTGGAGCTGGTGCCGGTGCCGTCGTACGAGTCGCTGCTGGTGCTCGGCTACGACGACATCTGCCAGGCCGCCGACCACGTGCCGCAGATCCTGGAGCACTGCTCCCCCGGCCAGCTGGAGGCGCTGGACGGGCGGATGGCGCAGCTGATGCGCGAGGAGCACGCCTACCTGGAATCGCTGCGGGCGCTGCCGGAGGCGGACAGCTGGCTGCTGGTGCAGTTCACCGGGGACAGCCAGGAGGAGGTCGACGCGCAGGCGCACGCCCTGCTGAAGTCGCTCGGCCGGTCGGAGCAGGACTCCTCGGTGGCCTTCTCCGACGACCCGCAGCGCGAGCAGAGGATGCTGAAGGCGCGGGAGGCCGGGCTCGGGGTGACCGCGCGGCCGCCGGACGGCCGGGAGACCTGGGAGGGCTGGGAGGACTCGGCGGTGCCGCCCGAGCGGCTCGGTGACTACCTGCGGGACCTCAGGAAGCTGTTCGAGGAGTTCGACTACGACCACCCGTCGCTGTACGGGCACTTCGGGCAGGGGTGCGTGCACACCCGGATCCCGTTCGGGCTGAAGACCGCCGAGGGCGTCGCGCACTTCCGGCGCTTCGTGGAACGGGCCGCCGACCTGGTGGTCTCCTACGACGGCTCGCTGTCGGGCGAGCACGGCGACGGACAGTCCCGGGGCGAGCTGCTGACGCGGATGTTCGGGGAGCGGCTGGTCGGTGCCTTCGGCGAGCTCAAGGCACTGTTCGACCCGGGCAACCGGATGAACCCCGGCAAGGTCGTCGACCCGAATCCGGTGGACGGCCAGCTGCGGCTCGGGCCCACCTGGCGGCCGGACACCCACGAGACCCACTTCGGGTATCCGGAGGACGACCACTCCTTCACCCGGGCGGTGCTGCGCTGCGTCGGCATCGGCAACTGCCGGAGCCTGAAGGGCGACGTGATGTGCCCGTCGTACCGGGCCACCCGCGAGGAGGAGCACTCCACGCGCGGGCGGTCACGGCTGCTGTTCGAGATGCTCGACGGGCATCCGGACTCGGCGGTCGAGGACGGCTGGCGCTCGACGGAGGTCCGGGACGCGCTGGATCTCTGTCTGGCCTGCAAGGGCTGCAAGTCGGACTGCCCGACCGGCGTGGACATGGCCACGTACAAGGCGGAGTTCCTCGCCCACCACTACGCGGGGCGCCCCCGCCCGGCCGCGCACTACTCGATGGGCTGGCTGCCCCTGTGGGCGCAGCTCGCCGAACACGCTCCCGGACTGGCGAACAGCGCGCTGCACGCGCCGCTGCTCGGCCGGGCGGGCAAGGCCCTCGCCGGGGTGGCCGGGCAGCGGCGGCCCCCGGTCTTCGCCGAGCGGTCCTTCGTGCGGTGGTGGCGTGCCCTCGGCACCGAGCAGCCGGATCCGGCCGACCCGGCGACCGTGCTCCTGTGGCCGGACACCTTCAGCAACCACTTCCACCCCTCGGTCGCGATGTCGGCGGTACGGGTCCTGGAGGACGCCGGGTTCCGGGTGGCCGTGCCCGAGGCCCCCGTGTGCTGCGGCCTCACCTGGATCTCGACCGGTCAGCTGGCCGTGGCCAAGAAGGTGCTGCGCCGCTCCCTGCGGGTGCTGGCGCCCTACCTGGAGGCGGGCACCCCGGTCATCGGCCTTGAGCCGTCCTGCACGGCCGTGTTCCGCTCCGACGCCCCCGAGCTGCTGCCCGACGACCAGGACGTGCAGCGGCTCGCCGGCCAGACTCGCACCTTCGCCGAGCAGCTCGTCCACCACGCGCCCGACGGCTGGCAGCCACCGTCCCTGACCCGGCAGGCGACCGTGCAGACCCACTGCCACCAGCACGCGATCATGAAGTTCGACGCCGACCGCGAACTGATGCGCCGGGCCCATCTGGACGCGGACGTCCTCGACGAGGGCTGCTGCGGTCTGGCCGGCAACTTCGGCTTCGAGCGCGGGCACCACGAGGTCTCGATGGCCGTCGGTGAGCTGGGGGTGCTGCCGGCGGTGCGCGGGGCCGCCCCCGACAGTCTGGTGCTGGCCGACGGGTTCAGCTGCCGCACCCAGATCGAGCAGGGCGGCACCGGGCGCCGGGCCCTGCACCTCGCGGAGGCACTGGCCCTCGCCCTCGACGGCCCCGTGCCCAGTGACCACCCCGAGCGGCTGGCCCGCAGGCCCGCCGAACCCTCCGGCGCGGCCCGGTGGGCGACCACCGCCGTCGCCGGAACCCTCGCGGCCGCGGCCGCGTTCGGCGCCGCACGCCAGGTGCGCCGCCCCTAGACACACGCAGGCACGCAGACGCACGCACGTCCACTTCAGGAAAGGTTGTCGAACATGTCGACGAAGGTCTCCGACTACATCCTCCAGCGACTGCGCGAGTGGGACGTGGACCACGTCTTCGCCTACCCCGGGGACGGCATCAACGGCCTGCTCGCGGCCTGGGGACGCGCGGAGAACAAGCCCCGGTTCATCCAGTCGCGGCACGAGGAGATGTCCGCCTTCGAGGCCTGCGGGTACGCGAAGTTCTCCGGCAAGGTCGGCGTCTGCGCCGCCACCTCGGGACCCGGCGCCATCCACCTCCTCAACGGCCTGTACGACGCCAAGCTGGACCATGTCCCGGTGGTGGCGATCGTCGGCCAGACCAACCGCAGCGCCATGGGCGGCTCCTACCAGCAGGAGATCGACCTGCTCAGCCTGTACAAGGACGTCGCCTCGGACTTCTGCGAGATGGTCACCGTCCCCGAGCAGCTCCCGAACGTCCTGGACCGGGCCATGCGCACGGCCATGGCGCGCCGCTCGGTGACCGCCCTGATCATCCCGGCCGACGTGCAGGAACTCGACTACTCGCCGCCCGAGCACGCCTTCAAGATGGTGCCGTCCAGCCTCGGCATGTCGCACTACGCGCCGGTCCCCGACGACGGCGACCTCCAGCGGGCCGCCGACGTGCTCAACTCCGGCGGCAAGACGGCCATCCTGATCGGGCAGGGCGCGCGCGGCGCCCGCACGGAGGTCAAGGAGGTCGCGGACCGGCTCGGGGCGGGGGTCGCGAAGGCGCTGCTCGGCAAGGACGCCCTCGACGACGACCTGCCCTACGTCACCGGCTCCATCGGGCTGCTCGGCACCCGGCCGTCGTACGAGATGATGCGTGACTGCGACACGCTGCTCGTCATCGGTTCGTCCTTCCCCTACACGCAGTTCCTGCCGGCCTTCGGGAACGCGCGGGCGGTGCAGATCGACATCGATCCGCACATGGTCGGGATGCGCTACCCCTTCGAGGTCAACCTCGTCGGGGACGCCGCCCGGACGCTGCGCAGGCTGCTGCCGCTGCTGGACCAGATGGAGGACCGGTCCTGGCGGGAGACGATCGAGAGCAACGTGCGGGACTGGTGGGAGGTGATGGACCGGCGGGCCGCCGTCTCGGCCGACCCCGTCAACCCCGAGTACGTCGCCCACGCCCTCGGCGAGCTGCTCCCGGACGACGTCATCCTCTCCTCCGACTCCGGTTCGGCCGCCAACTGGTACGCCCGGCACCTGAAGCTGGGCGGAGCGATGCGCGGCTCGCTGTCGGGGACGCTGGCGACGATGGGGCCGGGCGTGCCGTACGCGATCGGCGCCAAGTTCGCCCACGGCAACCGGCCGGCCATCGCCCTGGTCGGGGACGGGGCGATGCAGATGAACGGCATGGCCGAGCTGATCACCATCGCCAAGTACTGGCAGGACTGGGAGGACCCGCGGCTGATCGTCGCCGTCTTCAACAACCGGGACCTGAACCAGGTGACCTGGGAGATGCGGGCCATGGAGGGCGCACCGCAGTTCCTGCCCTCGCAGTCCCTCCCGGACGTCGGCTACGCCGACTTCGCCCGCTCGCTGGGCCTGACCGGCATGCGGATCGAGGAGCCGGGCGGGGTGCGGGGCGCGTGGGAGGCCGCGCTCGCCGCCGACCGGCCGTGCGTGCTGGACTTCGTGACCGACCCGGCCGTACCGCCGATCCCGCCGCACGCCACCCTCGACCAGATCGAGGCGGCGGCCGCCGCCGTCCTCAAGGGCGACAGCGACCGGGTCGCGATGGTCCGCCAGGGCTTCAAGGCCAAGGTGCAGGAGTTCCTGCCGCACCGGCACGAAGCGGGCCGGAGGTGAGCGACCTCCCTGCCGTCGAGCGGGTGGACACCTCGGTCTACACCGTGCCGACGGACGCTCCCGAGGCGGACGGGACGGCGGCCTGGGACAGCACCACGCTCGTCCTGGTCACCGTCCGCTGCGGGGACGTGACGGGGCTCGGGTACACCTACGCCCCGGCAGCGGCCGCGCGGGTCGTCGACGACCTGCTCACCGGGGTGGTCACCGGCCTGCCCTCCCTCGACGTGCCGCGTGCCAACGAGGCCATGCAGCGTACCGTGCGCAACGCCGGGCTGCCGGGGATCGCCGCCGAGGCGATCTCCGCGGTCGACATCGCGCTGTGGGACGCCAAGGCCCGGCTGCTCGGGCTCCCGCTGGTGGCGCTGCTGGGCGCCGCCCGTGACGACGTGCCGGTGTACGGCAGCGGCGGCTTCACCACGTACGACGCCGACCGGCAGGACCGGCAGCTGCGGGGCTGGGTGGACGGGGAGGGCATCCCCCGGGTCAAGATCAAGATCGGGGAGTCCTGGGGCAGCCACGAGACGCGCGACCTGACGCGGGTGGCCCGGGCCCGCGAGAGCATCGGCGACGCGGCCGAGCTGTACGTGGACGCCAACGGCGGCTACGGCGTGAAGCAGGCCGTGCGGGTGGCGGCGGCGCTGGACGGGGAGGGCGTGACCTGGTTCGAGGAGCCGGTCTCCTCCGACCGCCTCGACGCGCTCGCCGCCGTCCGCGGCCGGGTCATGGCCGACGTGACGGCCGGGGAGTACGGCTACACGCTGCCCTACTTCCGGCACATGCTCGCCGCCGGGGCCGTCGACTGCCTCCAGGCGGACGTCACCCGCTGCGGCGGGATCACCGTCTGGCTGCGGGTGGCGGCGCTGGCGCTGGGCCACGGCCTGGAGATCTCGGGGCACTGCGCACCCGCCGCCCACGCGCACGCGGCGGCCTCGGTGCCGAACCTGCGGCACCTGGAGTGGTTCCACGACCACGTCCGCATCGAGCGGCTCCTCTTCGACGGCGCACCGGACCCGCAGGGCGGCGCCCTGGTCCCGGGCCGGGACGGGTCCCCCGGCCTGGGCCTCACGCTCGACGCCGAACGGGCCCGCCCGTACCGCGTCGGCTGACGGAGGGAGCACACGAAGGCCCCCGCAAGCTCTCACGAACCGAAGGAAAGGACCATGTCGCAAGTCGTCGTCATCACCGGAGCAAGCGCCGGTATCGGCCGGGCCACGGCCCGGCTCTTCGCCGAGCGCGGTGCGCGCATCGCGCTCGTGGCCCGGGGTGAGGCCGGGCTGGAGGCGACCGCCGAGGAGGTCACCGAACGCGGCGGCCGCCCGCTGATCCAACGGGCCGACACCGCGGACCCCGCCCAGCTGGAGGCCGTCGCCGACGCCACGGAACGGCTCCTCGGCCCCATCGACGTCTGGATCAACTGCGCCTTCACCAGTGTGTTCGCGCCCTTCACCGAGATCACCCCGCAGGAGTACCGGCGGGTGACAGAGGTGACGTACCTCGGGTTCGTCAACGGCACCCGGACCGCCCTCGGCCGGATGCTCCCGCGGAACCGGGGGACGATCGTGCAGGTCGGCTCGGCGCTCGGCGAGCGGGCGATCCCGCTCCAGTCGGCCTACTGCGCGGCCAAGCACGCCATCAACGGCTTCACCTCGTCGGTCCGCGTGGAACTGCTGCACCAGGGCAGCGACGTGCACATCACGGTCGCCCAGATGCCGGCCGTCAACACCCCGCAGTTCTCGTGGGTGCGCACCCGCCTCCCCCGCCACGCGCAGCCGGTGCCGCCGATCTACCAGCCCGAGGTGGCCGCCCGCGGTGTCCTGTACGCCGCCGACCACCCGGAACGCAAGCAGCGCTACATCGGGGCCACGACCGCGGCGACCGTCTGGGCCAACCGGCTGGCGCCGGCCCTGCTCGACCGCTACCTGGCGCGGACCGGCTTCGACTCCCAGCAGACGGGCGCGCCCGCGCCGGCCGGTTCCGGCAACCTCTACGCGCCGGCCGACGCCGCTCCGGGCACCGATCACGGCGCTCACGGCGCGTTCGACGAGCAGTCCCACCCGCGCTCCGTGCAGGCCGCCCTGGCCCGGCATCCCGCGGCGACGGCCGTGACCACGGCGGCGCTGACCGCGGCGGCGGTGGGCGGCATCCGGCGGCTGCTGGGCGACGGGAGCGCGTAGCGGGCGGCCCGGTGTTCCGGTGCGGTTTCCGGCGGGTTTCGGGCAGCACCGAGGGACGGAACGATGGTCAAGACTTGACCCTGAGCGCTTGTGACGTGGTGCGGCGCGACGGATCATTGGCCGAATCCCGCCCCTCCTCCGAGCACGCTGGAGCCCCCGGTGACCGCTGGCCCTCTCGCTCCCGACCCGGTCGACACCACGGCCGCGGCCCAGGCGGAACGGCGGAAGCTGCGCAAGCACTTCGGCCGCTTCGACATCCTGTTCTTCCTGCTGTGCACGATCGTCGGCGTGGACACCATCGGCGCCGTGGCCGCCCGCGGTGCCGAGGCGTTCACCTGGCTGATCGTGCTGGCCGTGGTGTTCTTCGTGCCGTCGGCGCTGCTGATCGCCGAGCTCGGAGCCGCCTTCCCCGACGAGGGCGGCCCCTACATCTGGACCAGCCGGGCCTTCGGACGACTCGCCGGGGCGGTCAACAACTTCCTGTACTGGATCACCAACCCGGTGTGGCTGGGCGGCACCCTCGCCGTCTCCGCCGTCACCGCGTACACCACCTTCTTCAACGGCGGGAAGGACCTGAGTGCCCCGGCCTTCTACGCCTTCACGCTAGTCTTCGTCTGGGTGGGCGTGCTCGCCGCGATCCTGTCCTTCGACATCGGCAAGTGGATCCCCACCATCGGCGCCTGGAGCCGGTTCCTGCTGCTGGGCCTGTTCACGGTGACGGTCGTGGTGTACGGCGTGCGGCACGGCCTGCACGGCTTCGGGATGGGCGACTTCTCGCCGAGCTACGCGGGCTTCGTCGCCCTGGTGCCGGTGCTGATGTTCAACTACGTCGGTTTCGAGCTGCCCAACACGGCCGGTGACGAGATGACGGACCCGCAGAAGGACGTCCCCTACGGGATCTTCCGCAGCGCCGTCCTGTCGGTGCTGCTGTACGCGCTGCCGATCCTGGGCATCCTGCTCGTCCTGCCGGTCAAGGCCATCACCGGTCTCGGCGGGTTCGTCGACGCCCTCCGCCAGGTCTTCACGGTGTACGGCGGCCATGTCGCCGCCGACGGCACCGCCACGCTCAGCGGAGCGGGCTCCGTGCTCGGCGACCTGGCCGCGATCATGTTCATCCTCACCGTGCTGTCCTCCGGCGTCACCTGGATCATGGGCTCCGACCGCGCCCTGGCCGTCTCCGGCTACGACGGCGCGGCCCCCCGCTTCCTCGGCGTCATCTCCAGCCGGTTCGGCACCCCCGTCCGGGTCAACGTCCTCAGCGGGCTCGTCTCCACCGCGGTCCTGGTCCTGGCGCACGAGCTGACCAACGGCAGCGCGGCCAAGCTCTTCGGCGCCGTGCTCGGACTCGCGGTGTCCACCACCCTCGTCAGCTACCTGGGCATCTTCCCGGCGCTGCCGGTGCTGCGCCGGAAGTACCCGGACACGCCGCGGCCGTACCGCAGCCCGCTCCCCCGGCTCGTCAGCGCGGTCCTCACCCTGCTCATCCTGTTCGCGAGCGTACAGCTGGTCGCGCCGGGGCTCGGCGACCACTGGTTCGGCGCCGGCTACGCACCGGACGGCTGGAGCCACGCCGAACGCTGGCAGTACCTGCTGACGGAGCTGGTTCCACTGATCGGGTTCATGCTGCTCGGAGTGGTGTTCTGGGCGTCGGGCAGGCCCACCCGGCAGGCGGCGGGAGACCGCTGACCCGGGGCCTGCCCCGCGGCCGGGCCGGGGCGCCACCCGAAGATCATTGCGCGTACGCTCGTGCACATGGTCCAGCATCGAATGATCGACGTGAACGGGATCCGGCTGCACATCGCCGAGCAGGGTTCCGGCCCGCTGGTCGTGCTCCTGCACGGCTTCCCCGAGTCCTGGCACTCCTGGCAGCACCAGTTCGGCCCGCTGGCCGCGGCCGGGTTCCGGGTGGTCGCCCCCGACCAGCGCGGGTACGGCGCCAGCGACCACCCCGAGGACGTCGCGGCGTACAGCATCTTCCACCTGGTGGGCGACGTCGTCGGGCTGATCCGGGAGCTGGGCGAGGAGCGGGCGTTCGTGGTCGGGCACGACTGGGGCGCGCCGGTGGCCTGGCACACCGCGCTGCTGCGGCCGGACCTGGTGCGCGGGGTGGCCGGGCTGAGCGTGCCGCCGCCGTTCCGGGGTGAGCGGCCGCCGCTGCGGGCCATGGACGAGATGTTCGACGGCCGCTTCTACTGGAACTACTTCGAACGGCCGGGTGTCGCGGACGCCGAGTTCGGCCGCGACCCGCGCACCACGCTGCGGAAGTTCTTCACCATGGGGGCCGGTGACGCCCACGGCGGTGAGGTCCGGCAACCGCTCGTCGATCCCGAGCGCGGCTGGCTGGCGGACCTGCCCGACCCCGAGACGCTGCCCGACTGGTTCACCGAGGCCGACCTCGACGCGCTCACCGAGAGCTTCTCGCGGGGCTTCACCGGCGCCCTGAACTGGTACCGCAACCTGGACCGCAACTGGGAACTGACCGCCCCCTGGCAGGGCGCCGCCGTCACCCCGCCCGCGCTGTACGTCTACGGGGACCGTGACATCGTCCCGGCGTTCCCCGGCACGCCCGAACTCATCGCCCGCCTGCCGCAGTTGATGCCGAACCTGGTGCGCGAGCCGCTGCGGCTCGCGGGCTGCGGGCACTGGACCCAGCAGGAGCGCCCGGACGAGGTGAACGCGGCGCTCCTGGAGTTCCTGAAGTCCCTTTCCTGAGGCCGCGGTTCGGGGCGGGCGGCGGGGTGGTCCGCGATTGCCTCTACGATCACCGGGTGAGCGCGTGGGACAAGACCCTGACCGCCGCCGGCATCACGGAACCGCGGCTGCGCCGGGACTTCGGCGCCCAGCGGCGGACGGTGCGGCGGTACCGGCGCAGTGCCTACCTGGCCTGCCGGGTGCTGCTGCCGCCCGCCGTCCTGCCGCATGTGATCGCCGCGACGGCCGTGATGCACCACGGGGACGTCCTCCTGGACTCCGGCCCGAAGCCGGGGCGGGCCGCCGCCTGGGCCGCCTGGGAGGAGCGGGTGCGCACCGCGCTGGAAACGGGGGTCAGTGACGATCCGCTGATCCGCACCCTGCTGCACACCGTCTCCGTGTTCCCACGGCACCGGGAGACGGTGGAGACGTATCTGACCACGGCGGCCGCCGAGTTGGCGTTCGACGGCTTCGCGACGGAGGCCGACTACCAGGCCTACGTGGACGCCTACTCCCTTCCCGCCTTCCTGCCGATCGCCGGTCTGCTGGGACCGGAAAGCGACCCCGACGGGAAGTACCGGGTGGGGTGCCGCACGCTCATCGACGGCAGCCAGCGGCTGGACTTCGTCAACGACCTGGCCGAGGACCTGCGAGAAGGGCATCCGGGCATCCCGGAGGAGACGCTGAAGCGGTTCTCGGTCACGGTGGCGGACCTGGCGGCGGGCCGGGTCTCCGCAGGTCTGCGCTCCCTCGTGGAGCAGGAGGTGGCGAGAGCCCGCGCCGATCTCCGGTCGGGCCGGGAGGTGCTGGCGCTGATGCCGGCACCCCACCGGCCGATGGTGCGGGCCCTCATCGAGATCGAGCTGATGACGGCGGAGGCCGTCCTGGCCCGCGGCACCGGGGTGCTGCGCGGTTCCGCGTCGCCGTCCACGGCGGGCACGCTCCGGCTGCTGCTCGGCGCCCGCCGCGAGGCGGTGCGGGCTCAGCGGTAGCAGGTGGTGACACCCGGCCGCCAGCGGCAGGCGAGGGCGGCGAAACCGCCGTTCGCCACCACGTCGACGGTCAGCTCCTGCCCGCCGCGCAGGACTCGCCGGTCCTGCACGAGCCCGTCCGCGCCGTCCCTGACCGTCTGCAGCAGCCAGCGGCCGGCTCCGAGCGTCAGCGGCACCTCGGCCGTGTGCGCGGCGCCCGCGTACACCCCGCCCAGGAACCAGCGGTCCCCGCTGCGGCGGGCGAGCACTGCCTCCTGTCCCGGGCTGCCGGCCAGCAGCCGGGTGTCGTCCCAGGCGGCGGGCTCCTGGTCCAGGAAGTCCCGGGCGAGCGGGCGCTGGTCGTACGAGTCGGGGGTGCCCGCGAACATCTGGAGCCCGGACTCGTAGGCGACGGTGAGCCCGAGCTCGGCGGCGTCGGAGTCCGGGCGCAGGCCGACCCGCTGGAAACCGCCGGGGGTGAAGTCCATGGAGCCGATCACGTTGCGGGTGAAGGGCAGGGTGGTGAGGTGGACGGCGGTGTTGGTGCGCTTCTCCTCGCCGCCGACGGCCTCCATGGTCATCACCTGGGGCCAGGTGCGCTGGATGCCCTTGGGGAGGGTGGCGCCGTGGAAGTCGACCATCAGGTGGTGGGCGGCGGTCTCCGCGAGGACGGCGTCGTACCACTGGAACATGGACTGCGCCTCGGAGTTCATGAAGTCGATCTTGACGCCCTTGACGCCCCAGCGTTCCAGTGTCGGCAGCCACTGGGCGCGCTCCTCGGGGGTGTCGAGGTCGCGCTGGTGGATCCAGACGATGATCCCGACGCCCCTGGCACGTGCGTAGTCGACGAGTTGCGGCATCCAGCTGTCGGCCGCCCAGTCGGGGTCGGTGACGTCCCACTCGTCCTTCTTGAAGTACCAGCCGGAGTCCACGGCCTCGTACGGCCAGTGGTGCGCGGCGGCGTAGTCGACGTACGCCTTCTGCGCGTCGAGGCTCTGGCCCGCCGTGCGGCCGCCGGCCAGCCAGGTCCACAGCACGGTGCCGGGGCGGATCCAGGAGGGGTCGCGGACCTTGGAGGCGGCGGCGAGGTCGTCGGTGAAGGTGGACCGGGTGACGGTGGCGAGACCGCCGGTGATCATCGCCCGCCAGGGGGTGGTGAGGGCGCCGTCGGTGTGGACGCGGTCGTCGGCGAGCCGGACCCGGTAGGTACCGGTGCCCTGGGTGTGCGCGAGCCGGGCGCCGGAGTAGCTGCCGGTGAGGTCGGACTCGGCGAGCAGGGTGTAGCCGCCCGGCGTGGCGAAGAGGGCCTGGTCGGAGTAGGCGCCGGTAGGGGCGGTCGCGGCGGTGTACGGGCTGAACTGGCCCTCGTTGTCGACCCGGTAGGTGCTGAGCCAGGCGCCCGCGTCCGGGGGCAGGTCGAAGGCGGAGGTCTCACCGAGGACGTCGCCGTACCCGGTGGGCAGGACGTACCGGTAGGCGACGCCGTCGGCGGAGGCGCGGACGACGAGGTCGAGGCGGGCCCCGGCGGCGGTGGCGAAGGACAGCCGGGTCTCGTCCATGTGCACCCTGCGGTCCAGGCGCTTGCCGGACTTCGCCCGGTAGTGCTCGTCGACCGTGCGGTCCGTACGGTGCAGGAACCGCAGCCCCTGGGACAGGTCGGCCTGTTCGGTGACGATGCCGACGGGTGACGGCTCGATGACGGTACGGCCGTCCCGGGTGACGGTGAGGCTGAGGGTGCCGGTGGTGTCGTCGAGGGCTATCCGGGCGCGGGGTGCGTGGGCCGACTCGGTCACGGTCCAGGCGTGGGGGCGCTGTCCGGCCCGGGCGGCGGGCGCGGTGGTGAGCAGGGCGGTCGCGAGACCGGCGCAGAGCGTGGCGACCACGGTCCTTCTGCCGGGGACGACGCGAATGACGGGACCAGCCATGGGGGAACCCCTGTCTTCTGTCTTCCGGTGGGTGGTTACGGCAGTCCCCACGCCGCGCCCGGTTCGCTGACGGCGACGGGGGCGATGACGAGATCGGGGCGGGCGCCGGAGTACACGAGGACCTCGCGGCCGCGGGGCAGGTCGACGGCGAGGGTGCCGTCACCGAGGTCGTGGGTGCGGGCCGGTGTGCCGTCGTCGAGGAGGGCGGTGAGGGGGCCGGTCAGGCCGTGGCGGAGCCTGAGGGGTTCACCCGCCAGGCTGCGGACCCGGACGAACCGCGTCTCCCCCGCCTTCCGCACGGCGCTGACCAGGAAGGCGCCCTGGGTGCGGAAGTTGTGCAGGGTGAGGTCCGCCCAGGCGGTCGGCACGGCCGGGAAGACCCGGATGGTCCCGCCCCAGCTCTGGCAGAACATGTCGTGCAGGGACTGCGAGGCGGACAGCGGGGTCTCGATGACCGGACCGGCCTCGGTGTAGTGGGTGTTGGCGCGGCACGGGTAGCGGGTGGTGGGGTCGAAGAACCTGCGGAGATAGCCGATCGCGGTGTCGCCGTCGCCGGTCATGGCGTACATGGAGGCCGCACCCGTGTAGCTGTAGCCCCGGTGGGCACCGGTCAGCGCGTGCCAGCGGGCCACCGACCTCGTGATCAGGTCGCGGTTCTCGGGCTGGTCCCAGTTGACGAGGTACAGCGGGTAGACCATCAGCAGGTGGGAGTAGTGCCGGTGGGACTGCGCGTACGGGGTGTCGGCGCCGATCATGAAGCCGTTCTCGTCGACCGGGTACGGCGTGAGCTTGGCCAGCACCTCCCGCCAGCGGGGAGCCAGCTCGTCGTCGAGGCCGAGGAGTTCCGCGGATTCGAGGAGGGTCCGGCAGCCCCAGCGGATCAGGGCCAGGTCGTAGTTGGTGTCCTGCGGCGGGACGACCGGGTACTCGGGCGAGAGCGTGCTCGGGAGGTGCAGCCGGCCGTCGCTGCCCGGGGTGAGGAAGTGGAGGTAGTAGGAGATCGTGCGGCGCAGCACCGGGTAGATCGTGTCGCGCAGCAGGGACGTGTCCATGGAGTGGCGGTAGGACAGCCAGACGTTGTGCAGGGCCCAGGTCAGGTCGCCGGTCTCGGCGCCGGTGCCGGGCTCGCCCACCTCGCGGGTCGCGAACATGTCGGAGCTGCGGCCGATGCCGGCGCTGTCCGTGCGGTAGGGGGCGGGCACGTTGGCGGTGAGCTGTTCCTGGTTCTGGCGCAGGGTGGTGGCGAGGGCGTCGAGTTCCGGGTGGTTGAAGGCGTGGATCAGCCAGTACTCGAGCTGGACGTTGAGGTTCCACCAGACGGCGGGCCACGGGGTGGGCTCCAGCCAGGGTCCGGAGGTGGCCATCACGGGTCCGCCGGCGCGGCTGGCGCAGGCGACCTTGTAGAGCTGGATCCAGTGGAAGCTCTGCAGCCGCTGGTCCGGGAACGACACGAAGCTCTTCCGGTAGAAGGCGTGCCACCAGCGGGTGTGCCGGCCCCGCAGGTCGGCGTACGACCGGGCGCGGCGCAGGTTGCGCCGGGAGTCGGCCTCGGCCGCGGTGTCCGAGGGGAAGCTGTGGCCGACGCTGAGCAGCAGTTCGTCGCCGCTGCGGCGGTAGGAGGTGGCCGTCTGTCCGCCGCCGGTGAGCGGCTGGAGTACCTGTTCGGTGCCGTCGGCCGTGGTCCGCGTGGACCAGGGCGGGTTGGCGGTGTAGCCGGCCGGCGGCGCCTCCTGGATCCTGCGGGGGCTGACGGCCTCCTCGGGATGGAAGGTCCAGGTGGCCCGTTCGCCGCCGTGGGCCGTGGCGCGGACGGCGAGGACCTCGCCGTGGATGAGCGCGGCGAGGGTGAGGGTGCCGGCGGTGGTGGTGACGGTGCCGGTGAGTTCGGCGTTCCACAGGCTGAGCCGCCAGTCGACGGCCGTGATGGTGCCGACGGGTTCGAGGGTGAGGTGGCCGACCGGGAGGCGGGCGGTGCCCCAGCCGCTGCCGAACTGCGGCCGGTGGTCCTGGACCCGGCCGTGCTGCACGGTGAAGCGGATCTGGTCGGCGCCCGGTTCCTGGTAGATCATGCTCCCGAGCAGCCCGTCGCCGAGGAACGGCGCCTCGTACCAGAGGGTGGGCAGTCTGCTCCACAGCAGGTCCTGGCCGCGCAGGAACCGGTCCCAGGCCTCGTCGGTGGTCATGGTGTCGCGGAGCTTCCAGGGGTGCCCGGCCCGCGCGTCGGCCGGTTCCGCCGGGGCCGCGTGGGCGGGGCCGCCGGGCAGGGCCGCGGCCGCCGCTCCCCCGAGGGCGGTGCCGAGCACGGCTCTGCGGGGCACCGGTGAACGTGTCTCCGGCTGTGAGGTCATCATCGTCCTCCGAGCTGACGGATCCTTGATACATCGGGTGTATCCGCGAACCTAGGGACGCGATGCACACCTGTCAACAAGCCCAACAGTCGGCCTGTCTCCAGTACTTGTCCTCCTCATGCCGACTTGAGCTGCGGGTTCACAACAGTGACTTCTGCTCGCCCCCTTGACTCATCGGATGTATTGAGGTTGCCTGCGTTCGCGCGCCGCGGGCGGCGACGTCAAGCTGCTCGGCTCGACCAAGAAGCAGGTGCCGGTCTTCGAGCGCCGGGTGCTGCCCGGTGCCTCCGGTGACGTGGTCGACTCCTTCCGCCGGACCGACACCATCGACTTCGCCCGCACCAACCGCCGTACCCAGTGGGTGCGCTGGGACGACACCGGCACGCCGGTCGGCACGGGCAGCCGGCACTACGACACGGCGGGCACCGGCTGGCGGGACACCGACGGCCGGGGCCGCACGGTGCGCGAGTACCGCGACGGGCTGCAGAAGTTCAACGGCCGGACCGGCCACACCCTGGGCGTCGACGACGGCGACGGGGCCTGGACCTGGCACCGCTACGACGGCGACGGCACGGTGATCGCCTCGGGCCCGCGGACCCGGGAGCGCATGAGCAGCGGCTGGACCGACCGCACCGCGGACGGCCGGATCGCCCAGCGGCAGTGGGGCATGGCCGAATCGCCCGAACGGGCCGGCCAGTACCAGGAGCACGCCATGGACCCGGCCGACGGCTCCCTCCGCGCCACCTGGGAGCGGCACTCCCCGCACGGCAAGGAGGTCGGCAGGCGCGAGCCCCTCGCCGACGGCTTCCTGACCACCGACCGCTGGCGCGAGCAGCGCCCGCCCCCCTGGGTCCGTACCCGCTGGCTCGCGGGCGCGGACCACACCCGGCCGCCGTACGCCCATGTCCGGGGCGACGACACCTACCAGTTGTTCACCTGGACCAAGGAGGCCGGCGACGGCACCACCACCTCCGGAGTGCGCTACGTCGGGATGGACGGCAGCGCCCAGGAGACCGCCCGGCTGAGCGCCTCGGGCTGCTCGGTGGCCGACGCGGGCGCCAACGGACTGCTGGTGACGGGCTCGGGCGAGGCGCTGCTGGCCGACTGCCGGATCGACCGCAGCGCGTTCAGCGCGGTCCATCTGGCCGGTACGGCCGTCGGACGGCTCGCGGACTGCCGGGTCCGCGGCGGCTCGGAGCACGGTGTGCACGCCACCGGCGAGGCGCGGGTCGAACTGACCGACTGCGGGATCACCGACGTCGCCATGACCGGGGTCAGCGTCCTGGAACGCGCGGTGGCCACGCTCTCGGGCTGCCGGGTCGCCGGGGCGGCCGCCGGGATCGGTATCGGCTCGGCCGCCAAAAGCACGGTCGCCGACTCGACGGTGACCGGTACGAACGAGATCGGGGTGCAGATCGCCAAGGGCGCCGCCGCCTCCCTGACCGGGATCCGGATCCGTCCACCGTCGCCTCGGCGCCCTCGTCGACCACGAGACCGGCCGCGCCCGCGAGGACTGCGTCGACCGGCCGGGCAAGAACGGCGTGTTCCTGGCGGAGGGCGCGGGCGGCACGTTCACCGCGCTCGACGTGACCCGCGCCGGGTTTCCCGCCCTGCACGTCGCCAAGGGTGCCGACCCGGTCTTCCGGCACTGCCGCGTCCGGGACTGCGCGCAGGCGCTGGGCACCGACGACGGCGCCAGGCCGGTCCTGGAGGACTGCACGGCCGACGGCACGCCGCTGGTCTTCGGCGCCCCGGCCGGGGCCCCGGCCGACCGGTCCGCCGGGGGGCACCGCGTCCGGCGCGTCCGGCGCGGACACGGAGGAGCCGGAGGAGGAGAACCTGGAGGACCTGCTCGGCGAACTCCACGAACTGGTCGGCCTGGACCGCGTCAAGCAGGACGTCAGCTCCCTGGTCAAGCTGATGCAGACGGTCCGCCGCCGTGAGGAGGCCGGACTGCCCGCCCCGCCGCTCAGCCGCCACCTGGTCTTCGCCGGCAACCCCGGTACCGGCAAGACCACGGTCGCCCGCCTGTACGGCCGCCTGCTCAAGGCCCTCGGACTGCTGCGCCGGGGCCATCTGGTCGAGGTGGACCGGACCGCGCTGGTCGGCGAGTACGTCGGCCACACCGGCCCGAAGACCACCGCGGCCTTCACCCGTGCGCTCTGGGGCGTGCTCTTCATCGACGAGGCCTACTCGCTGGCCCCGGCGCTGGCGGGCAACGACTTCGGCACCGGGGCGGTGGCGACGCTGGTGAAGCTCATGGAGGACCACCGCGACGACGTGGTGGTGATCGCCGCCGGCTACCCCGGTGACATGCACCGCTTCATCGGTTCCAACCCCGGCCTCGCCTCCCGTTTCGGCCGCACCCTGCTCTTCGAGGACTACGAGCCGGTCGAGCTGGTGTCGATCGTGGAGTACCAGGCCGGGCAGCACCGCTACGAGCTCACGCCCACCGCCCGCGCGGAACTCCTCGCGCTCTTCGAGTCCATGCCCAAGGGCGAGGGGTTCGGCAACGGCCGCTCGGCCCGCCAGGTCTTCCAGGAGATGACCGAGCGCCAGGCCCAGCGGGTCGCCGAGCTCACCGCGCCGACCGCGGACCAGTTGATCAGCCTGGAGGCCCACGACCTGCCCCAGCCGGCAGCCCGCTGACGGCCGGGCGCTGACGGCTCGGGCGCTGACGGCGACCGCGGCGCGGCCGGTCCGTCAGAGGTTGATCATGTGTCCGGCCAGTCCGTGCAGGGCGTCCTGGACGGCCTCGCTCAGCGTCGGGTGGGCGTGCACGTTCCGGGCGAGTTCGTGCACGGTGAGGTCCCATTTCTGGGCGAGGGTCAGCTCCGGCAGGAGCTCGGTCACGTCCGGCCCGATCAGGTGGCCGCCGAGCAGTTCCCCGTACCGGGCGTCGCTCACCAGCTTCACGAACCCGACCGTGTCGCCCAGGCCGTGCGCCTTGGCGTTGGCCGTGAAGGGGAACTTCGCCACCCGTACGTCGAAGCCCTCGGCACGGGCCTCGGCCTCGGTCCAGCCGAAGCTGGCGATCTGGGGCTGGCAGAAGGTGGCGCGCGGGATCATCCGGTAGTCCAGCTCCATGGTCTCCGCGCCGGCGATGCTCTCGGCGGCGACGATGCCCATCGCCTCGGCGGTGTGCGCGAGCATCAGCTTCGCCGTGACGTCACCGATGGCGTAGATGTGCGGCCGGCTGGTGCGGCAGTGGCCGTCGACGTCGATGGCGCCCCGCTCGGTGAGCCGTACCCCGGTGCTGCCGAGCCCGTAGCCCGCGGTGCGCGGTTGGAAGCCGGTGGCCTGGAGGACCTTCTCCGCCTCCAGGACCTGTTCGGTGCCGCCCTGCCGTACGGTCACCCGGACGCCGTCGGCGGTCTCCTCGACCGCCTGTACGGCGGTGGAGGTCAGGATGCGGATGCCCTGGCGTCTGAACCGGCGGGCGAGCTCGGCGGAGACCTCCTCGTCCTCCAGCGGTGCGATCCGGTCGAGGTACTCCACCAGCGTGACCTCGACGCCGTAGGACCGCAGCAGGTAGGCGAACTCGACGCCGATGGCACCGGCGCCCGCGATGACCAGGCTGGCCGGGAGAGTGTCGGAGAGGATCTGCTCCTCGTAGGTGACGACGCGCCGGCCGAGCACCGTGCCGGGCAGCAGTTTCACGGTGGAGCCGGTGGCGATGACGCAGGAGCGGAAGGAGAGCGTGGTCTCGCCGTCCCGCATCCGCACCTGCAGGGTGCCCGGGTCGAGGAAGGTGCCCTGCCCCTCGAACTGGTCGATCCCGTTCTTGCGCATCAGGTAGCCGACGCCCTTGACGCGTCCGTCGGCCACCACCCGGCTGCGCTCGTAGGCGGCGCGGTAGTCGAGGGCCACCTCCCCGCTGATCTTCACGCCGAATTTCTCCGCGTCGTGCTGGATCAGCTGGGCGACCTCGGCGTTGCGCAGCAGCGCCTTGGCCGGGATGCAGCCGATGTTGAGGCAGACCCCGCCCCAGAAGCGCCCCTCCACGATCGCGGTGCGCAGGCCCAGCTGCGCGGCGCGGATCGCGGCCACGTAACCGCCGGGTCCGGCTCCCAGGACGACGACGTCGAAGTCCGTCTGCATGGCTCCACCTCACCTCCGGGGACCGGACCGCTCCGGTCACCAGCGCGACCGATGCCCGAGCGCGCACCCAGACTCCCGTCATAACCAGTGAAAGCGCGCGGGGCGCGGATGTCCACGCGGCCGTCCGCCAGGACCGTCAGCTGAGTTTCTTCATGAGACTGCCTGGCGGCCCCGCTATCGTGAGGACATGAAACGGACCTCGTTCGCCAAGTGGCCGTGCTCGATCGCGCGGACCGTCGACCTGCTGGGTGACCACTGGACGCCGCTGGTGGTGCGGGAGGCCTTCTACGGGATCAGCCGCTTCGACGAGTTCCAGCAGGAACTGGGCATCGCCCGCAACACGTTGACCGACCGGCTGCGCCTCCTGGTCGACGAGCGGATCCTGGAGAAACGGCAGTACGAGGCGGAACCGCCGCGCTACGACTACGTCCTCACCGAGAAGGGACGCGACCTGTTCGCGGTGCTCGCCGCGATGTCCGCGTGGGGCGACCGGTGGCTCGCCGGGGAGCGGGGCGTACCCGTGGTGTTCCACCACGGGGCGTGCGGCCACGACACCGCCGCCGAGGTCGTCTGCGCCCAGTGCCGGGCGCCGTTGCGGGCCGGGGAGACGTCGATGCGGATGGGGCCCGGATATCCCGAGCGGCTCGCGCAGCGGCCGGAGATACGACGGCGGTTCGGCGTCGAATGAGCCCGTCGCACTCCCTTGACAAGCAGAGTCTCATTTCGCAACTCTGGGTGGGAGAACTCTGACGGCGAGGAGGCCGACGGTCTTGGAGTGGACGGGCGCACGCTACGCGGACAAACCCACGGTCGAGGTGCGGACCTGGATCGACGCCCCGCCGGCCACGGTGTGGGCGCTGGTCAGCGACATCGAGCTGATGCCGGGCATGAGCACGGAACTGCGGTCCGTCTCCTGGCTCGACGGTGCCACCGGACCCGCGGTCGGGGCCAGGTTCGTCGGCCGCAGTGAACACGAGGCGTTCGGCAGCTGGGAGACCACGTCCGAGGTGACCGAGTGCGAGCCGGAGTCGGTCCTCGCCTGGGCCGTGCAGGACCCGTGCGCCCCCTCCGCGGTCTGGCGGTTCCGGCTCCGCCCCGAGGCGGGCGGGACCGAGCTGTCGCAGTGGATGCAGCTGGGACCGGGGCGTTCCGGGCTGTCGGTGGCGATCGACCGGATGCCGGACAAGGAACAGAAGATCGTCTTCGTACGGCTGCGGGAGTTCGAGCGGAGCATCACCGCCACCCTCGCCGAGATCAAGAAGCGGGCGGAGGCGTGATGCGCGCGGCCACCACGATCGAGGCCTCGGGCGGCGAACACTGGTCCCGGCAGGCCGATTTCGTCGTCGAGGCGGAGAAGCTGGGCCTGGACGTCTGCTGGGTGGCCGAGGCGTGGGGCTCCGACGCCCCCTCCGCCCTGGGCTACTACGCGGCGCTCACCGACCGGATGCTGCTCGGCTCCGGTGTGCTGCAGCTGGGCACCCGGACCCCGACGGCCGTGGCACAGACGGCCGTCACGCTCTCCAACCTGTCCGGCGGGCGTTTCCTGCTCGGTCTCGGCGCATCCGGCCCCCAGGTCATCGAGGGACTGCACGGCGTCCCCTTCGCCAGGCCACTGCGCCGGATGCGGGAGACCGTGGAGATCGTGCGGCGCGTGCTGGACGGCGGCCGACTCACCTACTCCGGCGCGGAGTTCACCGTCCCGCTGCCCGGCGGCGAGGCCGTCCCGATGCGGCTGTCGATGCGCGCCGAGCACGAGATCCCGGTGTACCTGGCCGCTCTGTCCCCGGCCATGCTGCGGCTGACCGGTGAGGTCGCCGACGGCTGGCTGGGCACCAGCTTCGTGCCCGAGGGCGCCGGCGACGCCTACTTCGCGCACCTCGACGAGGGCCTGGCCCGTGGCGGTCGTACCCGCGCGGACCTGGATGTCTGCCAGGGCGCCGAGGTCGCCTTCGCACCCGACGAGGAGGCCCTCGGGGCGATGGTCGCCGGACGGAAGAAGGAACTCGCCTTCAGCCTCGGCGGGATGGGCTCGGCCTCCACCAACTTCTACAACAACGCCTACAGCCGCCAGGGCTGGGCCGAGGTCGCGGCCGAGGTGCGCGAACGCTGGCAGGGCGGCGACCGGGACGGGGCGGCCGCGCTGGTGACGGACGAGATGGTGCTCGGTACGACGCTGATCGGCACGGAGACCATGGTCCGCGAGCGGCTGGCGGTCTGGCGCGACGCCGGGGTGGACACGGTCCGGCTCTACCCCGCCGGGGCGACCGTGGAGGACCGGCTGACCACCCTGGGACGCGCGATCGAGCTGGTCCACGAGACCGACCGGGGCAACAGGGGGACGTGACCCGACCGCCCTGCCCGGGGGCGTCGGCGCCGCGATCTACGATGACCGCATGCTGACGTTCACCGATGTCATCCTCGACTGCCCCGACCCCTGGAAGCTGGCCGAGTTCTACGCCGAACTGCTGGGCTGGGAGATCAACACCGAGATCAGCCAGAAGGACTGGGTCAACCTGCGCAACGACGGCATCGAGCTGTCCTTCCAGCGGGTGACGGACTACCAGCCGCCCAGCTGGCCGGGCCAGGAGCATCCGCAGCAGTTCCACCTCGACTTCGAGGTGGACGAGTTCGAGCCCGAGCGGCGCCGGGTGACCGAACTGGGCGCCACCTTCCAGAAGAGCTTCGTCGGCGAGTCCGGCTACGGCTGGGAGGTGTACACCGATCCGGCCGGTCATCCGTTCTGCCTGTGCCGCAACCCTCCCCGGTCCACACCGTGATCTCACGATGACCGCCAACACCGATCGTGGCGCCCGGCGTTAGAGATCACGCAGAGAGCCTGTCGCAGAACTCCCGCGGAATTGTCCGCGATCGGTAACGGACGGATCCGGTGGCCGCCGCCGTCCGTCCTGACGGGTGCACGGGATCGACGGAACGACAAGGATCGGGGCGGACATGGCGCGGCACGGCGCACGGGGTTGGTACGGCCAGATGGTCGCTGGGGCGCTCGGGGTCACGGCGGTGGCCGTCGCCGCCTCGCTGTGGACCGCGCAGGCCGGTCCCGTCAACGGGTCCGGGGGCGCGGGGAGTTCGGCGCACCGCGCGGTTCCGGAGGTGGCCCCGGTGTCGGTGGAGATCACGCACGCCTCGGACCGGGGCGCCGGGGGTGTGAACATCACCATCGACGACGGCCCGGACCCGGTCTGGACCCCGCGGGTGCTGGAGGTGCTCGGGGAGTACGGCGTGAAGGCCACCTTCTGCATGATCGGCCCGCAGGCGCAGGCGCATCCGGACCTGGTCAAGGCGGTGGTGGCGGCCGGGCACCGGCTGTGCGACCACACGGTGTCGCACGACGTCACCATGGACAAGAAGTCCGAGGCCTACCAGTCCCAGCAGATCCTGGACGCCGAGCGCATGATCACGAAGGCGTCCGGTGGGGTGCGGCCGCTGTACTACCGCGCCCCGGGCGGTGCCTTCACTCCGTACAGCCGCAAGATCGCCGCCGCCCACGGCATGCGCCCGCTGGGCTGGAACGTCGACTCCAAGGACTTCGAGCGCCCGGGCACCGCCGCCATCGTCGCCACCGTGAAGAACGAGATGTCCAACGGTCCGACGATCCTCTTCCACGACGCGGGCGGCGACCGCTCCGAGACGGTGGCCGCGCTGCGCGAGGTCCTGCCGTGGCTGAAGGAGCAGGGGCGTTCGTTCGGCTTCCCGGTGCGCTGAGTCCCGGCCGCGGTCCGGTTCCGGCCCGGCGCGCGGCGGGTCGCCGCACATGTTGCGGACGGTCCGGTGGTGGCAGCATATGAGGCGTGTGCACGGTGCGGCGGCGGGGCCGCCCGTGCCGTGGCCGGCGGGAGGTGTGCATGTCGGGGCGGGCGCCACGGTGGCTGACGTGGTTGCGTCGCAGGGACCCGGACCTCGCGGCGACCCGGCGGGCCGGGCGTACGGCGGTGGTGATGCCCGCCCTGTTCGCCCTGTGCACCGAGGTGCTGCACTCCCCGACGACGGCCAGCTTCGCCGCGTTCGGGTCGTTCTCGATGCTGCTGCTGGTCGACTACTCCGGCCCGATGGTGGAGCGGCTGCGGGCGCAGGTGGCGCTGGCGCTGGCCTGGCTGGTGCTGATCTGCGTGGGGACGCTGGCGGGGCGGGAGATCTGGTCGGCCGTGGCGGCGACGGTCGTGGTCGGTTTCCTGGTCCTCTTCGCGGGCGTGGTCAGTTCGGTCCTGGCGGGCAGCTCCACGGCCCTGCTGCTGGCCTTCGTCCTGCCGGTCAGCGCGCCGGTGCCGCTGTCGCAGCTGCCCGACCGGCTGGCGGGTGCGGGGCTCGCGGCGGCGGTGGCGCTGCCCGCCGTCGCCCTGCTGTGGCCACGGCCGGTCGCCGACCCGCTCAGCGCCCCGGCAGCCGCCGTCTGCCGGGCCGCCGCCGACTACCTGCACACGCGCGCCTCCCTACCCACCCCGAACCCGCCGAGCACCGACCCACCGATCACCAACCCTCCCCGCCCAGACCAGCCAAGCACCGACCCGCCGGGCACCGACCTGCGGGGCACCGACCTGCGCGGCCCCGACCAGCCGGACACCGACCCACCCGACCCGGACCAGCCGAGCACCGCCCCGCCCCACCCGAACCAGCCAAGCACCGACCTGCAGTGCCCCGACCAGCCGGACACCGACCCGCGCCGCCCGGACCAGCCAAGCACCGCCCCGCCCCACCCGGACCAGCCGAGCACCGCCCCGCCCCACCCGAACCAGCCAAGCACCGACCTGCGCGGCCCCGACCAGCCGGACACCGACCCGCCCCACCCGAACCAGCCGGGCACCGACCTGCAGGGCCCCGACCAGCCGGACACCGACCCACCCCACCCGGACCAGCCAAGCACCGCCCCGCCCCACCCGGACCAGCCGGGCGGCGATCTGCTGGGGGCCGGTCGGGTGGTGCGTGGCGGCGATTTGTGTCGGGTGGCGGCCGAGCGCACCGCTCGGGCCGGTGTCGAGCTGCGGGCGGCCTTCGATGCCACCCCGTACCGGCCCACCGGCCTGTCGGCGACGTCCCGTGCCCTGGTCCGGCTGGTCGACGAGCTCACCTGGCTGTGTGCCGTGCTCGTGGACCGGTCCGACTACACCGACGAGCCGCCCGGCTGCGATCCGGCCGCCCACACCGTGCGCCTGGCCGGCGCGCTCGTCCTGGAAGCGGCCGCTGACCTGCTCGCCGACCTCGACGGCGACACCGGTCCGCTGCGGGCCCGCGCCGCGCAGCTGCGGACCGCCTTGACCGGGATGGAGCACAGCTCCGCCGTCCGGGTGCCCGCCGAGCAGCCGGGCGGGAACAGTCCGGCCGAGGTCTTCGGGTTCATCGCGACGCTCGACGTCTCCTTCCGCGCCCAGGAGCTGGGCTTCGCCGTGCTCCAGATCGCCGACAACGTCGGCACGGCGGCCTCCGCCTGGCAGCGCAGCTGGCCCGAGCGGCTGCTCGGCCGGGAACCGGGCGCGCTGACCGCCCCGCTGGCCGCCGCCCGCGAACGGGCCCGCACCCACCTCACGGCGGACTCGGTGTGGCTGCACAACAGCCTGCGCGGCGCCGTCGGCCTCGGCATCGCCGTGTTCCTCGCCGGGGTGACCGGCGTCGAGCACTCCTTCTGGGTGCTGCTGGGCACCCTGTCCGTGCTGCGCTCCAACGCGCTCAGCACCGGGCAGAACGCCGTCCGTGCCGTCCTGGGCACCGTGGCCGGATCCGTGATCGGGGCCGGGCTGCTGCAGCTGATCGGCCATCACGGCACCGCCCTGTGGTTCGTGCTCCCGGTGGCCGTCCTGCTCGCGGGCGTCGCGCCCGCGGCCGTCTCCTTCGCCGCCGGGCAGGCGGCGTTCACGGTGACCCTCGTGGTGCTGTTCAACATCGGCCACGACCCCAGCTGGCACATCGCCCTGCTGCGCGTCCAGGACATCGCGCTGGGCTGTGCGGTCAGCGTCGTCGTCGCCGTGTTCTTCTGGCCGCGCGGCGCACGGGCGGCCGTGCACCGGGCGCTCGCCGAGGCGTACGACGACAGCGCCCGGTACCTGGGCGCCGCCGTCGACTACGCCCTCGGCCACAGCACCCCCACGGATCCCGGTCCGCAGAGCCGGGCGGCGGCGGCCTCCGCCCGGCGGCTGGACGACGCGTTCCGCAGCTACCTGGCCGAACGCGGCGCCAAACCCCTGTCGTTGGCCTGTACGACCACGCTGGTGACCGGGGTCGTGGGCCTGCGGCTGGCCGCCGACGCGGTCGTGTCCCTGTGGCAGGGCGAGGACCGGGCCCGGGTCCGGGCCGTCCGGGCCGACGCGCACGGTGCCGTGCTCGGGTCCGCGGCCCTGGTGACCGGCTGGTACCACGAGTTCGCCGCGAGCCTCGGCGACCACGCGCCGGTGCCCGACGTCGTACCGCTGCGGCCCGAGGGCGCCACCCGGCTCGTCGCGTCCGTCCGCACCGAACTCAGCGACGAGGAGGGGCGGGCCACCCCCGTCGCGATCCGGATCATCTGGACCGACGACCACGTGGACGCCGCCCGCCGGCTCCAGCCCGGCCTCGCTGACGCGGCGAAGGCCCGGGCGAGAGCACGCCACCACGGGACGCGGACGGCATCCGCCTCCTGAACCCCCGGGGCCGGGCAGACCCGGGCGCACGTGCGGTGGCCGGACGCGACGAGGGTTGCCGAACGTCCGTACGTCTGATTGGGTACGGCGCGACGGAGCGGGGGGGCAGTCGCGTGGACCAGGTGGCGCAGCAGGATGTCCGAGGGGCGCTGCCCGAAGGGCTCGGGCGGGCGATACGGGGGACCGCCGACGACATCGCGGTGGTGCTGGGCGTCGCACGCGACCCGGGGCTCGCGGTGCCCGGGTCGACGTGGACGCTCGGCGAGGCCGCGGCCCATCTGGCGCTGGCCAACGCGCTGATGGCCGACCTCGCGGAGGGCCGGGAACGCCCCTACGGCGACGGCACGCCGCAGAGCCTGGCGGCGGCCAACGCCGAGTCGCTGGCCGCGTTCGAGGAACGCCGGCCCGGGCCGCTCGCGACGATGATCAGCGAGCAGGCCGGGCGCTGCGCCGACGCCCTGCACGCGGCGGCCGACGGTCCGGCTCCCGTCACCCCGCTCGGCCCGATGAACCGCTCCGTCCTGGGGTCCTACCTGCTCACGCACATGCTGGGCCACGGCTACGACATCGCCCGCACCCTGGGGCTCCCGGACATGCTCGACCCCGACCGGGTGACCTGGTGCCTGCCGTTCCTGCTGTCGGCCATGCCGGTCGTGGCGGACGGCGCGGCCGTCGCGCGACTGACCGCGAGCTACTCCGTCCGGCTGCGCGGTGGCGGCGCCTTCGGCGTCACCGTCGGCGACGGTGCCGTACGGGTGACGGCGGAGCCGCCGGCCCGCCCGGACTGCACGATCGTCGTGGAACCCGTCGCCTTCCTGCTCATCGCCCTCGGCCGCCGCAACCCCTGGGCGGCGATGGCGAAGAGCCAGGTGCTCGCCCACGGCCGCCGCCCCTGGCTGGCGCCCCGCTTCCCCGCCCTGTTCGTCGCCCCCTGACCGGGCCGCCGCCCCGGCATCCCCCGTCCGGCGCAACGCCGCTCAGCCAGAAGAGGCGGGCGGGCGTGACCGATGTGACGGTGGTGGAAGGTATGGGCGCGCGCACGGATCCGAGGAGGCTGCATGGCCGAGGGAATGGTCGACGGCAGAGCGCCCCGCACTGCCCTGGTGGACGGCTCCGGCCGTCCTCTGCCGTCCTTCGAGGGCATGAGCGCCGTCGCCGATGCCGTCCTCTACGAGGGCTACCTCCTCTACCCCTATCGGCGGTCCTCGCCGAAGAACCGTGCCCGCTGGCAGTTCGGGGTCCTCTTCCCCCGTTCCTGGGTGGAGGCGGACGGGCCGGTCAGCCCGGGCGTGTCGGGCTCGGCGGACTCCTGGTACCAGCAGACGGAGTGTCTGGTGCGGGTGCGGCGGCCGGGCGCGGTCCTGCGGCTGCGGGTGCGGTACCTGCAGATGCAGCACAAGCAGGTCGAGGACGCCGACGGGCGGCCGGTGGAGTCGCTGGCGTGCGACGACGGCACGGTACAGCTGACCTTCGAGGAGGCGGTGCCGCGCACGGCGGACCTCACCGTGGCCCTGGCCGAGGGTGAGCGCACGTTCGCGGTGGGCGCCCCGGCCGGTACCGACGCACAGGTGCTCCCCGGGGGCGCCGGGCGGGTCGTGCGGCGTCGTGAGGAGGTGCGGGCGAGCACCACGCTGGTGGCCGAGCGGCTGGGCGGGGAGGTGCTGCGGCTGCGGGTGCGCACCGCGAACGAGGGCCGTGCGGCGCAGCCGCGTGCTGCCCGGGACCGGGCCCTGCGCCACGCCCTGATCGCCACCCACACGCTTCTCGGTGCGGACGGCGCGGAGTTCGTCTCCCTGATCGACCCGGGCCCGGACCTCGAGGAGGCGGCCCGGGGCTGCCGCAACGACTTCACCTTCCCGGTGCTCGGCGGCCCGCCCCCGGCCTGCTCACCCGTGGACGGCGCGCTCTCCCCCCTGCTGCTCTCCTCGCCGATCATCCTGCCCGACCATCCGCAGGTGGCCCCGGAGAGCCCCGGGGACCTGCACGACGCCGGTGAGATCGACGAGATCCTCACCCTGCGCACGATGCTGCTGACGGACGAGGAGAAGCGGGAGGCCCGGGCCACGGACGCCAGGGCCGCCGAGATCCTCGACCGGGTGGACACCATGCCCCCGGAGGTCTTCGGCCGCCTGCACGGCGCGATCCGCTCACTGACCCCCGCGGACGGCGAAGGGCGGTCCGGCGCGCGCCCCGCGTGGTGGCAGGAGGGGGGCGACGACGGGTTCTCGCCCGCCACCGACACGGTTCTCGTCGACGGTGTGCGCGTCGGGGGCGGCTCGGCGGTGCGGCTGTGTCCGCGGGGCCGGGGGGCCGACGCCCAGGACATGTTCCTGGTCGGCCGGACCGCGACCGTGGCCGCCGTCTTCCACGACGTGGACGGCAGCACCCGGCTCGCGGTCACCGTGGACGACGACCCGGCGGCCGAACTGCACGGCTGGTACGGCCGTTTCCACTACTTCCGGCCCGACGAAGTCGAGCCGCTCGGGGGCACCGACGTCCCGGATCCAGAGACGGCGACCACGTCGTCCCCGGGGCCCACTCCATCGGAGGCCTAGCGTATGAGCACCACAAGCGGCACCACCGCCGTCGGCGGCGAACCGAGCCGAGCCGAGGAACGCAAGGGGTTCGACGAGATCACCATCCTGTGGATCTCCGAGGGCATGAGCTGTGACGGCGACACCGTCTCCGTGACGGCCGCCGACCAGCCGTCCATCGAGGACCTGGTCCTGGGCCTGATCCCGGGGATGCCGAAGGTCAACCTGGTCAACAAGGTGCTCTCGCCGAGCCTGGGCGGCGAGGACTTCCTCGCGCCCTACCGGGCGGCGGCGCGGGGCGAGCTGGCACCGTTCATCCTCGTCATCGAGGGCTCGATCCCGAACCAGAACATCATCGAGGGCGAGGGCTACTGGACCTCGTTCGGCAACGACCCGGAGACCGGCGAGCCGCAGACCATCAACACCTGGATCGACCAACTGGCGCCCAAGGCCTGGGCGGTCGTGGCGATCGGCACCTGCGCCACCTTCGGCGGCATCCACGCGATGGCCGGCAACCCGACCGGTTCCATGGGCCTCGCGGACTACCTGGGCTGGGACTACAGGTCCCAGGGCGGACTGCCCGTGGTGAACGTCCCCGGCTGCCCGGTCCAGCCGGAGAACTTCATGGAGACCCTGGTCTGGGTGCTCTACCACGCCGCCGGCACCGCTCCCCCGCCGCCGCTGGACCACATGCTGCGTCCGCAGTGGCTGTTCGGGAAGACGGTCCACGAGGGCTGCGACCGCGCCGCCTACTACGAGCAGGCGACCTTCGCGACGGACTACAACTCGCCCAAGTGCCTGGTCAAGACCGGCTGCTGGGGCCCGGTCGTGAACTGCAACGTGCCCAAGCGGGGCTGGATGGCCGGGATCGGCGGCTGCCCGAACGTCGGCGGCATCTGCATCGGCTGCACCATGCCGGGCTTCCCGGACGCGTTCATGCCGTTCATGGACGAGCCGCCCGGCGGCACCCTCTCCTCGCTGGCCATCAAGCCGTACGGCGCGGTCATCCGCCGGCTGCGCGGCTTCACCAACGAACTGGTCAACCACGAACCCAAGTGGCGCCACAACAAACGCAAGCTCACCAGCGGGTACGCCCCGCGCTGGCGCCCCTGACGCGTCACGGCTCCCGCCACGGCGAATCCCCCCACCCCAGTCCCCCACAGCAAAGGTCAGCGAACGCCGATGACAACCGAGGCCCGGCACAAGGGGCGCAAGCCCGCGCAGATCGTGGACATGTCCTGGGATCCGATCACCCGGATCATCGGAAACCTGGGCATCTACACGAAGATCGACTTCGCCAACCGGGAGGTGGTGGAGTGCCACAGCACCTCCTCCCTCTTCCGCGGCTACTCCGTCTTCATGAAGGGGAAGGACCCGCGCGACGCGGGTTTCATCACCTCCCGCATCTGCGGCATCTGCGGCGACAACCACACCACCTGCTCGGACTACGCCCAGCAGATGGCGTACGGCGTGAAGCCGCCGCCGCTCGCCGAGCACATCGTGAACCTCGGCGAAGCGGCCGAGTACATGTTCGACCACACGATCTTCCAGGACAACCTGGTCTTCGTGGACTTCTGCGAGCAGATGGTCAAGGCCACGAACCCGAGCGTGCTGGCCCGCGCGCAGAAGACCACCGCGCCGCGCGGTGACATCCACGGGTACCGGACCATCGCGGACATCATGAAGGCCTTCAACCCCTTCGAGGGCGAGGTCTACAAGGAGGCCCTGAAGGTCTCCCGGACCACCCGCGAGATGTTCTGCCTCATGGAGGGCCGCCACGTGCACCCCTCCACGCTCTATCCGGGCGGTGTCGGCACCATGCCGCAGCCGACGGTGTTCACCGACTACCTCAGCCGGCTGATGCACGTCATCGACTTCGTGAAGAAGGCCGTCGCCATGAACGACGACGTCTTCGACTTCTTCTACGAGGCGCTGCCCGGCTACGAGGAGGTCGGCAAGCGCCGCATCCTCCTGGGCTGTTGGGGCGCCTGGCAGGACCCGAAGGTCGTCGACTACACGTACGAGAACATGGAGCGCTGGGGCAGGGCGATGTACGTCACCCCGGGCGTCGTCGTCGACGGCGAGCTGGTCACCAACAGCCTGGTCGACATCAACCTCGGCCTGCGGATCATGCTGGGCTCCTCGTTCTACGAGGACTGGGTCAACGAGGACCCGTTCGTCACCCACGACCCGCTGGGCAACCCCGTCGACATGCGCCACCCGTGGAACCAGACGACCCTCCCGGTGCCGCAGAAGCGGGACTTCGAGGGCAACTACAGCTGGGTGATGAGCCCGCGCTGGTTCGACCGGCGCACCGGCGACCACCTCGCCCTGGACACCGGCGGCGGGCCGCTGGCCCGGCTCTGGTCGACGGCGCTGAGCGGTCTCGTGGACACGCCGTACATCAAGGCCACCGGGCACAGCGTGCGGATCTCGCTGCCCAAGGGCGAGTCCCTGCCCGAGACCACCCTGGAGTGGAAGATCCCCCAGTGGTCCAACACCCTCGAACGGGACCGCGCCCGGCCGTACTTCGTCGCCTACGCGGCGGCCATGGCCCTGCAGTTCCTGGAAGAGGCGATGGGTCTGGTGCGCTCCGGCGACACCAAGGTGTTCGAGGACTTCGAGGTCCCGGACGAGGCGATCGGCTGCGGCTTCCACGAGGCCGTGCGCGGGGTCCTCTCCCACCATCTGGTGATCAAGGACAAGAAGATCGCCAACTACCACCCCTACCCGCCGACCCCGTGGAACGCCAGCCCCCGCGACAAGTTCGGCACCCCCGGCCCCTACGAGGACGCCGTGATGGGCCAGCCGATCTTCGAGGAGAACGGCCCGGACGACTTCAAGGGCGTCGACATCATGCGCACGGTCCGCAGCTTCGACCCCTGTCTGCCGTGCGGCGTCCACATGTACACCGGCAAGGGGAAGACCCTGACCGTCACGCACTCGCCGACGTACGGGGCGAACCATGGCTGAGGCCGTCGGGCGGCTCGACGGCCCGGAGGTCGAGGCCCGGCTGGCCCGCCTCGACACCCTCCTGGAGGGTCTGGAGACCGCCCAGGGCCCGGCCGGCCGCTCGGCCGTGGAGGCGGTACGTCTGCTCATCGAGGTCTACGGCGAGGCACTCGCCCGCGTCCTCGACCGGGCGGACGCGCCGCTGGCCGCGTCACTCGCCGACGACGAACTCCTCGACCACCTCCTGGTGCTGCACGACATCCACCCCGACGCGCCCGAGCGCCGGGCCGCCCGTGCGGTGGAGCGGCTGCGCCCGGCGGTGCGCGAGCGCGGCGGCGACGTCGAGTGGGCCGGGGTGGAGGGCGAGGTGGGCCGGGTGCGGCTGGCCTCGGGCGGCGGTTGCGGCTCCGGGTGCGGCGGAGGTACGACGGAGGTGACCGACGCGGTCCGGGAGGCCGTGCTCGCCGCGGCCCCGGAGCTGGCCGGCGTGGAGCCGGTGGCCGAGGCCCCGGCGCCCGCCTTCGTCCCTCTGGACGCCCTGCGCCGGCCGCAGGAGGCACGGTGACCGCCGACGGAGCCCTGGCCCGCCTCATCCGTTCCGCCGCCGACCACCGGCCGACGGCACGGACGGAGGAGTGCGACCTGTGCGCCGCCCCGGTCGCCGCGGACCATCCGCACCTCTACGACACCGGTCAGGACCAGGTCCGCTGTGCCTGCCGGCCCTGCTCGGTGCTGTTCGCCGACGGCCGTCAGGGCACCGGCGAGGGGCAGTTCCGGCTGATCCCGACCCGCCGGGTCCGCCTGGGGAAGGTGGACACGGCGGCCCTCGGGGTCCCGGTGGGCCTGGTCTTCTTCGTACCGCGCGCCGACGGCTCGGTCACCGCCCAGGGGCCGAGCCCGGCGGGTGCCATGCGCTGGGAGGTGGACGCGGCCGCCTGGCAGCGGGCGGTCGCCGGCTGTCCGCCCCTGGCCGGTCTGGCCCCCGATGTCGAGGCCCTGCTGGTCAACACCGTGCACGGCCTCGACCACCACTGGATCGCACCGGTCGACGACTGCTACCGCATGCTCGCCGTGGTGCGCCGGGAATGGCGGGGCCTGTCCGGCGGCGGCCGGATGTGGCCGGCCGTGGCGCGTTTCTTCGAGGAGCTCACCGAACGGTCCTAGGAAGGAGAGAACCATGGGCAACATCAGAGTCGGCCGCCCCCAGGCGCGGCCCGACACCCCGTCCCACGTGCCCGGCATGCACCAGGGCAACGAGGGCCCCTACCAGAAGCAGACCGGACACCACCAGGACGGCACCGCCGACGCGCGGCGCTCGACCAACATCCACTGGAAGCGCCACGACGCCCTCCTGGACGTCATGCCGAACATCCCGCCCGGATGACCCCGGTCCCGGGCCGGCCCAGCGAGAACAAGGAGTCCCCCACGTGAAGACCAGAGCAAGCGTGAAGACCAGAGGACGAAGGACAGGGACGGCCGCCCAGCGCGTGCTGACCGCGGAGATCGCGGTGGTGGGCGCGCTGGTCCTGACGCTGTTCGTCACCGAGATCCCCAGCATGATGCGCGAGATGAAGATCTGGCGCATCGCCGGGGGCCTGCGCGCCCGTCACCGGTATCCGTGAGCCGGACGTGCACGAACTGTCGATCGCGACCGCGATCGTGGAACAGGCCGACGCATGGGCCCGGGCGGACGGCGCGGACCGCGTGACCGCGGTGACCGTCCGGGTCGGCGAGCTGTCCGGGGTCGTCCCCGACGCCCTGGACTTCGCCTTCGAGGTGGCCCGCGACGGCACCGCCGTCGCGGGTGCCCGGCTGGTGGTGGACGAGGTGCCCGCGGTGGCCTGGTGCACACCGTGCGCCGAGGAGTTCGCGGTGGGCATGCCGCCGTTCTTCTGGTGCCCGCGCTGCGACCGGCCCGCCACCGAGCTGCGCAGCGGCCGCGAACTGGAGATCACCGCCGTCGAATGACCCCGCCGGCGCCCGGCGGCGCGGGCGGGATCCTCGTCGGCGGACCTGTCAGCAGATGCGGGGCAGTTGCTCCCCGAGCGGCAGGTCCACGACCCGGGTGCCGCCCAGGCCGGTGGCCATGACCACCATCCCGGGGTGCTCGGCGACGCACTCCCCGACGATCACGGCGCCCGCTCCCTGCGGGTGGGCGCGCATCGCCGCCAGCACGGCCTCGGCGTCGGCGGGCGGTACGAAGGCCACGAGGCGGCCCTCGTTGGCCACGTAGAGCGGGTCGAGGCCGAGGAAGCCGCAGGCGTTGGCGACCGCGTCCGGCACGGGGACGGCGCGCTCGCTGAGCCGCACGCCGGTCCCGGAGGCGCGGGCGATCTCGTTGAGGGAGGCCGCCAGACCGCCCCGGGTGGGGTCGCGCAGGACGTGGATCTCCGGGGTGACGTCCAGCATGGTCGCCACCAGGTCGGCCAGCGGAGCGGTGTCGCTGGCGATCTCGACGCCGAACTCCAGCCCCTCGCGCACGCTCAGCACGGCGACGCCGTGCAGGCCGATCGGCCCGCTGACGATGACGGCGTCCCCGGGCCTGGCCCGCTGCGGCCGGATGTCCACCCGCTCGGGGACCAGTCCGACCCCGGCGGTGGTGACGTACACCCCGTCCCCGTGTCCGGCCTCGACGACCTTGGTGTCACCGGTGGCGATGGTGACCCCGGCCGTCTCGGCCGCCGCGCCCATGGCCCGCGCGACGCGTTCCACGACGGACAGTGCCACGCCCTCCTCCAGGACGAAGGCGGCGGAGAGGTAGGCGGGCCGGGCGCCGCTCATCGCCAGGTCGTTGACCGTGCCGTTGACGGCGAGGTCGCCGAGGCAGCCGCCCGGGAAGAACAGCGGCCGTACGACGTAGGAGTCCGTGGACAGGGCCAGGCGGGCGCCGCCGAGGTGCAGGACGGCCGAGTCGGTCAGGCCGGCGAGCAGGGCGTTGCCGTAGGCGGGGGCGAAGACCTGTTCGATCAGTTCGGCGGAGAGCGCGCCGCCCCCGCCGTGGCCCATCACCACGACCGGCTGGTCCCGGATCGGTGCGGGGCAGCTCCAGTTCGCCGGGTCGACCACGGTCTGTTCAGCCAACGGGGTTCATCTCCTCGCGCGCGGGCGCCGGTTCGGACATCCGGCGGTACAGGTAGTAGGCGGCGCAGGCGCCCTCGCTGGAGACCATGGTGGCGCCGAGCGGGGTGCGCGGGGTGCAGGTGGTGCCGAAGGCCGTGCAGTCGGTGGGCTTGATCAAGCCCTGCAGGACCTCGCCGGCCCGGCATTCGGCGGGTTCCTCGGTGCGGATGCCGGTGACGTCGAAGCGGTGTTCGGCGTCGTACGCCCGGTAGGCCTCGCTGAGCCGCCAGCCGCTGCCGGGGATCCGGCCGATGCCGCGCCAGGAGCGGTCGGCTACCTCGAAGACCTCCTCGATCATGCGGACGGCGGCCGGGTTGCCGGCCTCGCGCACGGCCCGGGGGTAGGCGTTCTCCACCCGGTGCTCGCCGTTCTCCAGCTGGCGGACGGTACGCCGGATGCCCTCCAGGATGTCGAGCGGTTCGAAGCCGGTGACGACGATGGGGACCCGGTGCCGTTCGGCCAGTTCCGGGTACTCGCTCATGCCCATCACGCTGCACACGTGCCCGGCGGCCAGGAAGCCCTGCACCCGGCAGCTGGGCGCGGTCATGATGGCCTCGATGGCCGGGGGGACCCGGACGTGGGAGACCAGGAGGCTGAAGTTGGTCAGGCCGAGCCGCTTCGCCTGGTGGACGGCCATGGCGTTGGCGGGGGCGGTGGTCTCGAAGCCGATGGCGAAGAAGACGACCTGCTTCTCCGGGTGCCGGACGGCCAGCTGGAGCGCGTCCAGCGGGGAGTACACCACCCGGACGTCACCGCCGTCGCCCTTGACCCGGAACAGGTCCCGGTCGGTGCCGGGCACCCGGAGCATGTCGCCGAACGAGCAGAAGATCACGCCGGGGCGGGCGGCGATCTCCAGCGCCTTGTCGATGCACTCCAGCGGCGTCACACAGACCGGGCAGCCCGGCCCGTGGATCAACTCGACCTCTTCCGGGAGCAGTTGGTCGATGCCGTGCCGGATGATCGAGTGGGTCTGACCGCCGCACACCTCCATCAGGGCCCAGGGCCGGGTGGCAATGGCGCGGATCTCGTCCAGCAGCCGGCGTGCCAGCTGGGGGTCGTTGAACTCGTCGATGTACTTCACCGCGCCTCGCTCCCCTCGGCCTGCTGGGCGGCCTGCCGCCAGGCGTCGCCGAACTCCTCCTCCAGGAGGCCGAGTTCCTCGAAGAGCTTGAGGGAGGCCAGGGCGGACTCCTCGTCGAGCCGCTGCAGGGCGAAGCCGACGTGGACGATCACGTACTCCCCCACCCGCACGTCGGACACGTACTCCAGGCACGCCTGTTTCTGCACCCCGCCGAAGTCGATCAGGCCGGTGAGCGGATCGGCGGTGGCGTCGATGCTCACAACCCTGCCGGGCACTGCCAAACACATGGGTCACTCCGTCTCGTAGCGGGCTGTTGTCCGTCCCTCGTGGCCGGGCCGTCCGTGGGCCGCGACCATCAGCTGCCCGAGCGCCAGCCCGCCGTCGTTCGGCGGGACCTCGCCGTGCAGGAGAACCGTGAAGCCGTCGTCGCGGAGCAGTTCGGCGCTCGCGCTCTCCAGCAGCGCGTTGGCGAAGACCCCGCCGGTGAGGGCGACGGTGTCCAGTCCGGTGTCCCGGCGGGCCCGTCGGCAGACGGCGGCGACGGTGTCGGCGACGCCCCGGTGGAAGCGGGCCGCGATCACCGGTACCGGGGTGCCGCGCCGCAGGTCGGTCAGGAGCGCGCGCAGGGCGGGGGCCGGGTCGAAGCGGTCGCCGAACGGGTACGCGGCGGTGTCCAGGTCCCAGGCCAGGCAGGCCTGGGCCTCCAGCTCCAGGGCGGCCTGGGCCTCGTAGCCCGCGCGGTGGCACACGCCCGCGAGGGACGACACCGCGTCGAAGAGCCGGCCCATGCTCGACGTGGTCGCACAGCCGACCCCGCTGGTCAACTGGCGTTCCAGCAGCCTGAGTTCCTCGGCCGTGCAGGCGGACACGCTGGGCAGGTCCGGGTCCCAGGGCAGGCCGGCCGCCCACAGCCGGGCCAGCGCCGTCCGGCACGGGTTGGCCACCCCGGCGTCCCCGCCGGGCAGCGGGGCCGGGGCGAGGTGGGCGAGGCGGCGGTACCCGGCGTAGTCGGCGACGAGCACCTCGCCGCCCCAGACGGTGCCGTCGTCGCCGTAGCCGGTGCCGTCGAAGGCGACGCCGAGGACGGGGGTGGTGCCGTCCAGGCCCGCCTGGGCCATGACGGAGGCGATGTGTGCGTGGTGGTGCTGTACGAACACCGGTGTCGACGCGGGGAGTTGCGCGCCGCGGCGGCGGGCCCAGGCGGACGAGTGGTAGCCGGGGTGGCGGTCGGCGGCGACCAGTTCGGGGCGGACGCCGGTCAGCCGGCGCAGCTGCCGTTCCGCCGCGGCGGCGGCCTCCAGGGTGGCCAGGTCGCCCATGTCGCCGATGTGCGGGCCGAACCAGGCGAGGTCGCCCTCGCCGAGGCAGAGCGCGTTCTTCAGGTCGCCGCCCACCGCGAGCGCGGGCCGCACGGGCACCGGCAGCCGCAGGGGGCGTGGGACGTATCCGCGGGAGCGGCGCAGGACCTGTTCGGTGCCGTCGGCGCGGATCCGCAGCAGGGAGTCGTCGCAGGGCGAGGCGATGGGCCGGTCGTGCGCGAGCCAGGCGTCGGCCAGCCCGAACAGCCGGGTCAGCGCCTCGTCGTCGTCGGTGACGATGGGCTCGCCCGAGCGGTTGCCGCTGGTCATGACGAGGACGCGGGGGCCGGGCGGGTCGCCGGGCAGGCCGAGCAGGAGGGTGTGGACGGGGGTGTAGGGCAGCATCACACCGAGGTGCGGGCTGCCCGGGCAGACGCCCGGCGCCAGCCGGCCGCCCCGCTTGGGACGCAGGAGGACGATGGGGCGGCGGGGGCCGGTGAGGGCGGCGCGCTCGGCCGTGCCGACCTCGGCGATCCGCTCGGCCTCGGCGAGGTCCGCGCACATCACGGCGAACGGCTTGTCGCCGCGCGCCTTGCGGGTGCGCAGGGTGTCGACGGCGTGGGCGGCGGAGGCGTCGCAGGCCAGGTGGTAGCCGCCGATCCCCTTGACGGCGAGGATCCGCCCGGCGGCGAGCAGTTCTCGCGCCTGTGAGAGGGCGTCGCCGTCGCGAGCCGCTCTCACCCCGCTCCCCTCGGCGGGCACCAGGCGCAGCCGGGGACCGCAGTCGGGGCAGGCCACGGGCTGGGCGTGGAAGCGGCGGTCGGCGGGGGCCTCGTACTCCCGGGCGCACTCGGGGCACATGGCGAATGCGGACATGGTGGTGACCGCGCGGTCGTAGGGCATCGCGGTGGCGATGGTGAACCTGGGTCCGCAGTGGGTGCAGGTGATGAAGGGGTGCCGATGGCGGCGGTCGGCCGGGTCGGCGAGTTCGCGCAGGCACGCGGCGCAGGTCGCGGTGTCGGGCGGGAGCAGGGTGCGGCCGGGGGCGGACTGTTCGGTGGCCCGGATCGTGAAGCCGGTGTCCGTGCCGGTGGCGGGCGTCTCCTCGACGGCGACGGCGGTCACGGTGGCCAGCGGCGGCGCCTCGGCCGCGAGCCGCCCGCAGAACCGCTCGACGTCCGCCGCCGGGCCCTCGACCTCGATGAACACCCCGTGCGCCGTGTTGCCGACGAAGCCGGTGAGGCCGAGGCCGGCGGCGAGGCGGTGGACGTAGGGGCGGAACCCGACGCCCTGTACGGTGCCGCGTACCGTGACGCGCCGGCGGACGGCCGCCGTGGTGGTGGGCGCGGTCACGAGGCGGTCGGGGCGTGGCTGTGGCCGTGCGGGTGCGGGGCGAGCGGCGGCCGGTGCGCGGGGGCGCCGTCCCGGACGGCGAGCACCCGGTCGAGCAGGGTGTCGACGCCCTCACCGGTGCGGGCGCAGGTGGGGACGATCTCCACCCCGGGGTTGACCCGCCGTACCTGGTCGGCGAAGGCGGTCCCGTCGAATCCGGCCGGCCCCGCGAGGTCGGTCTTGGTGAGCACCACCAGGTGCGCGGAGCCGAAGGCGGTGGGGTACTTCGCGGGCTTGTCCTCGCCCTCGGTCACCGCCATCAGCACGATCCGCAGGTGTTCGCCGAGGTCGTAGGAGGCGGGGCAGACGAGGTTGCCGACGTTCTCCACGAACAGCAGCGCGGTGTCCGGCGGCAGCCAGCCCTCCAGGTGGCCGCGGACCTGGCGGGCCTCCAGGTGGCACAGCCCGTCGGTGAGCAGTTGTTTCACCGGAGCCCCCGAGCGGGCCAGGCGCGTCGCGTCGTTCTCGGTCGCGAGGTCGGCGGTGAAGGCGGCGACGGGGACGTCCCGCTCCAGCGCTCGCGCCAGCACCCGGCCGAGCAGTTCGGTCTTGCCGCTGCCGGGGCTGGAGAGCAGGTTGAGCACGCTCACCCCGCGGGCGGTCAGGTCGTCGCGCAGGCTCGCGGCCAGGCCGTCGTTCCTGGCCAGGACGGCCCGGGTGACCTCCTCCGACTGACACATGGGCGATCCGCTCCTCGGTCGCTGGGGTGGGGGAAGGACCGGCGGAGCGGTGGGTTCCGTCCTGGTCCCGCGGCGCCGCGGCGGGACGGGGTTCGCCCCGTGGCGGTACTCAGCGATCCTCCGCGCCCGGGGTGGCCGTCGCCGGGCGACCGGCCGTGACGGGGGGCGCGGATTCCTCCGGGCGGGCCAACGCGGGCGTGGCCGACGGGTCCGCGAGCAGTGCCGGGACGAGGGTGTGCAGGGCGGCGACCGCCTGCCCGACCGCGTCCCGCACGGGTGCGGTGAGACCGGGGGCGATGTCCTCGTCGCCGCGCGGCAGCTCGCCCGGTTCGCAGGCGAGGACGAGGACGCGGGGCAGCGGTTCGTCGCCGAGGTGGGCGGCGAGGGCGAGCACCTTCGCCGGGTCCATGCCGTGCGCCTCGGGCGCGGCCGCCGGGGCCCCGGCGGGCGGTTCGGGCTCGATGAGGGAGAGGGTGCCGGGGCGTTCACCGCGGGCCGCCGCGTCCACGAGGACGGCGACCGTCCAGCCGTCGAGCAGTTCGTAGGCGAGGTCCATGCCCCGGATGCCGAAGTCCCGCACCCGTACGCCGGACGGCAGCGGGCGGTCGGCCAGGGCGCGGATCACCTCCGGGCCGAAGGCGTCGTCGCCGAGGAAGATGTTGCCGACGCCGGCCACCAGCAGCCGGGTCACCGCGCGCCGCCGGGGACCTTGCGGACGAAGTCCGAGCGCAGGACGTGGTAGGCGGCGCCCGGGTCGAAGAACAGGGCGTGCATCCGGGCGAGCTCCTCCGCGCGGTACGCGGCGAGCGGGCGGGCCTCCTCGTCCGCCCGGCGGGCCTCGGCCTTGGCGGCGATCCGCCGGTCGAGGTCCGGGGCGCCGGCGAGGGCGGCGGCCAGACGCTCGACCTCGGCGGTGAAGTCCTGGGCGGGAACCGGTACCAGCCGGTCGACGAGTCCGAGCCGGGCCGCCGTGACGGCGCTCACCGGCTGCGCCTCCTCGGTGAGCCGCCGGGCGGTCTCCGCTCCGGCCCGGCGTGGCAGCGAGTACGTCCAGAACTCCGACCCGTACAGGCCCATCCGCCGGTAGTGCGGGTTGAGGACGGCGCCCGAACGGCACCAGACCTCGTCGGCGGCGAGGGCGAGCATGACGCCGCCGGCCGCCGCGTTGCCGCCGAGCGCGGCGACCACCAGGCGGTCGGTGGTCCGCAGCACGGCCTCGACGAGGTCGTCCATGGCGTTGAGGTTGGCCCAGGACTCCACGGCAGGGTCGGGGGCCGCCTCGATGACGTTGAGGTGGATGCCGTTGGAGAAGAAGTCGCGCCGGCCGCCGAGCACGAGGACCCGGGTGGGCCGGGCCAGGGCGTACTCGTAGGCGGCGAGCAGCCTTCGGCAGTGGTCGGTGCTCATGGCGCCGCCCGGGAAGGAGAAGGTGACGAGTCCGACGTCGCCGTGCTGCCGGTAGCGGATGTCGCTCCAGGTGCGGCGGTCGGGGGCCCGTTCCAGCGGGGCGGGGCTCTCCGGGAGCGCCGGGTCGGCGAGCACGTCGGCCGCGGGGCGGCGGAAGGGGGCCGGGTCGCCGGAGTTCCTGCGGGGACGCAGCTCCGGGATCCACACGGCGCCGTCGCGGGTGGCCCGGCACACCGCACCCGCCCGCGTCGCCAGCAACTCGCCGGGGAAACCTCGCAGTTCACCCTCGGGGTGGCCGCCGTGCAGGTACACCTCCCGGCCGCGGATCTCGTCCAGCACCCCCGGCTGCGAGTCCGCCCCGCGCAGCTTGCGCACCACCGTGTCCGTGTCGTCGGCCGTCCAGTCGATCCGCCGCCGCTCCTGCGTGAACACGTCACGCCAGACCACCCGGGAGCGGATCGCCGGATCACTCTGCGGCAGCGGCTTGTACGAGCCGTCCGCGTACCGTCGTACGGCCCGGTGGACGGCGGTGACGGCGGCGTCGGCGGCCTCGTTGCGATAGAGGTCGCTCTTGCCGACCGGCGCCACCTCGAACGGTTCGTTCGCCCAGACGGCGCCCGCGTCCATCGCGGCCTCGGCCTGCAGGACGGTCACCCCCCAGGTGGAAGCCTGCTCGGCGATCGCCCAGTCGAGGGAGGACGGGCCCCGGTCGCCGAGCGGTCCCGGGTGCACGATCAGGCAGGTGTGCCGCTGCCAGACGTCGTCGGGCAGGGCCGTCCTCAGCATCGGTGCGATGATCAGCTCCGGGTGCCGTGCGCGGACGGCGGCGCGGACGGCGTCCGGGCCCCGGACCGCCAGAGCGACGTCCACGTGGTGGCCGAGGTCGGTCAGTTCGGCGTGGATCCGCTGGGACAGGCTGTTGAACGCGCTGGCGATGAGCAGAATGTCCATGGTGCGGCATGTTCGCCGCTTCAGCGGCTCCCGGGAAGGACCCGCGCGGCGTTTCGCCGCCCGTGCTGGGCCACTCGGCCGTCCTCACCGTCCCCGGTCCGGAATGCCCAGCGCATCCTGGGCTCCATCACGCACCGGAAGACCCGGCGCACCGGTGGGGTGCACAGCAGGGTCACCACGACGGCGGCGACGAGGGTCGCCGTCACCGACCCGAGGGGTCCGTGCATCCAGGTCGGGGCGTACCAGTGGGCGGGCTTGGCGGCCTGTGCGACGAAGCCGTGCAGCAGGTAGCCGTAGAGCGTGCCGGCGCCGAGGACGGTGAACCAGGTGCGGCGCCCGGGCACCCAGGCGAGGAAGCAGGCGACCAGCAGCAGGGAGCAGCCGAAGGTGGCGAAGGTCATGACGGGCCCGTACCAGGCGGGCACGCCGAGCTGCTCGGCGCTGTCCCGGTGGAAGAACCAGCGGTAGCCCAGGTGCGGCACCGACCAGTACGCGACGGCGAGGGCCGCCGCGGCCACCGGTACGGCGCACAGCCGGGCGCTCCGGCGGCGCAGCAGGCCGAAGTGCTCGGGCCGCAGGGACAGACCGAGCACGAAGTAGGGCAGGAACTGCAGCACCCGCTGGAGGTCGAGGTCGCCGCCGATGGACGACGAGACGCTCGCCAGCGTCGCGACGGCGAGCGCGACGGGCAGCGGCCACCGCAGCTGGCGCCAGATCGGGGTCGTCAGCCGCCAGATGAACAGGGCCGCCAGGAACCAGGTCAGGTACAGCGGGTTCAGCAGGCTGATGTCCCGGTCCGGGGCGTGGTCGCTCCACCGGGTGAAGAGGGTGTAGGCGACCTCGAAGACGACGTAGGGCACGACGACGCCGGTGACCAGCCGCCGGACGCGGGCCGGGCTCGCGTCGAAGCCGCGGGAGAAGTAGCCGGAGATGATGATGAACGCCGGCATGTGGAAGGCGTACACGAACGTGTAGAGCGCGGTGACGGTACGGCTGTCCGAGCGCAGCGGCTCCCAGGCGTGCCCGACGGCCACGAGCACGATCGCCAGGTACTTCGCGTTGTCGAAGTAGGCGTCCCGCCGCGCGACCGGTGGACCGTCGCCCGGGGCCGGTGGGGGGTTGTCGGTGGCCTCGGACGGGCCCGGCGGGGGGACCGGCGGCCGGTTCGCGGGGTGTGCGGGGGACGCGTCGGCAGCCGGGGGTGCCGGCTCGCGGGGGCCGGACAGACCAGAACACCTCTCACATGGACGTGCGCTCCGCGGAGCGACCGGGGGGACGGGACGGACCGGCGCCGGGCCCGGGACGGGGGGCACTGTTCCGGAGACGCTGCTCTCCGGGATTCGCCGCCGTAAACCCCCCGTCGTGCCCCGGCCGTCTCGCGGGAAACGGCGCCCGTGCCACGCCCCCGCCGCGAGAATGGGTGCCGCCCCTGTCGACCGATGCCTTCTGGGAGCGTGCCGCGTGACGTCGTCGGACCGTGCTGTGTCTGCCTCCGCCGGATTCGTGGACCTGCTGGACACCCGCCCGGAGACGCTCCGGGAAGCGGCAGCGGACTTCGGAGGTCTCGTGCACTGCCCGCCGCTGGGCGTGCTGCGGCCCCGGTCCGCCGCCGGGATCAGGGACGCGCTGGCGCACGCCGGCCGGCACGGCATCCCGGTGGCGGCGCGCTCCGGCGGCCACTCCCTGTACGGGCAGGGACAGGCGCCGGGCGGGATCGTCCTCGACCTGGGTGAGCTGAACGCCGTCGGGCCGGTCACCGGCGACCGGGTCGAGGTACGGGCGGGAGCGCTGTGGCGGGACGTGCTGGCGGCGACCCTCCCGTCCGGGCTGACCCCGCCCGTCCTCACCGACTACCTGGGCGCGGGCGTCGGCGGTGTGCTGAGCGCGGGCGGTCTCGGCGGCGCGAGCCACCGGCACGGGCTGGTGGCGGACTCGGTGCTGGAGCTGGAGGTGGTGACCGGGGCCGGTGAGCACGTGGTCTGCTCGCCGGACCGGCACGGCGCCCTCTTCCACACGGTGCTCGCGGGCCTCGGCCAGGTGGCCGTCATCGTCCGGGCCACCCTGCGCCTGTCCCCCGCGCCCACCCGGGTCCGCCGCTACTGCCTGTACTACCCCGGCCTGGACGGCTACCTGTCCGACCATCGCCTGCTGGCCACGGACCGGCGCTTCGCCCATCTGGAGGGCCAGGTCCGCCCCGTCCCCGGCGGCTGGACCCACATGATCGAGGCGGTGGCCGCCCACCGGGACGCGAGCGCTCCCGACGACGACAGGCTCCTGCGCGGCCTGTCCTTCGACTCGGCCGAGACCGAGGACCTCGGCTACGCCGAGTTCGCGAACCGGGTCGCCACCGACGAGGAGATCCTGCGGGCGACCGGTGAGTGGCTGTACCCGCACCCCTGGCTGAACCTGCTGCTCCCCGAGGACACCGCCGCGTCCGTGGTCACCGGCATCCTCGCCGACCCCGCTTTCCAGGACCTGCGCGCGAACGGCCTGGTCCTGCTCTACCCCCTGCTCACCGGCACCCTGCGCGCGCCGCTGTTCCGCCGTCCGCGGGGCGAGGTCGTCCTCCTGTTCGCGCTCCTGCGCACGGCGGCCCCGGGCACGGCCGGCCCGATGGTGGCCGCGAACCGCACGGCGTACGCGTACGCGCGGGCCCAGGGTGCCGTCGCCTACCCGGTCAACGCGCTGCCGATGTCCCCCGCGGACTGGCGGGAGCACTACGGCAGCCGGTGGGAGACGCTGGCCGAGGCCAAGAGCGTCCACGACCCGCGGGGAGTCCTGGGGCGGGGACACGGGATGTGGGCGCGGACGTAGGACGAGCACCCGGGCACCGCTCGGGGATTTCCTCAGGCCGTGGTGTCGATTCCGCCCGGCGCCGTTCGTCGGTGGGGTGTAGGAAGCTTTCGAGCACCGGGAGGAACGATGAAGTACATGCTGCTGGTCTGCGGCGACGACACCGCCGACGCCTCCGCGATGGCGCCGGTCGAACCCTGGGTGGAGGAGCACGGCGTGCGCGGCGGGACCCGGCTGTACGGGCACCGGCTGCGGCTGCCGGACACGGCGGTCACCGTGCGGGTGCGGGACGGTGAGGTGCTGCGGACCGACGGACCGTTCGCGGAGACGAAGGAGTACGTCGCCGGGTTCGACGTCGTCGACTGCGACAGCCTGGAGGAGGCGGTACGCATCGCCGCCGGGCATCCGGTGGCCACCGTCGGGGCGATGGAGGTGCGGCCGTTCTGGGACGAGGGCCTGATGGAGGACGCCGGGACGGCCGTCCGCCGGATCGACGCCGAGCTGACCGCGGCCTCGCGCGAGCGGGACGTCGACCGGCTGACGGCCTGCTACGCACCCGACGCGGAGCTCTTCGGGCCCGCCGACGTCGAGGGGCGGTCGGGGATCGCCGAGGTCCGCAAGCAGGCCGAGGCCTGGTTCGCCGCCTTCGCGGGGCCCGTGCACCGCGAGGTGCGCCACCTCACGGTGCGTCCCGGGGAGGGCAGCTGTTTCAGCCACGCCCTCGTCCGGATCCACGGCACCCGCGTGACCGGGGAGCCCCTGGACCGGCTCGTCCGGGTCACCACCGGCTACCGGGACACCGGCTTCAGCTGGGTCATCGCCCACGAGCACGTCTCGGTCCCGCTCGGCGGCGCGGACCGGAAGGAGCGGTCATGAAGTACGTGCTGTTCATCTGCACCCCGGTCGGCGGCACGGAGCTCAGCCCAGCCGAGATCGCCGAGGATCCGCGCTTCACCTCGTACATCCAGGAGGTCCGCAGTCGTGACCTCGTCAAGGGCGGTGCCCGGCTGCGGCCCGCCGCCGACGCCACCACCGTGCGCGTCCGGGGCGACGAGGTGCTGCTGAGCGACGGGCCGTTCGCCGAGACCAAGGAGTACGTCGCGGGCATCGACATCATCGAGGTCGCCGACCTCGACGAGGCCCTCGCGCTCGCCTCCCGGCACCCCGCGGCGCTCGCCGGCGGCTCGGTGGAGGTACGGCCGGTCTGGGAGTGAACGACACGTGAGTCCCCTGGACGAGGTCGAGGAGGCCGTCTCCGCCGCCTTCCGCGAGGAGTGGGCCCAGATCGTCGCCACCCTGATCCGGGTGACCGGCGACTGGGACCTCGCCGAGGAGTGCGCGCAGGACGCCTTCGCCCAGGCCCTGGAACGGTGGCGGCGCGACGGAGTGCCGCGCCGCCCCGGGGCCTGGCTGACCACGACCGCCCGCAACCGCGCCCTGGACGTGCTGCGCCGGGAGGCGGTGGGGGCGGCGAAGCTGCGGGAGGCGGCGGTGGCACGGGACGAGGGGCCGTACGACCCCGATGACGACGGGGACGACAGCGGGGTGGCGGACGACCGGCTGCGACTGATCTTCACCTGCTGCCATCCCGCCCTGTCCGTCGAGGCGCGGGTGGCGCTGACCCTGCGCACCCTCGGCGGGCTGACCACGCCCGAGATCGCGCGTGCCTTCCTGGTGCCGGAGGCGACGATGGCGCAGCGCCTGGTGCGGGTCAAGCGGAAGATCCGCAACGCCAAGATCCCGTACCGGGTGCCGCCCGCGCACCTGCTGCCCGAGCGCACCACGGGCGTCCTCGGCGTGCTGTACCTGCTGTTCAACGAGGGGTACGCGGCCAGCGGCGGCCCGGATCTGATCCGCGCCGGGCTGTGCGCCGAAGCCGTCCGGCTGGCCCGGCTGCTGGCCCGGTTGATGCCCGACGAACCGGAGGTCACCGGTCTGCTGGCGCTTCTGCTGCTGCACGACGCCCGCCGGGAGACCCGGGTGGACGCGGCCGGAGACCTGGTGACCCTGGAGGACCAGGACCGCACGGCCTGGGACCGGGCCGAGATCGACGAGGGCGTGGCGCTCCTGGCGGGCGCCCTGCGCCGCGGCCGCCCCGGCCCGTACCAGATCCAGGCGGCCGTCGCGGCCTGTCACGCCACCGCGGCGGCCGCCGCCGACACCGACTGGGCCGACATCGCGGGGCTGTACGGCGAACTCCAGCGGTTCGTCCCCTCGGCCGTGGTCCGGCTCAACCGCGCGGTCGCGGTGGGCATGGCCGAGGGCGCCGAAGCCGGGCTCGCCCTGGTGGCAGAACTGGAGGCGGAGGGCGAGCTGGCCGCTTACCACCTGCTGCCGGCCACCCGGGCGGATCTGCTGCGGCGCGCGGGCCGGATGGGCGAGGCGGCCGAAGCGTACGAACGGGCCCTGGAATCGGTGGAGAACGCCGCGGAACGCAGGTTCCTGGAGAAACGGCTCGCACAGTGCCGGTCAGGTCCGGCGGGCGTCCCGGGCCAGTGATCTGAACTCCTGCCACTGGACGCGGGGCCGGGACAGTCCGCGCCGGGACAGGTAGCGGTCGGTGGCCCGCCTCGTGGCACGCAGCACGCCCACCGCGTCGCCCGCCCGGCCCGAACCCATCGGCTCGACCACCTTGGCGGGCACCAGTACCGGTCCCGCGTCGCCCTCCCGCAGTTCGCCGCGCACGAGCGCGTTGTGCATGTGGTTCAGCCGCTCGTCGTGGCGGTGCACGAGGAGGGAGGCGGGGCCCGGTGCCGCGGCGCAGTCGGCGGGCACCTCCACGGCGAAACCGTCGGCCGTGGGCATCGGCCGGGTCCGGGCCAGCACCGGCGCCCCGGAGGCGTCACGGGCGGCCAGCACGGCCGTCGGGAACCGGGCGAGCTGCGCGGCACCCACCAGCCCGCCGCCGTGGGCCGGTGCCTGCGCCGGGGTCGCAGCCGGTGCGTCGGGCGCGGGCAACCGGGGCCGCAGGACGACCTGTCGGGGCGTCACGGTGATCAGCAGGCGCAGGTAGTACCAGTCCGTCAGCGGCCGCAGCGGCGGCAGGAGGTACGACCTGCTGTGCGGCTGCCGTTCGAACAGCATCCGCCAGTAGTCCTCGGCGCCCCGGGGCCCGGTCATGATCTCGTCGGGGCATTCGGCGAGTCCGCCGACGAAGATCTGCGGGGGCTCCGTACGACCGCTGCCGGTGGGGTCGGAGAAGAGCAGGGCCACCCGCGGGTCCCGGCGGATGTTCAGCGCCTTCTGCGCGAACGCCAGCGACGTGCTGAGCAGCAGCGTTCCGTCCGGGCGCCGCCACACGGCCGTCGGCCAGGCCAGCGGCGTGCCGTCGCGGCCCAGGGTGGCGAACTCGCAGGTGCGGTAGGCGTCCAGGACGTCGAGCGGGGCGGAGTCGAGTACGGTCACCGGTCTACTCACCGGCCAGCGGTGCGCGCATGGTCCGGCACAGGGCCTCGTACTGGCGACGGCCCACGGCCCGCCACAGCAGCCGGCCGACGAGCGGGACCCTGCCGAGGAAGTAGGCGCGCTCCTCGGGTGTCGCCTCCTCCAGGATCGCCCCGAGGGCGAGCAGCCGCTTGTTCTTGGGCAGCTCTTCCATGCCGCGCTGTCCGACCAGGTCCCATTCGGCGACGGTCAGATGCTCGGCGACCAGCGGCAGTACGGACCGCTCCTCCTCGTCGAGGTGGGCGAGCAGCGCGGCGCGGTGGGCGTCCAGGGCCAGGGCGAGTTCCTCGCCGGGTATCCGGTCGGCGGACCGCTCCCACAGGGGCGCCCACTCGGCCACGGCCGCCAGGGTGCGGTCGATCGCCTCGTGCTGTTCGGTCATCCGCTCCACCAGCGCCTCGTCGTGCGCCGCCCGGGACCGCAGCAGCGGCCAGATCAGCTCGTCCTCGGCGTGGTGATGGTGGTGCAGGCCCGTCATGTAGTCGTCCAGGACCGCGCGGACCCGGGCCGCGCGGTCCGTGTCGCCTTCGGGCACGGTGCGCACCAGGCGCGGCAGGAGTGCCGACTCCCGGCGGAAGACCCGGTGGACCACGACCATTTCGTGGACATGGGGACGCCCGGTGGTGGCCGGGGCGTCGTGGCTGCTGTTGAGGGACACGCTCACTTGCTCCAACGATCAGATGTCTGCGTCGGCCGCCCAGCGTGGCGCCTGCCTCTTGGCGTACGCTTGGCGGCCGGCTTGGCGGGTGCCGGGCGGTCCGGGACGTGCCGCGTTTATCGTCCGTTGACGGGATCGACGCTCCGCTCGGGTAGATTCCCGCGCCGTGCTGTGTTTGCGAGTCCTGGGCCCTCTGGGTGCCGAAGTCGACGGGAGACCGGTCGAGTTGGGTGCTCCGCGGCAGCGCGCCGTCCTGGCGCTGCTGATCGCGGCCCGGGGCGGTGTCGTACCGGTCGAGCGGATGGCGGACGCGTTGTGGCGGGGAGAGCCACCGGCCAAGGCCACCGTGTCGTTGCACGCCTACCTGTCCAACCTGCGCCGGTCCCTGGAACCGGGCCGGCCGCCGCGTGCCCCGGCCACGGTCCTGGTCACCGCCCCGCCCGGGTACGCGCTCCGGCTGGCCGGGGACGCGGTGGACGCCTGGCGGTTCGAGAGCTGGGTCGGGCGGGCCCGCACCGCGCCGGCCGAGGAGGCCCGGCGGCTGCTCGCCGAGGCGCTCGGCTGGTGGCGGGGTCCCGCCTTCGCCGAGCACGCCGACGAGGAGTGGGCCGGCGCGGAGGTGGCCCGGCTGACCGGGTTGTTCGCCGAGGCCCGTGAGCTGGCCGTGGCCGCCGATCTGCGTACCGGCCGTGCGGCCCAGGCCGCGGCCGACGCCGAGTCGCTGGTTCTGAACAGCCCGCTGCGCGAGGAGGGCTGGCGGCTGCTCGCCCTCGCGCACTGGGCCTGCGACCGGCAGGGCGAGGCGCTCACCGCGCTGCGCCGCGCCACCGCGGTGCTGCGTGACGAACTCGGCTGCGACCCCGGACCGGCCCTGCGGGAGCTGGAGCGGGCCGTGCTCGACGGGCGCCTCGATGTGCTGCGCGCCGCGGTGCCCGAACCGGTCACCGCCGTGCCCGCGCACGCCGGGCGCGCCCTGTTCGTGGGCCGGGCGAACGAACTGGGCGCGGTGGCGGCGGCCGCGCGGGCCGCGCGGCGGGGCGGCGGGATCGTGCTGGTGACGGGCGAGGCCGGGGCGGGCAAGTCCGCGTTCCTCGACCGGGCGGCGGACCGGCTGCGGCAGTCCGGCTGGCGGGTGGTGATCGGCCGCTGCCCCGAGTACGAGGGCGCACCGCCGGCCTGGGCCTGGGTGGAGGCGCTCGGGGCGCTCGCCCGTGAGGTGCCCCCGGTCCGGCCCGGTGAACTGGCGGTGCTGCTGCCGGAGCCGGAGGGAACGCCCGACGCCGACCGCGACGGGACCACCGACCGCGACGACACCACCGGCCGTCCCGGGGCGCCCGGCCGTGACGAGGCCACCGTCGGCCGGTTCCGTATGCACCGCGCCTTCGCGGCCTGGCTGCGTACCGCTGCCGCGCAGGCCCCTCTCGCCGTCCTGCTGGAGGACCTGCACCGCGCCGACGCCGAGACCCTCGCCCTGGTCGAGGCGGCGGCCGCGGTGACCGGGGTGCCGCTGCTCGTCGTCGCCGCGTACCGGCCCGCCGAGGTCGGCGAACACCTGCTGAAGACCCTCGCCCAGCTCGCCCCGGCCGCCCCGCACCGGATCACGCTCGGCGGGCTGCCGCCACGGGACACCGCCACCCTCGTCGACGCCGTCTGCGGGGCGCCCGTGGATCCGGTGACCGTCGCGGCACTGGCCGAACGTACCGGCGGCAATCCGTTCTACGTCCTGGAGAGCGCCCGCCTGCTGGCCGACGAGGGGGCGCTGGTGGCGGTCTCCGAGGTCCCGCAGGGGGTACGGGACGTGCTGCGCCGGCGGCTCGGCCTGCTGCCGCCCGCCGCCCGTTCCGTCGTCCGGCTCACCGCCGTGCTGGGCCTGGAGGCCGAGGTCGCCCTGCTGGTCGACTGCGCCGAGGCGGCGGAGGAGGAGGAGGTGCTCGAAGGGCTCGACGCCGCGCTCGCCGCCGACCTGCTGACCGAACCCCGTGCCGGGCACGTCCGGTTCGTGCACGCCCTGGTCCGCGACACCGTCTACGCCGACCTGTCCGGCGCCCGGCGCTCCCGGCTGCACGCCCGCGTCGCCCGGCTTCTGCGCCACCACCGCCCCGGGGAACTCGCGGCACTCGCCCACCACTTCGCCCGCTCGGGCAGCGCGTCCGACGCCCCGCTCGCCGTCGACTACGCGCTGCGGGCCGCCGAGGCCGCCGAGCGGCGTTACGCCCATGACGTCGCCGTCGCCCTGATCCAGCAGGCGATCGACACGCACACCGCGGCGAGCGGCCCCGACACCCCGCCCGACCGGCTGATCGAGCTGCTGGTACGGCTGCTGGGCGCGCAGGTGCGCACCGGGGCCACGGACGCCGCCCGCCGCACCCGGCAGCGCGCCGTGGAACTGGCCGAACAGGCCGACCGGGGGGACCTGGTCGCGGCCGTCTACGGCGCCTGGACCGAGCCCGCGCCCTGGCGCAGCCGGCTCGAAGGCCCGTACGACCGGACGACCGTGGCCCGGCTCGAACAGCTCGCGGCCGCGCCCGGACCGGACGGCCCGACCCGCGCCCGTGTCCTTCAGGTGCTGGTCGACGCGGTCGCCGCCGACGACGCCGCCCGGGCCGCGCAGGCGGCCCACGACCAGTTGGCGCTCGCCCGCGCGGACGGCGAACCCCGGCTGCTGGCCGCCGCGTTGATGACCTCGGCACGGCTGCTGCCGCCCGAGACGCGGGCCGCCACACGGCCGCCGCTCACCGCCGAACTGCGGGCCCTCGCCCGCGCCCACGACCTGCCCGCCTACCGCTGGGTCTGCGAGCACCTCGACGCGATGACCGCCGGAGCCGCCAACGACCCCGCCGCCGTGCACCGGCACACCGCCGAGGGCCTGGCCCTGGCCCGCCGCTACCGGCTGGTGTGGGCGCAGGGGCTCAGCGCGGCGACCCGTGCGATGCTGGCCGCCGTCGACGGGCGTTTCGAGGCGGCCGACGCCGACTACGCCGAGGCCGACGCCCTGCTCCAGCGGGTGGGCGCCCACCATGCCGCCGGGCTGCGCACACTGGGCCTGATCACCATGCGGCTCGCCCAGGACCGGGTGGCCGAGATCGAGCCGATGGTGCGGGCCGTGTACGAGTCGGCGGGTGACCCGGTCGCCGTGGCGCACGCGCTGGTCCTGGCGCGTCTGGGCAAGCTCGACGAGTCCCTGGCCGTACCGGTCGATCCGGAGCCGCGGCGCGACCATCTGCACGGCCTGGAGCTCGACTTCCGGGCGCAGCTCGCGGTACTGCACCGGGACCACGGTGCGGCGGCGGCCCTCCTCGGGCATCTGGTCCCGCTGCGCGACCAACTCGCCGGGGCGGCGGGCGCGGCGTACGCGAGCCGGCCGCTCGCCCACGCCCTCGCCGACCTGTACCGGCTGCTGGGCGAGGACCGGGCGGCGGCCGAGGCCTACGCACTGGCCGAACGCACCGCACTCGCCTGGGGTTCGGCCCACCTCGCCGAAAGCGCCCGCCGCGCGGCGACCCACCTGTCGGAGTCCCGAGCCGGCCGCCGCACGTTCCCCACCTGACCGACGCCACACACCGACGACGACCACGTGCCCGCAGTCCACGGGCCGCCGGGTCCCGACCCACCGGGACGACCCCGCCCATCCACCCGCCCGCGAACCCGCCCACCCGCACGCGCGGCCCCATCTCCCGCCCGCCGTGACCGACGCCCGGCCGCCGTTGTCGGCGCCCGGCCGAACGTGCGGCCGGACTGGCCCCACCCTCCGCCACCGAGGCCCACCCCCACGCACGGCCGAACCCGCCCGGCCGCCGTGACCGACGTCCGCCCGCACGCGCAGCCGAACCCGCCCGGCCGTCGTGGGCGGCGTCGGGTGCGCGGGTGGGGTCAGGTGCCGAGGGCTGCGTCGACCACTGCCTTGGCCTCCTCCTGGACCTGGGCCAGGTGCTCGGGGCCCTGGAAGGACTCGGCGTAGATCTTGTACACGTCCTCGGTGCCGGAGGGGCGGGCCGCGAACCAGGCGTTCTCCGTGGTCACCTTGATGCCGCCGATCGCGGCCCCGTTGCCCGGGGCCTCGGTGAGCACCGCGGTGACCGGCTCGCCCGCCAGGGTCTGCGCGGTGACCTGGGCCGGGGAGAGCTTGGCGAGCAGCGCCTTCTCCTCACGGTTCGCGGGGGCGTCGATGCGGGCGTAGGCGGGTTCACCGAAACGGGCGGTCAGGTCGGCGTAGTGCTCGGACGGGGTCCGGTCGGTGACGGCCGTGATCTCGGAGGCGAGCAGGGCGAGCAGGATGCCGTCCTTGTCGGTCGTCCACACCGAGCCGTCCCGGCGCAGGAAGGACGCGCCGGCCGACTCCTCGCCGCCGAACCCGATCGCACCGCTGACCAGTCCGTCGACGAACCACTTGAATCCGACGGGCACTTCCACGAGCCGGCGGCCGAGGTCGGCGGCGACCCGGTCGATCATCGAGGAGGAGACGAGCGTCTTGCCGACACCGGCGTCCGCCGCCCACTGCCCACGGTGGCGGTAGAGGTAGGAGATGGCCACGGCCAGGTAGTGGTTGGGGTTCATCAGACCGGCGTCACGGGTGACGATGCCGTGCCGGTCCGCGTCGGCGTCGTTGCCGGTGGCGACGCGGTACTGGTCCCGCTTCTCGATCAGCGAGGCCATCGCGTACGGCGACGAGCAGTCCATCCGGATCTTGCCGTCCCAGTCCAGCGTCATGAACCGCCAGGTGGGGTCGGTGTACGGGTTGACCACGGTGAGGTCGAGACCGTGCCGTTCGGCGATCCGGCCCCAGTAGGCGACGGAGGCCCCGCCGAGCGGGTCGGCGCCGATGCGCAGCTCGGAGGCCCGGACCGCGTCGAGGTCGAGGACGCTCGGCAGGTCGTCGACGTAGACGCCCATGAAGTCGTACCGGCCGGTGGTGTCCGCGGCGAGCGCACGCGCGTAGGGGACGCGCCGTACGTCCTTCAGGCCGCCCGCGATGATCTGGTTGGCGCGGTCCTGGATCCAGGAGGTGGCGTCGGAGGCGGCGGGGCCGCCGCTGGGCGGGTTGTACTTGAAGCCGCCGTCGGCGGGCGGGTTGTGCGAGGGGGTGACCACGACGCCGTCCGCGAGACCGGTGGTGCGGCCCCGGTTGTGGGTGAGGATGGCGTGCGAGACGGCCGGGGTGGGCGTGTAGCCGTCGGCGCTGTCGATCAGGACGGTCACGCCGTTGGCGGCGAACACCTCCAGGGCGGTGACCTTGGCGGGTTCGGACAGGGCGTGGGTGTCGGCACCCAGGAAGAGGGGCCCGTCGGTGCCCTGGCCGCTCCGGTACTCGCAGATGGCCTGGCTGGTGGCCGCGATGTGGTCCTCGTTGAACGCGGTCGTCAGCGACGACCCGCGGTGTCCCGAGGTGCCGAACGCCACCCGCTGGGCGGGGTCGGACGGGTCGGGGTGCAGCGCGTAGTAGGCCGTGACCAGCCGGGCCACGTCGACGAGGTCCTCCGGAGCCGCCGGCCGGCCCGCTCGCTCATGCGGCATGAGTCCATTCCTCCGCTGTCGTTGCTCGATCACTCACCGCCCATCTTCCCTTGTCAGCGGTGACGCACGCGCGCGCGGGGGCCGTTTCACCGCCGACCGGTGGGCCGAACGCGCGAGGGCCTCCGGACGGTTCCGGAGGCCCTCGCGTCTCGTGGGTCGGTCAGTGCGCGGCGGGCACGGTACGCCGGGCGGCCGCGGCCCTCGCCGGTTTCGGGTTGAGCTGCCGCTCGGCCAACTCGCCGAACAGCAGGCCGAATCCGCTCCACAGCACCACCTGGATGGCGAGCGCCGAGAGCCGGAACCGCCACAGCAGGGTGGCCGGGAAGTCCTTGGGGACCTCGTTGACCACCGGCAGGAACTGGTACGCGAGCCCGATCACGACGACGAAAGCGGTCACCGCGACCACGGTTGCCCACCAGGTGCCGAGGCTCGCCCGCAGCCGCTTGCCGAGGAGGGTGGCGGCGACCGCCAGCAACACGCTGAGCAGCATCATCAGGAAGTACAGCGTGGTGCGCTTGCCGATGGTGTCCGCTTCGCCCACCGACGGCGGGTTGGCCGGGTACTTCAGGAACGGCACCACGTACACGGCGAGCAGCGCGCAGCCGGACAGCAGCAGCGCGGTCGCCCGGGGACCGAACCGGCCGACGCGGCCGAGGGCGAAGCAGTAGGCGAGGGCCGCGATGCCGCCGAAGGCGACCCCGTACACCAGGACACCGGTGGCGAGGCCCGCGGTGGACTGGAGGGAGCGGGAGACGACGACCATCTCGTGTTCGTGCGTGTGGGCGTCCTCGAAGCCGATCGCCTTGTCGACGTAGGGCTCGCCGAGGAGGTAGGCGGCCACCAGGGCGAGCAGCCCGGCGGCGAGGCCGGCGAGCATGCCCCGCACCAGGAGGTTTCGTACCGTTGCGGAGTTCATGGGCTGGACGGCGTCCCTCGCGTCAGTGGCAGGGGAAGCCGAGCAGGTGGCGGGCGTCGTGCACCCACTCGTGGACGTCCGTGCCGCTGAACACGGAGGTGGCGCCCTGCTCGGCGCCGACGAAGTAGAGCAGGACCAGCATCAGGATGCCGAAGAAGACCGCCCAGGGAGCTATCGCGGACAGCGGCAGCTTGGCGGGGACGGCGGGGGTGGTGGCTGTCGGCTGGGCGACGGTCTGCGCCATGGCAGAACCTCCTCTGGGAGTTCGCGTCCCATCTCGGTGGTGCACAGGACGACAGCCACGGGTCTGACTCGCAAGGGCCCGGGGGCTCTTGCATACAGTGGCGCGACCGTGCCGGATTCCCACCGGCTTCCGTCTCGCTGTCGTCGATACCGGACAGACCGTACCGCGTGTCGGAGGGCCGGCCAAGACCGCGTGACCAGGCGTGATCTTCCTCTCGCGCCCGCTCCGGTCCCGTCGGGGGCCTCTCAGGAGCGGGCCAGGCCCAGTTCGCGTGCGCCGAGCGGGGCGAAGAAACGGTCGACGTCGGCCTCGGTGACCTCGTCGAGGGTGGCGGGGGACCAGCGCGGCGCGCGGTCCTTGTCGACGACCTGGGCGCGGATGCCCTCCACCAGGTCAGGGGTGGTCAGGGCGGCGCAGGAGACGCGGTACTCCTGGTCCAGCACCTGCTCCAGGGTGTCCAGTCGCCGGGCGCCGCGGAGTGCGCGGAGGGTGACCTTCAGGGCCGTCGGGGACTTGCCGAGCAGGATGTGCGCCGTCTCCTTCGCCGCCGCGTCACCGTGTGCGAGCAGCCGGCGGACGATCTCCTCGACGGTGTCGGCGGTGTAGCAGGCGTCGATCCAGGTGCGGTGACCGGCCAGTTCCCCTTCGGCCGCGGGCCGTTGGCGGCGGGCGACCGCCTCGGCGACGGGCAGTTCGGCGAGGTCGGCGACGAACGCCTGGAGCGTGCCGGACGGCAGGTGGTGGTCGGCGAGTCCGCACAGCACGGCGTCGGCGGCGCCGATCCCGGCCCCGGTCAGGGCGAGATGGGTGCCCAGTTCGCCGGGGGCCCGGCTGAGCAGGTACGTGCCGCCCACGTCGGGGACGAAGCCGATGCCGGTCTCCGGCATGGCGATCCGGGAACGCTCGGTGGCGATCCGGACGCGGCCGTGCGCGGAGATCCCCACCCCGCCGCCCATGACGATGCCGTCCATGACGGCGACGTACGGCTTGGGGTAGCGGGCGATCCGGGCGTTGAGGTGGTACTCGTCGCGCCAGAACGCGGCCGCGGCGGTGCCGTCGCCGTCGCGGGCGTCGTCGTGGACGGCGCGGATGTCGCCGCCCGCGCACAGGCCGCGCTCCCCCGCCCCGGTGATGACGACGGTCTCGACGGCGGGGTCGTGCTCCCAGTCCGTGAGGGCTTCGGAGATGCGCTCCACCATCGGGTGCGACAGCGCGTTGATGGCCTTCGGCCGGTTCAGGGTGATGTGTGCGGCCCGTCCCTCGACGTGCAGCAGGACGGGTGCTTCGGCGCCGGTCATCCGGACACCCCGGTCAGGCCACGGGCCATGTCGACACGCATGTTCTCGTCGGTTCCTTCCACAAGCTGCCGGAGACGTCGCACTCGAACGATCCTCTCGCGCCGGGTCCGAGAAGCCCTCCCGGATGCCGGGTGAACCGGCAGGGAACTCTTGGTCATGGGTTTGTCTGGACGGCCGTTCGAGTACAGAGGGCTGCCTACCATGAGGCGATCACGAACGGTACGAAACCCGGGAGCTCGGGATGGTGTTGTCCGGCCTCACGCGGAGGTCGTCGCGTCCCTGGGCGGTCGTCGGTGTCACCGTCGCGTGCCTGACGGCCGGGGTGCTGGCGCTCACGCACGGCTCACGCCCGGCGCACGCCGACCCGTCCGCGCTGCCGCACACCCCCGTGGAGGTGTCCCCCAGCCGCTGCGGACGCGGGTGGACCACGCCGGTCTCCGGTGTCCAGGTCTTCGACCTGCACAACCCGACCGACGGTGCCGCCGAGGTCCTCCTGGAGGACCCGAGGAGCCAGGCCGTCTACGGCGAGGTCGAGGGCATCGGCCCCGGCACCACCCGGGAACTCACCGTGCGCCTGGGCAGGGGCGCGTACGCGTTCAAGTGCGTGCCCGACGACGCCGACGCCGTCACCGGCCCCACCGTGCGCATCGGCGGGGGCCGCAGCGGGCCGGCCGCGGCCCCGGTGACCGAGCACGACCTGATCCCGCCGGCGCTCGCCTACCAGAAGTGGGTCGGCACCGGCCTGTCCGAGGTCGTCCGGCTGACCACGGGTCTGCGGGACGCGGTGGACCGCGGCGACCTGGCCGCCGCCCGCACCGCCTGGCTGCCCGCCCACCTGCAGTACGAGCGGATGGGCGCCGCGTACGACGCCTTCGGCGACGCGGACCGGGCGATCAACGGAACGGACGCGGGGCTGCCCGGCGGGGTGCACGACAAGGACTTCACCGGCTTCCACCGCGTCGAGTACGGCCTGTGGCACGGCGAGTCTCCCACCGGGCTGCGGGCCCCGGCGGCCGCCCTGCTGAAGGCGGTCACCGCGCTGCGCGACGACTGGGCGGGGACCCGCATGGACCCGGCCCAGTTGGGACTGCGGGCACACGAGATCCTGGAGAACACGGTGCAGTTCGAGCTGACCGGCCGGACCGACTACGGCAGCGGCAGCAACCTCGCCACCGCCCGCGCCAACCTGGACGGCACCGAACAGGTGCTGGCCCGGCTGCGTCCGGTGCTGGCCGGCCGGTACGCGGGTCTGTCCGGTCTGCGCGGCGCGTTGGACCGGGCCGGCCGGACGCTCGACGGTTTCGGGCACGACGGCACCTGGACACCGCTGGACCGGCTCAGCCGCCGGCAGCGCGAGGACGTCGACGCGGTCCTCGGCGACCTGGTGGAGCGGCTGGCCCCGGTGGCCACCCTGTGCGATCCCCGGAGGACGGTGTGAGCACCGAGGAGAGGACGGGCCCGAGCGGACTCGGCCGCCGCGGTTTCCTGCGGGGTGCGGCCCTCACGGGAGCGGGGCTGGCGGCCGGGGGCGCCGCGGCCCCGGCCGCGGACACCGCCGCCTCCGCCGCCCCGGCCGTCGCACCCTTCCACGGCCCCCACCAGCAGTCCGTGACCGCACCGCCCCGGCGCACGACCGTGTTCACGTCCTTCGACGTCACCGCCGAGGGCCGGGCCGACCTCGCCGACCTGCTGCGCACGCTCACCGACCGGGCCCGTTTCCTGACGTCGGGCGGCACCCCGGACCCGGTCGGCATCACCGCCCCGCCCGCCGACTCGGGCGTCCTGGGCGGCCGCCTTCCGTCCGGAGCCCTGGCGGTGACCGTCGGCGTCGGCGCCTCGCTCTTCGACGACCGGTTCGGCCTGGGCAGGCTGAGGCCGCGTCGGCTGACGACGATGCCCGCCTTCCCGGACGACGACCTCAGGCCCGAGTGGTGCCACGGCGACCTCAGCCTCCAACTGCACGCCGACGACACCGACACGGTGCTGCACGCGTTGCGCGACATCGCCCGGCACACCCGCGGTGGCATGCAGGTCCGCTGGCGGCTGGACGGCTTCTCCAGCCCGCCCCGGCCGTCCGGCACCCCGCGCAACCTGTTCGGCTTCAAGGACGGCATCGCGAACCCCGAGACCACCAGTGCCCGTGAGATGGACCGGCTGGTGTGGGTGGGCAGCGGCACGGGCGAGCCGGAGTGGACGGCGGGCGGCAGCTACCAGGTGGTGCGGCTGATCCGGATGCTGGTGGAGTTCTGGGACCGGGTCTCGCTCGGCGAGCAGGAGCGGATGTTCGGCCGCTCCCGCGAGTCGGGGGCGCCCCTGGACGGCGACGCCGAGCACGACACCCCGAAGTACGCCGACGACCCCAAGGGGGACGTGATCCCGCTGGACGCGCACATCCGGCTGGCCAACCCGCGCACCACGGCCACCGCCGACCAGCGGATCCTGCGCCGGGCCTACAACTACGACCGGGGCATGGACGCCAACGGCAACCTCGACATGGGGCTGCTGTTCAGCTGTTACCAGCAGGACCCGGCCCGGCAGTTCGAGACCGTGCAGAAACGACTCGCCGGGGAACCCCTGGTCGACTACGTCTCACCGTTCGGCGGCGGTTACTTCTTCGCGCTGCCCGGCGTGCGGGACACCGCCGACTGGTACGGACGCGCGCTCCTGACCTGAATCGGTCAACACACGGTCAAGACTTGGCCCAGCATCCCTGACCCGGTGTTCATCCGGCCGCCATCATGACTCCGCCGCGACGCCCGGCAACGGGCGAAGCATCCCTGCTCGTACGACGCAGTGACGTTCATGCCCGGAGGGTGAACCAGCATGGCCAGCACAGGAAGACGAACGGCGATCAGGAGCCTCGGGGCTCTCGCGGGGGCCGCCGCGCTCACGGTCCTCGGGGGTACCGCGCCCAGCTGGGCCGCCGTACCCGCCGGGCACCCGGACGGGACGTCGACCACGACGCCCGTCAAGCACGTGGTCGTGCTGTTCGACGAGAACATCTCGTTCGACCACTACTTCGCGACCTACCCCAAGGCCGCGAACACCGACGGGACGAAGTTCACGGCGGCGAAGAACACCCCGAAGGACGTCGACACCCTCGCGCGCGCCGGGCTGCTGACGAAGAACCCGAACCAGTACCTGCCCAAGCGGCTCACCCCGGCGCAGGCGATGACCTGCGACCAGAACCACTCCTACGGTCCCGAGCAGCTGGCCTACGACGGCGGCAGGGCCGACCGGTTCGTGCAGAACACCGAGGTCGACAAGTGCTCCGGCGGCCTGTTCGGCGAGCCCGGCCTGGTGATGGACTACTACGACGGCAACACCGTGACCGGGCTGTGGAACTACGCCCAGCACTACGCCCTCAACGACCGCTCGTACAGCTCGGTCTACGGCCCGTCCACGCCCGGCGCGCTCAACCTGGTCTCCGGTCAGACGCACGGCGCGGTCTCGGTGGACCCGGCCACCGGCAAGCAGACCCCGACCCCGGACTCGTACGCCATCGCGTCCCCGAACGCCAAGGGTGTCGGCACCGTCGTCAACGACCCCGACCCGGCCTTCGACGACTGCTCCGACAAGGACCACACCAGCACCAGCGCGCTGGCGGCGCTGCGGGGCAGGAACATCGGCGACCTGCTCAACGCCAGGAAGGTGACCTGGGGCTGGTTCCAGGGCGGCTTCCGTCCGTCCACGGCCTACGCCGGCACGTCCGGCTCCCACGCCAAGTGCGACACCACGCACACCAACGTGGGCGGCGCCTCCGTGGTCGACTACAGCCCGCACCACAACCCGTTCTCGTACTACCGGTCGACGGCGAACCCGCACCACGTGGCGCCGAAGAACGTGAACGAGATCGGTCACGACGGCCAGGCGAACCACAACTACGACCTGAGCGACTTCACCGCGGTCGCCAAGGCGGGCAAGCTCCCCGCCGTCAGCTTCCTCAAGGCCGGTGCGTACCAGGACGGCCACGCCGGCTACTCCGACCCGACCGACGAGCAGCACTTCCTCGTCAACGAGATCAACACCATCCAGAGCTCGCCGCAGTGGAAGTCCACCGCGATCATCGTCGCCTACGACGACTCCGACGGCTGGTACGACCACGCCTACGTCAAGCCCCGCAACGGCTCCAAGGACACCACGGTCGGCTCCAACGGCAAGGCCCTCGACAGCGCGGCCTGCCAGTCGGGCCCGGCCGCGTCCGGCGGCTACGCCGACCGCTGCGGACCCGGCACCCGGCAGCCCCTGCTGGTCATCTCGCCCTACAGCAAGGTGAACAAGGTCGACCACACACTGACCGACCAGGCCTCGATCACCCGGTTCATCGAGGACAACTGGCGCACCGGCCGGATCGGCGACCACTCCTTCGACGCCACCGCGGGCTCGCTGACCGGCATGTTCGACTTCAGGCACCCGAACGACAAGCAGGTCCTGCTGAAGTCCGACGGCTCGATCAGGTCCGTCGGCCCGATCCGGCACGTGGCCGCGGTCAGCACGCGGATCACCCCCGGCCCGGCGATGGTGGACACCGCCGCCACGACCGGATCGGGCGAGTTCCCGACGCTTCCGGTGGGCCTCGGGGCGGGCGCCCTGGTGGCCGCGGGCGCCACGGGCACCTACCTGACGCTGCGCCGCAGGCAGCGCACCAGCGTCTGACGCCCACCGCGTCCTGACCCGCTCGGCACGGTCCGCCTCCCCGGACCGTGCCGAGCGGCGTTTCCGCCCGCCGGGGCAGCGACGGGTCCGGGGACGGCACGAGCCGCCTGCGGAGCGTCGCCGCACAGCCCGCGCACGGTGGATACGATGATCCCCGGAACGGACGCCGACGGCGCGCGGCATCGCGCTCCCGCTCGGCCCGGGCACGACGCGAAGGGCGGGGCACGATGGCGGGCGGTGCGAGCGTCGCGCTCGACGACCCGGTGGGCACTTCGCTGCGCGGACGGCACGCCGGGCTCGCCCGTCGGCTCGGCCGGGCCGCCACTTCTACCTGCCGGACGTCGCGACCTTCTGCGCACTGCCCCCCGACCCGGGCCCGGCGGACTGGGCCGACCTCGCCCGGCTGCTGGGCCGGGACGCGTTCGCGGACCTGTTCAGCAGCCCGGCCACCCCGCCGCCGGACTGGGCGCAGGTCTTCGTCCTCCAGGGCCGGCAACTGGTCTGGGCCGGCGACGGGCCGCCCGCTCCCGCCCGCGACCCGGCCGCCGCCGGCGTGGTCGAGCTGGGTGCCGACGATGTGCCGGAGATGCTCGACCTCGTCGCACGGACCCAGCCGGGGCCGTTTCGGCCGCGCACCCGTGAACTCGGCACCTACCTGGGCGTCCGTGAGCACGGAAGGCTGGTGGCCATGGCGGGGGAAAGGCTGCGTCCGCCGGGCTGGACCGAGATCAGCGCGGTCTGCACCGCCCCCGAGGCCCGCGGCCGCGGCCACGCCGCCCGCCTGGTGAGCACCCTCGCCGCCGCTGCCCTGTCCCGCGGCGACCGCCCCTTCCTGCACGTCGCCGAGGCGAACACCGTCGCGATCAGGCTCTACGAACGGCTGGGTTTCACGAGCCGCGCGCAAGTCACCTTCCGGGGTTTCCGCACGCCCTGAACCGACGCCCGCGGTGTGCCGCGCCCCGGGGGTGCCGTCCGCTCGGTGTGCGGTTGTCGTCCGCCGTGCGGCACGGGATGCTGAGGGGGCACGGAGGGAAGCGGTGCCATGGATCGTTTTCCGCATGCTGCCGACGTCGACTTCCACAGCCCCCTGGACCTCTCGAAGGCCGCCGCCGCGGTGCTGGACGCCGAAGGCCGCGTCTGCGGGTGGGGCGTCTGCGCGCAGCGCCTGCTCGGCCACGCGCCCGAGGACGTGCTCGGCCGGCCGGCCGAACGGCTGCTGGCGGCGCCCGGACAGCGGGTGTCGCCGCTGTGCCGGGCGGACCGACCGCGCGGCACCGTCCTGGACCTCTGCCACCGGGACGGACACACCCTGCGCGCGGCCGTGACGTTCAGCCCGCTATCGCACCAGGGCACCGCCGCGACCGTCGTGGTCGCCGCGGAGCTGGAGACGCTGCGCGCCTGGGAGGCACAGCTGGCCCTGCTGCAGGGGATGACGACCGAGTCGTCCGTCGGGCTGACCATCTTCGACACGGACATGAAGGTCGTCTGGGGGAACGCCTCCACCGACCAGGAGCTCGCCGGGGTCGCCCAGTACGTCGGCCGGCCCGCCTCCGACCTGTTCCCCGAGGGCGAGTTCATCTCCCGCCACCACCCTCCCGACGAGGACCAGGTGATGGAGCACGTGCTGACGACGGGGGAACCGATCCTCGGCATGCACTACCGCGGGCGCGCCCCCGCCGACCCCGTCCGTGAGCACGTCTGGTCCTGTTCGTACCACCGGCTGGTGGACGCCCGGGGCGAGCCGCTCGGGCTGTTCGAGGAGTCCCTGGACATCACCGACCGCTATCGCGCCCAGGAGCGGCTGTCCCTGCTGGTGCGGGCGGGCAAGCGGATCGGTGCCTCGCTCGACGTGCGCCGCACCGCCGCGGAGCTGGCGGACGTGGCGGTGCCGCAGCTCGCCGACGAGGTGCTGGTGGATCTGCCGCCCGCGGTCATCGAGGGACGGCAGCCGCCGACGGGCTCCGCGCCGGGGCACAGTCTGCTGCGGATGCACGGCCGGACCCCGGAGGAGTTCCGGACCAGCCCCGTCTCCTATCCGCCCGCGTCACCGCAGGCGCAGAGCCTGGCCACCAGCCGCCCCGTCCTGGACGCCGGCCCGGCGGGGGACGGGTCCGCCGCCCGGCGGACCAGCCTCTACGTCCCGCTGCTCGCCCAGGACGCCGTCCTCGGCCTCGCCACCTTCCGGCGCAGCAGCAACCCCGACCCGTTCGGGCCCGAGGAGCAGACCCTCGCGGTGGAGCTGGCCGAGCGGGCGGCCGTCGGCATCGACAACGCCCGCCGTTACACCAGCCAGCACGCGGCGGCCCTGGTGCTGCAGCGCAGTCTGCTGCCGCAGCGGCTGCCGGAGCAGAGCGCGGTCGACGTGGCGTACCGGTATCTGCCCGCCGACAGCCGGGTGGGCGTGGGCGGTGACTGGTTCGACCTGATCCCGCTGTCCGGGGCCCGGGTGGGGCTGACCGTGGGGGACGTGGTGGGCCACGGGGTGCACGCGGCGGCGACCATGGGCCGGCTGCGTGCCACCGTGCGGACGCTGGCCCTGCTGGACCTGGACCCGGCCGAGCTGCTCACCCGCCTGGACGGTCTGGTCTCCGTGGACGCGGAGCCGCAGGGGGACGACGGGCTGGGCGACGAGGCGCTCGGGGTGACCTGTCTGTACGCGATCTACGACCCGGTCAGCGGCCGGTGCGTCTGGGCGAGCGCGGGCCACCCGCCGCCGGTCGTGGCGGACGCGAACGGCTCGGTGGCGCTGTCCGCGCTGGCCCCCGGGCCGCCTCTGGGCCTGGGCAGCCTGCCCTACGAGAACGTCGAGCTGAGCCTGTCCAACGGCAGCGTGGTGGCGTTGTTCACGGACGGGGTCGTGGAGGACCGGCGCACCGACATCGACAGCGGTATCGACCGGCTCGCCCACGTACTCACCTGGCAGCGCTGTCCGCTGGAGGAGCTGTGCGACCGGGTGATGGCGACGCTGCCGCCCGGGCCGCAGGCGGACGACGCCACCCTGCTGCTCTTCCGGACCCGGCGGCTGAACGCCGGGCAGGTGGCGGACCTGGAGCTGCCCCCGGACCCGGCGATGGTGGCCAGGGCCCGCACGGACACCGAACGCCAACTGGACAGCTGGGGCCTGTCCGACCTGGCGTTCACCGCGGAGCTCGTGGTGAGCGAGCTGGTCACCAACAGCATCCGGTACGCCGACGGGCCCGTCGTGCTGCGGCTGATCAGGGACCGTGCCCTGTTGTGCGAGGTCTCCGACAACGCGCACACGGCCCCGCACCTGCGTCGGGCGCGCCGGGACGACGAGGGCGGCCGGGGCCTGTTCCTGGTCGCCCAGGTGTCGCAGCGCTGGGGCACCCGGTACACCTCGTCGGGGAAGACCATCTGGGCCGAGCTGGCCATTCCCTGACGGCTTCGGCGGCGGGCGGGACGGCCGCGGACCGGCGGCCGCCCCGCTTCGGTCAGCCGTCGATGCGGTGGGTGGTCCAGAACGACGTCAGGTCGGTGCTGGTGGCCGCCTGGGCCGCCGCCTTGAACTCTGCGGTGGTCGAGACGCCGTACCAGTGCGCACTGGCGTAGCTCTTCAGGAGGTTGGTCATGGCGGTGTCACCGATCAGGCGGCGCAGGTCGTGCAGGGCGCACTTGCCGTAGCCGTAGACCACGGTGGAGTAGCGGGAGGAGTGGGCGTCCCAGTACGCCATCGAGTTGGTGATCTTCTCCGCGGACGAGGCCCAGGAGACGTTGTTCCAGCAGTTGGTGCCGGTCAGTCCCTGCGCCAGGTCGGTGGCGTAGTCGGTGAACGCCTCGTCCAGCCAGGGGCTGTTGTACTCGTCGTCACCGACGATCCCGTACCACCACTGGTGGCCGATCTCGTGGGTGAGCGCGGTGGTGCTGACCAGGTCGAGGACGAAGCCCGGGTACTCCATGCCGCCGAACCAGAAGTTGTTGTCGATGACCGCGTCCAGCTCGCCGTACGGGTAGGCCCCGAAGCGGCCGGCGTGCGCGTCGACGGCCGACTTGGCGGTGCTGAGCATCGACTGGGCGCTGGAGGAACTGATGCCGGAGACGGAGTAGATGTTGATCGGGACCCCGCCGGGCGAGGTGCCGGAGATCTTGCTGAACGGACCGGCCGCCCAGGCGAAGTCGCGGACCTTGGCGGCGGTCGCGGTGGTGACGATACGGCCGCCGGCGCCGGGGGTGTCGACGGAGGTGCCGGTCGCCGGGACGAGCAGGCCGCTGGGGTGGTCCAGGGTCACCTTGAAGTCGGCGGCCAGCGAGTAGAAGGACTCGCCGTTGTTGGTGTACGGGTCCAGGTGCCAGCCGGATCCGTCCCGGATGGCGAGGACGGGCAGCGCGTTGCCGATCATGCTGAACGCGCCGTCGTAGCCGAAGCGGTCGGCGCCGCTGGGGACGGTGATGCCGAGGTCGAAGCCGATCGTGGTGCTCTGGCCCTGGGCCAGCGGGGTCGGCAGGGCGACCTGGAGCGCCGTGCAGGCGACCGAGAGCGCGCCCGCGGTGCCGCCGGTGAGGTTGCTGACGGTGATCGGCGGGGCCGAGCAGGTGCCGTGGTAGTTGTCCCACAGCCTGAGGTAGATCTCGCTGAGCGCGGTCGCGGAGGCGTTGGTGAAGGTCACGCTCTCGTGGCCGGTCCAGCTGGTTCCGGTGGAGTTGCTGGTGAGGCTGACGGTGTAGGAGGGCGCGGCCGGGGTGCGGGTGGTGTCGCCCGGGGTGGTGGCGGCCGAGGTGTCCAGGGCGACGTCGTCGAGGACGAAGCTGGTCTGGAGGCTGGAGTCCTCGGTGCCGGTGAAGGCCACGGTGACGGTCTGGCCGGCGAACGCGGAGACGTCGAAGGACTTCTTCACGTACCCGGTGTTCTTGTCCAGGTTGGAGTAGCTCGCCAGGGTGGTGCCGCCGATCTTCGCGGTGAGTTTGTCGTACGCCGTCGAGGACGTCGTCTCGGCGGTGTCGACGTGCAGCCAGAAGGTCAGGGTGGCGGCGCAGCCGGCCGGGACGGTGACGCTCTGCGAGAGGGTGTCGGTGTGGGTGGCGCCGGTGCCGTCCAGCCAGGCGAAGCCGCTGCCGCCGTGGGCGGACTGGCCGGCGCGGGTGGTGATCACACCGGTCGAGGACTGTGTCCAGGGGGACGTGCCGTTCTCGAAGCCGCCGTTGCCGATCAGCTGGGCGGGGGCGCAGGCCGTGGGCTCGGCGGCCGTCGCCGTGGTGCCGGGGAGCAGGGCCGCGACGACTGCCGCGACGGCCAGCGCGCTGGTGACGATGGCCTTGTGGGGGGTCGGTCTCACACGAACTCCTTTACGCCGGCCGGGATTCCGGCCTGCTCGGAGACCGCCCGTCCGGCAGGGGTGCGCCGGGGAGCGGTCACGGGTCACGTGGTGCGCGTCCGAAGCCTGACAGAATTGACCAGGGCATGTCACTAGGTCGCCCGGCGGGGCACTCCGGGAACCCCGGACACACGGACGCCCGGACCGGCCGGTGAGGGCCGGCCCGGGCGTCGTGTGCCGGGCGCTACCGGGGAATCAGACCAGGTCGAAACGGTCCGCGTTCGCGACCTTCGTCCAGGCGGCGACGAAGTCCCGCACGAACTTCTCCTTGGCGTCGTCGCTCGCGTAGACCTCCGCGACGGCGCGCAGCTCGGAGTTGGAGCCGAAGACCAGGTCGGCACGGGTGCCGGTCCACTTGACCGCGCCGGTGGCGAGGTCACGGCCCTCGAACGTGGTCTGGTCCTCGGAGGTCGACTTCCACTCCGTGCCGTAGTCGAGCAGGTTGACGAAGAAGTCGTTCGTCAGCACACCCGGGGTCTCGGTGAACACACCGTGCTTCGACTGGCCGTGGTTGGCGCCGAGCACGCGCAGCCCGCCGACCAGGACGGTCAGCTCGGGGGCGCTGAGGCCGAGCAGGTTGGCGCGGTCGAGGAGCAGGTACTCGGCCGGCAGGCGGTTGCCCTTGCCGAGGTAGTTGCGGAAGCCGTCGGCCGTCGGCTCCAGGGCCGCGAAGGACTCGGCGTCCGTGTGCTCCTCGGTGGCGTCGACCCGGCCCGGGGTGAAGGGCACCTCGATGTCGACACCGGCGTCCTTGGCGGCCTTCTCCACCGCGGCGGCACCGCCGAGGACGATCAGGTCGGCCAGGGAGACCTTCTTGGCGCCGGTGTTGAAGTCGCGCTGGACGCCCTCCAGGACGCGCAGCACCTGGGCGAGCTGGTCGGGGTCGTTGACCTCCCAGCCGCGCTGCGGCTCCAGGCGGATGCGGGCACCGTTGGCACCGCCGCGCTTGTCGCTGTTGCGGTACGTCGAGGCCGACGCCCAGGCGGTGGAGACCAGCTGCGAGACGGTCAGACCCGAGTCGAGGAGCTTCGCCTTGAGCGCGGTGACGTCGGCCGCGTCGATGGCCTCGCCCTCGGCCTCGGGCAGCGGGTCCTGCCACAGCAGGGTCTCCGCCGGGACCTCCGGGCCGAGGTACAGGGACTTCGGGCCCAGGTCACGGTGGGTCAGCTTGTACCAGGCGCGGGCGAACGCGTCCGCGAACTCCTCCGGGTTCTCGTGGAACCGGCGGGAGATGGGCTCGTAGATCGGGTCGAAGCGCAGCGACAGGTCGGTGGTGAGCATCGTGGGCAGACGCTTCTTCGACGGGTCATGGGCGTCCGGGATGATCGCCTCGGCGTCCTTGGCGACCCACTGCTTGGCGCCGGCCGGGGACTCGGTCAGCTCCCACTCGTAGCCGAAGAGGATGCCGAAGAAGTCGTTGCTCCACTGGGTGGGCTTGGTGGTCCAGGTGACCTCCAGGCCGCTGGTGATCGCGTCGCCGCCCTTGCCGGTGCCGTAGGTGGACTTCCAGCCCAGGCCCTGCTGCTCGATCGGCGCGCCCTCGGGCTCGGCGCCCACGTGATCGGCGGGGCCGGCGCCGTGCGTCTTGCCGAAGGTGTGGCCGCCGGCGATGAGGGCGACGGTCTCCTCGTCGTTCATCGCCATCCGGCGGAACGTCTCACGGATGTCGCGGGCCGCGGCGATCGGGTCCGGGTTGCCGTTGGGGCCCTCCGGGTTGACGTAGATCAGACCCATCTGGACGGCGCCGAGCGGGCTCTCCAGGTCACGGTCGCCGGTGTAGCGCTGGTCGTCGAGCCAGACCTTCTCGGGGCCCCAGTAGACGTCGTCCTCGGGCTCCCAGACGTCCTCGCGGCCGCCGCCGAAGCCGAAGGTCTTGAAGCCCATGGTCTCCAGCGCCACGTTGCCGGTGAGGACCATGAGGTCGGCCCAGGAGATGGACTGGCCGTACTTCTTCTTGACCGGCCACAGCAGACGGCGGGCCTTGTCCAGGTTGACGTTGTCCGGCCAGCTGTTGAGCGGGGCGAAGCGCTGCTGGCCGGCGCCGGCGCCGCCGCGGCCGTCGGAGATGCGGTAGGTGCCCGCGCTGTGCCACGCCATCCGGATCATCAGCGGGCCGTAGTTGCCGAAGTCGGCCGGCCACCAGTCCTGGGAGTTGGTCAGCACCTCGGCGATGTCCCGTTTGACGGCCGCGAGGTCGAGGGCCTGGAACGCCGCGGCGTAGTCGAAGCCCTTGTCCAGGGGGTTCACGACGTCGGTGTTCTTGGCGAGGATCTTCAGGTTGAGCCCCTCGGGCCACCACTGGCGATTGCCGCCGCCCTGGGTGGGGTGCGGGGCGCGGTCGTGCGCGACCGGGCACTTGCCCGCGGCGTTCTCCTGGGTCTCGGACATGGGGGAAATCCTTCCGGAAGGGGCGGATCGACGTACTCAGGAACTGACGGTTGAACAGGCGGGGCACAGGCCCCAGTAGATGACCTCGGCCTCGTCGATCGCGAAGCCGTGGTCGTCCGAAGCGGTCAGGCACGGCGCCTCGCCGACCGCGCAGTCCACGTCGGCGACGGCACCGCACGACCGGCACAGGACGTGGTGGTGGTTGTCGCCGACGCGTCCTTCGAACCGGGCCGGGCTGCCGGCCGGTTCGATGCGCCGTATGAGTCCGGCCGTGGTGAGCGCGTGCAGCGCGTCGTACACGGCTTGGAGCGATATGTGGCCCACCCTGTCGCGGACGCCCGAGGCGATGGCCTCGACGTCGAGGTGGTCGCCGTGCCGGACGGTCTCCAGCAGCGCGACGCGGGCGGCCGTCACCCGCAGGCCGGCACCGCGCAGTTCTTCGGCGGTCGTCGGGGGCTGGGATGCGGTCATGGCGACTACCTAACCTCAAAAACACGAATGATTCAAGAAAACAATCCACTCAAGTCTGGTGACGAACCGGCCAACGCCCGGCGCGCCGCCGCACCAGACCCGGCCATCGCCCGGCTTTGCCGACTCTTTACAACCCCGCCGGGGTGCGGGTCGTCTCTCCGCTCGATTCCGTCACACAGCCCGCGCCGACCGGTGCGGGCCCACGAAAGAGAGCGTCCTCATGCGCCGAACCGTCCTGAGCGCCACGGCCCTGGCCTGCACCGCCGTGCTGGGCACCACCGTGCCCGCGTTCGCCGCCGCCACCGCCCCGAGCCCGGTCGCCAGCGCCGTGCCGACCACCGCCCCCTCCCCCGTCCCGTCCGACGCGCGGTCCGCCGAGCCCACCCGGGCGGCGACCCCCGTGCCGACCCGTGACGCCCGTCACCTGCCGGCCCGTGGCTCACGTCAGGTCGCCGCGGTGCCGCAGGGCGCCCCCGACACCGGCGTGACGGAGTCCTCCTCCGGCTCCGGCTCCGACGGCGCGCTGATCGGCACGGGGGCGGGCGCCGTCGTGCTCGCCGCGGGCGCCGCGGTGTTCGTCGTCCGCCGCCGCCGGGCGACCGGGGCATGACCCCGCTCTCCAGGCGCGCCCTGCTCACCGCCGCGACGGCCTCGCTGCTGGCGGGCTGTGCGGGGCAGACGCCGCACCGGACGGCCACCGCGGTCTCCCGGCAGCGGCCGCCCGCGCCGTCGGCCACGGCCACCGGCTCCGCCGCCCCCGCCCCGCTCGGCCGTTCCGTACCGGTCCGGCTGCGGGTCCCGGCGATCGGGGTGGACACCCCGCTGCTGCGGCTGGGCCTGGCGGCCGACGGCACGGTGCAGGTGCCGCCGGTCACCGCGCACGACCGGGCGGGCTGGTACCGCTACTCCCCCACCCCGGGGCAGGTCGGCCCGTCGGTGATCCTCGGCCACGTCACGGTCGGCTCCTACGGGGACGGCGTCTTCCGCCGCCTCGCCGAGCTGCGCGGCGGCGAGCAGATCATGACGCGCCTGGAGAACGGCAGATCGGCGGTGTTCACGGTCCGCGAGGTACGGACCGTGGCGAAGGCGCACTTCCCGACGCGGGAGGTGTACGGGGACGTGGACCGCCCGGAGCTGCGGCTGATCACCTGCGGCGGTCAGCGCACCGGGAACGGCTATCTCGACAACGTGATCGTCTTCGCGGCCCTGACCCGCACGGCACCCTGAACCCGCCGGCACGGATGCGGGACCGGTGGAACGTTCGCCACCGGTCCCGCATCCTCCCCGGCGAGCCCCTTCGACCCTGGAGAACGTTGAAACGGTCCCGTGACACGACGGCCTCGGAGCTGTTCGCCGCCCTGTATCCGCGCCTGGCCGGCTGGTGCCGCCGCCTCGTCGACGACGACGAGACGGCACACGAGATCGCCTCGGAGGCGTTCACCCGGCTGTGGGCCCGGTGGACGAAGGTGGAGGAGCCCCGTGGTTTCCTCTACGTCACCGCGGCCAACCTCGTCCGGGACCACTGGCGCAAGCTGGAGCGCGAGCGGCGCACGGTGCGCCGCGTCGGCTCCGAGGCCGCGACCCGCCCGCACGCCGAGCAGGCGGACCCCTCGGTACGGCTGCTGGTGCAGTCGCTGCCGGAGCGGCTGCGGGTGCCGATCCTGCTGCACTACTACGCTGACATGCCGATCCGGGAGGTGTCCGAGCTGACCGGGCGCAAGGAAGGAACCGTCAAGGCCGATCTGCACGCGGCCCGAGAACTGCTCCGCGGCCACCTGAGGAGAAGCCTTGACCACACGCTTTGACGACGAGCCGGAGTTCGGCGGCCCGGACGATCCGCTCGCCGTCATCCTGCGGCCGCCTGCCGCCCACCTCGGGCCCCCGCCCGGCCGGTACCAGGAGATCCGGCGCGCCGCGGGCCGCCGCCGGCTGCTGCGTACGGCTGCCGGAGCCGGGTTGACCTGCGCCGTCGCCGCCTTCGTCGCCATGTCGCTGCATCTGGCGGCGCCCGCGGCGCCGACGACGCCCCGCGACCCGCTCGCGCCCCCGGCCGTCAGCCCGGCCGCCCCGCAGCGTCCGCGGACCTCTCCGACACCCGACGCCCCCCGGCCGAGCCCGAGCGTCGCGCCGACGCGCGGGGGCACCTCGCAGCAGCCCACGCCCGCCCGGCCGACGCGGGGCGCCGTCACGAGGTCACCCGCCTCCGGACGGTCCGCGACCCCGACGGCGGCCCGGACCGCCCCGTCCGACAGCCGCCCGAGCGCCGTCGCCACCCCGGGCCGCTCCTAGCGGCGTCAACCCGGCGGCAGGCGGGTCACACGTTCGTGCCCGGGGGTTTCGGCGCGTCGTCGGCGGCCCGAAGGCGCGGGTCACGGCGTCGCGGCGGGCGGCGCGGCGCCGTCCGCGGGCCCCTGGGCACGTCGGCCGCCCGGGTAGGGTCGCACCCGCCCGTCCGGCCGCTGCGGCCCGAATGGCCGAGGCCGTCCCTCGGCGTTGGTGTGATGTTTCGTACGTGACCGGAATGAACGGTGTGGAACGGGCAACGTTCCGTTTCATGCTCCACGCCCGAAACCTCCGGCAGGTGACTCGATGACGACGGCGACCAAGGCCTCCCCGACCGCTCCGGCCGCCGCGCCGCCGTCCCCCGCCCAGCCGTCCGCCCCGGCTCCACCGCTGCCGTCCCTCACCGGGCTGAGGTGGATGGCCGCGCTGCTGGTCTTCGGGCTGCACGTGCACAACTTCCGCTATTTCGGGGGCACCGGCGGCCGTCTGATGTCCTGGGGTTTCGAGGCGGGCGCGTCGGGGGTGTCGTTCTTCTTCATCCTGTCCGGGTTCGTACTGATGTGGTCCGCGCGGCCGGGGGACCGGGCGCCGCGCTTCTGGTGGCGGCGGGTCGCCCGGATCTACCCCGTGCACCTGGTCACCGTCGTCCTCGCGCTGGTCATGGCGTTCACGCTGCCCCGCCAGCCGCGCCCGACCCTCCCGCAGGGTCTGGCCGACGTCTTCCTGGTGCACTCCTGGTGGCGTCCGTGGTGGCAGACGCTGGACCCGGTCAGCTGGTCACTGGCCTGCGAGGCCTTCTTCTACGCCGCCTTCCCGCTGCTGGCGCTGGTGCTGCGCCGGCTGGGCGGGCGGGGCGCGACGGTGCTGGCCGCGCTGTCCGTCCTCGCCGTGCTGGCGCTCGCCTGGACGGACGCGCACCACTGGTGGGACCAGCCGATCAGTTCCTTCCCCGCGGCCCGGCTGCCCGAGTTCGTGCTGGGTGCCGCCGTCGCCCGCCTGGTGCTGCTGGGCCGGTGGCGCGGCCCCGGCCTGGAGGCCTCGCTGGCGCTGGCCGTCATCGGCTACTTCCTGGTCCCCCAGGTCACCGACGACTACGCGGCCACCGCCTGCACCCTCATGGGCTTCGCCGTGCTCATCCCGGCGGCGGCCCAGGCCGACCTGCGCGGTCTGCCCTCGATGTGGCGCCGCCGCCGGCTGGTGCGGCTGGGCGAGTTGTCGTTCGCGTTCTACATGGTCCATCTGCTGGTGCTGCGGGCGGGCACCCACCTGCTCGGCGTCCGCCCGCGCCTCGACCTGCTCACCGGCACGGCCGCCGCCCTCGTCGCCTTCACCGTGTCGCTGGGCCTGTCCTGGCTCCTCTACGAGGGCGTGGAGGGCCCGGTGCGACGGCTGCTGCTGCGGCTCCCGGCACGGCGGAGGGCGACGGCCTGACCGGTCACGGGAACGAGGTCACCTTGGACGGGGTGGTGCTGGTCCCCGAGGTGGGTGATCCGGTGGTGTTGACGACGTGCGCGTACTGGCCCATGCCGCCGAGGGAGATCACCAGCAGGTCGTGCATCCTGATCCCCGGACCGGTCGGCACCTGGAAGCCGTTGGACTGGACGATCGTGGGATCGGCCGTGTAGTTGCAGTAGCTGCCCAGGCCCCAGGCCTCGTGCGTGCCCACGGTGTCGGCGACCTTGTAGGCCGCGTAGCCGACCACGCCGTCGTGGGTGACGGCGGCGGCGTTCGGGGCGTCGTACGCCTTCTCGTTCTGGAAGAAGATCGTGCGGCCGCGTTCGCCGTTCCAGTAGACGTCGTACTTGTTGAAGTGCTCGACGAACAGGCCGGTGGCGAGGACGTCGTTGCCGTTGACGCGCAGGCCGTAGTCGGCCCGGTTGGTGGTCCAGCCGACTCCGCTGCCGTGGTCGGCGCGCCAGAGCCAGGTGTGGTCGATGATCACGTTGTTGCTGTTGACCACGACGGAGTTGGTGGCGAGGCCGGGTCCGGCGCCGCCGATGCGGACGAACACGTCCTGCATGGACGTGGGGTCGGCGGAGTGGTCGGCGGTGGAGCCGGGGGTGCCGATCCGCAGCAGGGTGTCGGAGTTGACCGGGCCCGCGTCGATGAGGAACCCGGCGAGCCGTACCCCGTCGACGTCGGCGACGTGCAGGGCGTCGACGCCGTTGTCGGGGACGAGGGTGGCGAGACCGAGGCCGAGGACGACGGTGTCGGCCCGGGTGACGTCGATGGTCCGGTCGAGGTGGTAGACGCCGGGCGTGAAGAGGAGGTTGAGGCCCTGGGCGAGGGCCTGGTTGATGGTGGCGGCGGTGGCGCCGGGCTTGACGACGTAGAACCGGTCCAGGGGGAGGGAGGTGCCCGCGTTCGCCGGCCAGGAGACGCCCCGTGCGTTGGTGCGCTTCGCGGGGACGAAGACCTTGTAGGCGCCGCCGTCCAGGTACAGGAACGGCTTCTCCCGCGAGGCGGGGGTGGTGTCCAGCGTGGTGTACGGACCGGAGTCGAAGTTGCCGGCCGGGGCGCCCTGGACGCCGGAGAAGGTCATGTTCCACACGCCGTTGGTCCAGCCGCCGACCGAGCTGTCCCGGGTGTACCACTGCTGCTGGGAGTACGGGCCGACGGTGCCGTCGATCTTCGAGTCGGCGATGTAGCCGCCGGAGGCCCAGCCGTAGCCGTTCGGCGCGAGGTTGAGGCCGCCCTTGACGTGGATGCGCCGGAAGGGGGCCGCCTGAGCCACGGCCCACCGGTCGGTGCCGCTCGACGGCGTGATGGCGAGGTTCTCCGCCGAACGCCAGAAGTTCTGCGTGGCGTTGCCGTTGAACCAGCCGGCGTCGACCGTGACGTCACCGTTGATCTGGGTGTCGTCGGGGTTGAGGCCGAGGCCGGAGATCGAGGTGTAGAAGCCGATCTGGGCGTTGATGCCGTTGTAGGTGCCCGGCTTGAGCAGGAACTGGTAACGCCCGGTCCCGAACTGCGCCGACTCCTGCTGGGCGAAGACGGAGTCGAACTTCGCCTGGAGGTTCGGCGTGGACGGGTCGACGACGATGACGTTCGGGCCGAGGTCGCCGCCGCCCTGGACCGGGGGTGTGCCCGTGGTGGTGCCGTACACCTGGAACTCCCACAGGGAGTAGCCCCACTGGGTGGCGCGGTGCACGCCCTGCATGCGGACGTACCGGCCCTGTCCCGAGACGTCGAGGGTGTCGGTGCCGCCGTCCCCGCCGGTGACGGTGGCGAGGTCGGTCCAGTTGCTGCCGTCGGCGGAGATCTGGACCTTGTAGTCCTTGCCGTACGCGGCCTCCCAGTCGAGGACCACCCGGGTGACGTTCGCGGTGGCGCCCAGGTCCACCCGGAGCCACTGGTCGTCGGAGAACGCCGACGACCAGCGGGTGCCGAGGTCGCCGTCCACCGCGTTCCCCGCGGCGGTCGCGGCGTTCTCCTCGGCCGAGGCGGTGGCCGTCCTGCCCTGCGAGAGCGGGACGTCGGCGGCCCGCGCCGCCGGCGCGTGGGCGGTGGGCAGGGCGAGCAGTGCTGCCATGGCGGCGAGCACCACGCCCAGGGATCTCAGTCGTCTCATCAGCGGCTCCCTGTGGTGGGCACGGGGCACGCCTGCGAACCGGCGGACCCGCGTGCTTAGTTCAGGATTTGATTTAAGTGCTGAGACAAACGGGCGGCAAGTCTTCGGCAACAGAATTCTCGACGTCCGACCTCTGGCTGGGGACTCCTACCGGGCGGTATACAGACCCCCGACACACGCGTGCGGGCCGCCCGTCGGGACCGGTTCCGCGCGCGTCCCGGTTCCAGGGGGGATCCTCATGTCGTACAGCAGACCGTCGCAGGGTGCACAGGGTTCGGCGAGAAGGCGCCGGCGGCGGGCGGCCGTGGGCGCGGCGCTGGGCGGCTGCGCCCTGGTGGCCGCGTCCACGACACCGGCCGCGGCGCACGGCGGCGGCCACGGCGGTGACCGCGGTACGAGCTACGTGGCGCTCGGCGACTCCTACACCTCGGGGCCCCTCATCCCGACCCAGGTCGACGCGGACTGCGCCCGCTCCGACCACAACTACCCCTCCCTGGTGGCGGCGGCCCGCGAGGTCACCGCGTTCAAGGACGTGAGCTGTTCCGGCGCGACGACCGCGCAGATGTGGCAGACCCAGGGCACGAACGGGCCCCAGCTCGACGCCGTGCAGCGGGACACCGACCTGGTCACGGTCCAGATCGGCGGCAACGACATGGGGTTCGGCTCCATCATCGCCACCTGCGCGGGCCTCAGCTCCAAGGACCTCACCGGCGACCCCTGCCGGCAGTACTACACCGCCTCCGGCATCGACCAGCTGGTGCTGGCCGTCGCGCGGACCGCGCCCAAGGTCGACAAGGTGCTGCGGGCCGTGCGCGCCCGGGCCCCGCACGCCCGGATCCTGGTCGTCGGCTACCCCGACCTGCTGCCCGACGACGGCAGCGGCTGCTACCCGACGGTGCCCTTCGCGGCCAAGGACTTCCCCTACCTGCGCGACACCGAGAAACGGCTCAACCTGGTGCTGCGCCTGGTCGCCGCCTGGAACGGCGCCCGGTACGTGGACACGTACGGCCCGACCGTCGGGCACGACATGTGCAAGGCTCCCGCCGACCGCTGGATCGAGCCGCTCCGGCCGGCGTCGCCCGCGGCCCCCGCGCACCCCAACGCCAAGGGCGAGGCGGTCATGGCCCAGGCCGTCCTGGACCGGCTGGAGAGGCGCTCCTAGCGGGCCTCCCACGGTCGCGGGCCGGGGAGGTGGCGGGCCGTGCCGGTCCGCCACCTCGCCGCCGTCCGGCCCCGTGGGAGGGACCTCGCGGCGGTTCGCGATAGGTTGACCTGCATGAGCGACAACGTTTATTTCGACATCTCGATCAACAACGAGCCGGCCGGCCGGATCGTGTTCCGCCTGTTCGACGACGTGGTGCCCGAGACGGCCCGCAACTTCCGCGAGCTCGCCACCGGCCAGCACGGCTTCGGCTACGCCGGTTCGGGCTTCCACCGGATCATCCCCCAGTTCATGCTCCAGGGCGGTGACTTCACCCGGGGCGACGGCACCGGCGGCAAGAGCATCTACGGCGAGAAGTTCAAGGACGAGAACTTCCAGCTCAAGCACGACCGTCCGTTCCTGCTGAGCATGGCCAACGCGGGCCCGAACACCAACGGTTCGCAGTTCTTCGTCACCACCGTCGTGACCGACTGGCTCGACGGCAAGCACGTGGTCTTCGGTGAGGTCGTCGAGGGCCAGGACCTGGTCACGAAGATCGAGGGCTACGGCACCCGCAGCGGAGCCCCCAAGGGCAAGGTCGAGATCACCGCGAGCGGCACCGTCTGACGGCAGGCCCGGGTACGCGACGGTGACCGGGCGCCCGCCCGGTCACCGTTCGTCCTTCGCGTCGTCCTGCGCGCGCCGCAACCGCTCCACCACCGGTGGCGCCCGTCCGGCCGGGGTGTCGTGCGCGGTGAGGTGTTCCAGCGCCTGGGCCAGTTCCTCGCAGGCCTCCGCGACGGAGAGCCTGGTGTTGCGCTGCTCGGTGATCACGACCGACAGCAGCAGCGCGGTCAGGGCCATGGAACCGTTGAACAACTGGAGCTTGACCATCACCTCGACGGGGGACAGCCCGGCGAACGCGCCCACGCCGTCCGTGGCGGCGACGGTGGCCAGGACCGAGGTGAACAGGGCGCACAGCATGCTGCCTGCCAGCCGGAACCGCAGCGCGCCCCAGATCAGCACCGGGTAGGCGAGGAAGAGCGCGGCCAGCGAGCTGTGCGTGGCCACCGGGATCAGGACGACGGTGGCGACCGCGAGACCGAGGGCTTCCTTCCAGCGGCCGAGGCGCGGCGGCCGACGGGCTTCGAGGAGCAGCAGCAGGACCGGGGTGACGAGCAGGACGCCCATCGCGTCACCGACCCACCAGGCCAGCCAGCTCGGCCAGAAACTGCTCGCGGCGACCTTGCCGACGAGGAGCAGGGAGACCATGCCGACGACGGAGCTGACCAGCATGGCGGTGAGCGCCCCGAGGAACACCAGGGCGACGCCGTCCCGCAGTCGGCTCAGGTCGGTGCGGAAACCGGCCCGGCGCAGCAGCAGGCAGGCACAGACCGGGCCGCCCGTGTTGCCGATGAGGATGCCGACGGTGTCGGGCCCCGGCGGGCCGAGCGACAGGACGAGCAGCAGCGCGCCGAGCGTGATGCCCGGCCAGCAGCCCAGGCCGAAGACCAGCAGGCAGGCGAGCGCCACGCCCGTCGCCGGGAAGACCGGGGTGAAGACGGCGCCCTCGACGGTGAGCCGGCGCAGCAGACCGAGCCGGGCCGACCCGTAGTAGCAGGCGGCCACGGCCAGCGTCCGCAGGACGAGGACGGCCGGTCGGCGCAGTACGCGGAATGCCACCACAGCAGCCATCACACACCGCGGCGGCCGGGTCGGCGAGGCGAGGGCCGTCCGCGGGCCGTCGCTCCCGGTCCTACGGCGTGTAGTCGAGGCCGTCGTGGCCCACGACCAGGACGGCCGCGTCGTCCTCGTGGCCGACCTGTTCCGCGCCCTTGATCACGGCGGCGGCCAGGGACCGCGCGTCCAGACGGGCGACGGCGGCGACACCGGCCAGGCGCACCACCTGGTCCAGGCCCTCCTCGATGTTCATCGCCGGCCCTTCCACCACACCGTCCGTGAGCAGCACGAACATCCCGCCGGTGGTGAGCCGGAACCGGGAGACCGGGTACGCGACGCCCGGGTCGATCCCCAGGGGCGGTCCGCCCTCGTCCTCGCCGATCCCGGACTTGCCGTCGGCGGTGGCCCAGACGAAGGGGATGTGCCCGGCCCGGGCGCTCTCCAGCAGCCCGGTCGCCGGGTCGAGCCGCATGAAGATGCAGGTGGCGAAGAGGTCGCTGCCCAGGGACAGCAGCAGGTCGTTGGTGCGGGCGAGCAGCTCGCCCGGCTCCCCGGTCACCGAGGCGAGCGCCCGCAGACCCGCCCTGACCTGGCCCATGAAGGCGGCGGCCTCGATGTTGTGGCCCTGGACGTCGCCTATCGACAGCCCGATACGGCCGTCGGGCAGGGTGAAGGCGTCGTACCAGTCACCGCCCACGTTGAGTCCGTAGCAGGCGGGCGCGTAGCGGACGGCCACGTGGACGCGCGGGGTGTCGGGCAGTTCCCGGGGCAGCATGCCGCGCTGCAGGGCCACGGCCAGTTCGACCTGCGAGCGCTGGTACTCGGCCCGCTCGCGCGCCTGGGCGGTGAGCGACCTGAGTCTGACCAGGAGCTCGTCGTCGTCCGTCGAGCGGTTGCGGGGCATGGATCACTCCGGCCCAGGCGGCACCCCTTACAGGGCATACCGCCTAATTTTCGCCTTTACAGGATCATAGTGCGCATGCCGGACGAGTGAGCGCGCCCGGACCGCCGGGCCGTGGCCGGGGCGGCGTGCTCATTCCCGGTGCAGGCCGTCGGGCCCGCGGGACGCCCGCAGGGTGCCGACCGTCCGGAGCAGCCGGTCCGCGGGGTCGCGCAGCCGCGGATGGGCGAGGACGGTGTTACGCAGACCGCGGACGGGGCGGCGCCACATCCGGTGCGCCGCGGCCACCGGGTGACCCCGGGTGGCGAACCCCTCCCCCACCCGCAGCTCACGGGTCTTCAGCCAGTCCTTGTACTCCTTGTCGCCCCGGCCCAGGTCGACGAGGGTGACACCACCGCGCGCCGCGGCCTCGGCGGTCCGCAGATGCATCATCAACCCGGGCGAGTAGTAGCGCAGTTCCGGGTCGTAGGCGGTGAACCAGGCGGCGAGCACGGTGGCCGACCGGGGACCGAAGTGCGCGGCCACCGGCCGGTCCCCGGCGTAGAGCACGGACAGCACCCCGGTGAAGTGCTCCTCGCGGACGTGGAAGAGGTGGTCCACCAGGTCGACGATCCAGGGGCGGGCGAAGCGGTCCATGCGCCCCGTCCGCCGGTACTGGGCGGACTTCCAGCGCATCAGCGTGCGCAGGGCCGCCGGGTCGCGCTCGTCGAACTCGAAGCGCAGCTCGCCGAGGTCGCGGCCGATCCGGCGCTCCTTCTTCAGCGTGGTCTTGGCCAGTCCCGGGTAGGTGGCGCGCAGCCACTCGGGGTATCCGCCGTCGCCGGGTTTGACGTCGATCACCGGGGAGGCGAAGGTCCCGGTGACATGCGGGGCGAAAGGTGTCTGCTCGCTGACCAGGTGGTCGAACTCGAAGATGGCCAGCCGGCAGGCGCTCAGCAGCGCCTGGGCGTCCCAGGTGACTCCGGGCCGGTGCACCAGTGCCTGGCAGTCGGAGAGCCCGAGGCCGACGGCGCGGCCGACACCGAGGGCGGTGCGCTCGTAGGGGAGGAACCCGACGGGTTCCCCGTCCTCGCGCAGGACCGCCACCCGCACGCCGGAACGGTGCTTGCCGACACCGATCGCGAACTCCGGCGCCAGAAAGGGATTGGCGTACTCCGGCGACTCGTCCATCGCGCGGTGCCAGGCCCGGCGCAGCGACTGGGTCAGCTCGCCGGGTCTGTGGATCGTGATGTCCACCTCGGACTGGCCTCTGGTTCTCATGACCGACCGCTCCCCCCATAACGCGTGTCGTCGCTCAAACGTCGCGAAACAGTACGCGCGCTGTCAAGAGTGCCACCCCCAGGGGGAGACGGAGGGCGAACACCTCATTTCGGTGGTGCCACGACCGGCCAACGCAAAGAAGTTGCATGGTCTAGTCCAATATGGGCTTTGGTCCAGTCCAATTCATTGACGTGGTCGCGTCACCTCTGGAAGCTGGGGCGACTCCCCCACCCCTGGAGGCAACCGATGAGAACCCTTCGCGCATGTCTGGGCGCGGCGGCGGCCGTCGCGCTCGCCGCCGCCGGCACCACCGCGCTCGTCACGACCGACGCCTCGGGCGCGACCACCGCGCTGAGCAACCGGTGGTACGCCGCCGCCCCCTACCTGATGCCGCTGGACAACGACCCGCCGGACCCGGCCGCCATCATGGACGCCACCGGCCTCAAGGCCTTCCAACTGGCGTTCGTCCTGGCCCCGAACGGCGGCGGGTGCTCGCCCACCTGGGGTGGCACCGCGGCGGTCTCGTCCGACACCGCGGTCCAGTCGGTCATCGACACCGTCCGCGCCAAGGGCGGTGACGTCTCGGTCTCGATCGGCGGCTACGGCGGCACGAAACTGGGCCAGACCTGCGCGGACGCCTCCGCCACGGCCGCGGCCTACCAACAGGTCGTCACCAAGTACGGGCTGCACGCGATCGACTTCGACCTGGAGGAGCCGGAGTACGAGAACACGGCCGCGATCAGGAACGAGATCGGCGCCGCGAAGATCCTCCAGCAGAACAACCCGGGCCTGTACGTCTCGGTCACCACGCCCGGCACCGCGGACGGCACCGGCTGGTTCGGCAAGCAGATGCTGCTGGAGGCGAAGTCCCAGGGGTTCACCCCGAACAACTTCTCCATCATGCCGTTCGACGGCGGGTTCAACGGGGCGGCGAGCCAGACCGCCGCGCTGACGAACTTCAACTCGATCCTGCAGTCCACCTTCGGCTGGGACCAGGCGACCGCCTACGCCCACGAGGGCTTCTCCGGCATGAACGGCCGTAGCGACAGCGGCGAGTACTTCAGCCAGGCCGACTTCCAGACCGTGCTCGACTACGCCACGAGCCACCACATGGACCGCTTCACCTTCTGGTCCCTCAACCGCGACCGCCAGTGCACCCCGGCCGACAACGGCGGCCGCACCTCCGGCACCTGCTCCAGCGTCGCGCAGAACTCCTGGGACTTCGCCAGGTACTCCGTGCAGTTCGCCGGTGTCACCCCGCCGACCACCACCCCCACCCCCACGCCCACCCCGACACCGACCCCCACCTCCTGCAAGACCGCCTGGAGCGCGACGGCGGTCTACGTGAAGGACGACGAGGCCTCGTACGGCGGCCACAACTGGAAGGCCAAGTGGTGGACCCAGAACGAGGTGCCCGGCGCCTCCGAGTGGGGCCCCTGGCTGGACGAGGGCGCCTGCTGAACCTCTTGACGAGGTTGGTCCGGACCTTTAGCTTCTCGGGTCATCGAAGGTTATGGATGCGGCCGGAGTTCACATGAGTGAACATGCTCCGGGCGCGTCCATCCGGCGGAAGGATCCCCCCACATGTCCCGTTCCCGGCTGCCCGCGGCTCCCGTCGCCGCGGGCCTGGCCCTCGCCCTGACCGTCCTGTTCGGCGGCAGCGCGCACGCGGCGAACCCGAAGGTCGCCCCCGGCGGCAACTTCGACCTGTCGACCTGGCAGCTCCAGGAGCCGGTCGGCTCCCCCGGCTCGCCGACCACCATCCCCTCGTCCCGGCTCCAGGGGGCGAACGGCTACCAGGACGCCTACTTCTACACCGACACCCGGGACGGCGCGATGACCTTCTGGGCGCCCGAGAAGGGGGTCACGACCCCGAACTCCAGCTATGCCCGCTCCGAACTGCGGGAGATGAACCGGGACGGCTCCGCCGCGAACTGGGCCCTGAGCGGCAGCCACCGGATGAGCGCGACCCTGCGGGTGGTCTCGGTGACCAAGAACGTCTGCGTGGGCCAGATCCACCTCGGCACCGGCGGCTCCTCCACCAAGCCGCTCATCGAGCTGTACTACCACTCCGACGGCGACATCGTGCTCGGCACCGAGAACTCCCCCGACGGCGGCCAGACCCCCCATACCGTCGGTCACGTGTCCCTCGGCAAGACCTGGACCTACACCATCGCGGTCTCCGGCGGCAACACCGTCGACCTGACCGTCAACGGCACCACCACCCACTACGCCATCCCGTCCTCCTTCACCCCGTACCGGCAGTACTTCAAGGCGGGCTCGTACAACCAGTCGTCCTCCGACAGCACCACGAACGGGGCCCGGGTCGCGTTCTACGGCCTGACCGTCGCCCACGGGTGAGCCCCGGCGCCCTTACGCCGCAAGTGGTACATCCGCAGTGACGGTCGTAGCGTCGAAGGGAGGCAACTACCGGCAACTACGGCGGTACGGGCGGGAGCGACCATGCGCAGACCAGTGCTGGGAACGGTGATCGGACTCGGGGCGGCCCTGCTGCTCACGGCGGGCATGACGACGGCCTCCGCGACGCCGCCGACGCCGGCCGCGCCGCGGGCGGCCCGGCATCCCGTGCTCGTCGACTGCCTGTGGCACCAGCGGTACCGGCCGACCGACTTCATCCTGGCCTGCGGGGACGGCAACAGCGTGCTCGCCGGTATGCACTGGGTCCGGTGGAACGACACCAGCGCGGTCGCGCAGGGCGTGAACTGGGTGAACGACTGCAAGCCGTACTGCGCGGCCGGCACCTTCCACCGCTACCCGGTGACGGTGCGGCTCGACCGCCCGACGGCGTGGAAGAAGCACCCGGACGTCCAGCAGTTCACGCGGCTGAGCCTGGCCTACTCCGGCGCGAGGCCGGAGGGATTCTCGCAGGTCATGACCATCCCCCTGTGGAACTGAGCGAAGCCGTCACCCGGCTGCGCGGCATGCGGGGCCAGGCCGTGCGCCGGGCGGGCGACGTCCCGGCCGGGGCTGACCTCGAACGCGGCCGGGGAGCCGTCATTTTGGTGTGACCGGTACGCCGGAGCCCTGCGCTCCCGTCGAAAGAGGTCACATGCCCCGATTCCCCCGCGCGGCCGTGGTCGCCCCCGCCGCGCTCGTGATCGGCCTGCTCGCGACGGCTCCGGCCGCGAGCGACGAGCCGCTGGTCTCGAACGCCCGTGTCGTCGCGCACTTCGACCTGGCCGCCGGCCAGACCCCCGAGAACGTCGTCGCCGAACGGGGCGGCTCGGTCGACGTGTCCTTCGCGTTCGCCCGGCAGGTCGCCAGGGTCACCCGGGAGCGCCGGGTACGCGTCCTCGCCACCCTGCCTGCCGAGCGCAGCCCCCGCACGCCCCTGCTGACCAGCGCCGTCACCCTCGGCCTGGCCCGCGCCCACGACGGCACGCTGTACGTCAACTACGCCACCGGCACCGACAGGACCGGCATCTGGCGCGTACCGGCCGGCGGCGGCACGCCCGAGCAGATCGCCGAACTGCCCTCGGACGGCCTGCCCAACGGTCTGGCCCTCGACGAGCGGCACGGTGTGCTCTACGCCGCCGACTCGGTGCTCGGCACCGTGTGGCGCGTCCCGCAGGCGGGCGGCGCCCCCACGGCGTGGGCCACGGGCAGCGCCCTGGCCCACCTGCCGGGTCCGGCCGGCGGCTTCGGTGCCAACGGCGTCAAGGTCCACAAGGACGCGGTCTGGGTGACCAACAGCGACCTGGGAACCCTGCTGCGCATCCCGGTGGGCGACGACGGCTCGGCCGGGCCCGTCGAGACGCGGGCGACGGGCCTCGCGGGCGTCGACGACTTCGTCTTCCCCGGGCACTCCGACCTCGTGCTCGCCGCGCTGAACCCCTCCAACGAGGTCGTCCAGGTCCGCCCGGACGGCACCCGCGCCACCGTCCTCACGGTGCAGGACGGCCTGTCCAACCCGACCTCGCTGGCGGTACGGGGCCGGGACGTGTACGTGGCCGGCGCCGCCTACTCCACCCAGCGCGACCCCAACCTGCTGAAGGCGAGACTGCGCGCCCACTTCGTGCGCTCGTGACGGGGGCGCGGGGGGGGGGGGGGGGCCGGCGGGGGGGCGGGGGGGGGGCCCCCCCCCCCCCCCCCCCGCGCCCGCCCCCCCGAGGTCCGAAGGCCGCCCGCGCCCCGGGCGACTCGGGGCGTCCGCGCCCGGCGGGGTGGGCGGGACGCTAGGCGCGGCGCGCTGGTCCCGGGCCGGGGTCAGCCGCCGTTCCGGTCGGTCGTCTCCGCCGCGGAAGCCACCGGAGCCGTGGCGGTCGCGGTGCCGGTGTCCGGGGTGCCCTGGGAGGTGACCACCTTCGAGGGGCGGCCGCCCCGGTCCAGGATGCCTCCGGTGACGGCCAGGGCGAGGCCGGCCAGGGCGAGCGCGGCGCCGACCAGGTCGGGCGCGGCCCAGCCCCAGCCCGCCGAGATGACGAGGCCGCCCAGCCAGGCGCCGGCCGCGTTGGCCATGTTGAACGCGGAGTGGTTGGAGGCCGCCGCCATCGTCGGCGCGTCCTTCGCGTTGATCATCAGCAGCATCTGGACGGGCGTGGTGATGAGCGCGCCCATCGCGCCGATGAGGGTGACCGTCACCAGGGCGGGGACCGTGCTGTGGACGGTGAAGTAGAAGGTCACCAGCGCGGCCGCCAGCAGCACGATCCCGGCGTAGAGGGTCGGGCGCAGGGCGCGGTCGGTGAGGGGACCGGCCACCAGGGTGCCGACGGTCATGCCGACGCCGTAGAGGGCGAGGACCAGGGTGGTGGAGGAGTCGGAGATGCCGGTCAGATGGGTCAGCATGGGGACGAGGTAGCTGTAGACGGCGAAGAAGCCGCCGAACCCCACGACGGCGGTCGCCAGTCCGATGAAGACCTGCCGGTTGCCCATCGCCCGCAGTTCCTGGCGGATGCCCGCCTGCGGTCCGCGCGGCTGGTGCGGTACGAGGAGGGCGAGCGCGGCCAGCGCCACCAGGCCGATGACGGCGACGGCGCAGTAGGCGTAGCGCCAGCCCAGGTGCTGGCCGAGGGCGGTGCCGGCGGGGACGCCGATGATGTTCGCGATGGTGAGGCCCAGGAAGACCCGGGAGACGGCGCGTGCGGCGCGGTCGGGGGCCACCAGCCTGGAGGCGACGACCGCGCCCACGCCGAAGAGGGCGCCGTGCGGCAGTCCGGCCAGAAAACGGGCGGCGAAGAGCAGGCCGAAGTTCGGGGCGAAAGCGGACGCCGTGTTGCCGACCACGAACAGCCCGGTCAGCAGGAGCAGCAGCCGCTTGTGGGGCACGCGCGCGCCGATGCCGGTCAGTACGGGGGCGCCGACGACGACGCCGAGAGCGTAGGCCGACACGAGGTTGCCGGCGTGCGGCACGGACACGCCGACGCCGTCCGCTATCTGGGGCAACAGTCCCATGGTGGCGAACTCGGTGGTGCCGATGCCGAACGTGACGACGGCGAGGGCCAGCAGAGCCAAAGGCATGGTGAGCGGGAAGACCTTTCGAAGACGGTGGTCCGGGGACGGGCGGCGGGGACGGGGCTCCGCAGGCGCTTCCGCCTTCGGAGCCGACGGCGCCGAGCGCCCTTGCCCAGCAGACCCCAAGAACGTTGCAGCGGGATGACGCGCGCGCACATTCCTGGATTGCCGCTCACAACGCGGTGACCTGCGTCACCCGGGTCCGGTCACGGGAGTCCGGACGGCACGCCGGGATGCCGGCTGGAGCCGTACCCCGACAGACCCCTGCTCGCCGTCCCCGGCCACCCACATGGGTGACTGTTCGTCACATCCTGTGCCGGGAACAGGAATTCAGCCTGAACGACTGGCGCACCACACGTGCCACCGGGTATCTCATGCCTCTGACAGCGTGGGCACTCCGTGCCCTGCCAGAGTGAAGGGATCCCCCGTGCGTCTGCGCCCCCTGCGCGTCCTGTGCTGTTCCGCCGTCCTCGCCCTGTCGGCGCCCGTCCTGCTCCCGGGCACCGCGTCGGCGGCGGTGCCCACGTCCTCGGTCTACCTCCAGAACTACGTCACCGGCCTCGACGCGGCCGACAGTGGCGGCACCGTCGTGGCCCACAACCCCAAGGGCAACGAGGACCACCAGCAGTGGACACCGGTCGCGGTCGGCGGCGGCTACCAACTGCGGAACACCGACGAGTCCGGCACCTGCCTCGGCCGCAGCGGCACCGCCGCGGTGACCGCCGCCTGCGGCGCCGACGGCACCACCTGGAGCGTCACCGCCGGCACCGACGGCACCTACACCGTCACGGTCCCGGGCACCGCGCAGTACCTCACCGCTTCGTCGTCGGACACCGGCGCCGTACAGCTCGGCTCCGCGGGCGACCTCGCCCGCTGGTACCTGACCCCGGTCTCCTACGCCACCTCGGCGATGCCCTCCGCCGACACCCGCACCCTCGACCAGGTCACCTTCCTCACCGCGCACAACGCCTTCGCCAACGGCGCCGACGGGAACTTCGCCTCCTTCCCCGTCAACCTGTTCCCGAACCAGAACTACGGCATCAGCCGCCAGCTGAGCGACGGCGTGCGCGGCTTCATGCTCGACGACTACACCGTCTCCGGCCAGGCCGTCCTCTGCCACAACAGCTGCGACGGCGTCAGCAGCCCCGTGCCGCTCGCCACGGACCTCCAGCGCATCGTCGACTTCCTCAAGGCCCACCCGGGTCAGTTCGCCACGGTCTTCCTGGAGGACTACGCCTCCTCGGACGTACTGAAGTCGTCACTGGCGTCCGTCAACGGACTCTACGACCTGCTGTACCGGCCCGACCAGGAGGGCGCGGCCACCAAGGGCTGGCCCACGATGGCCGATCTCGCCGCCCGCGGCAAGCAGCTCCTGATCTTCAGTGACCGCACCCGCGCGAGCGACACCGCGAACGGCTGGACCACCCGCGACACCTTCGGCGTCATGTACCAGCGCGAATGGACCGTGGAGAACTACTGGTCCATGGGCGGCGGACTCGGAGACTCCGACTGGTCCTGCTACAGCCGCTGGGGCACCGGCAGACCCCTCACCACCGACTCCCCCGCCTTCCACCCGCTGTTCGTCATGAACCACTTCCGGGACTACCCCATCGCCTCCACCGCCGCCACGGACAACGGCAAACTCCTCAACCGCGCCCAGAACTTCTGCACGCCCGCCGCCCGCAAGAAGCCCAACTACGTCGCCGTGGACCGCTACGACACCGGCTCCCCCACCCCGCTCTCCGCCGTGGGCACCCTCAACACCTACATACTCACGCCGGGCCAGTGAGTGAACGGCCGGTCCGTCCTCGCGGGCGGCCCGGCCGTCGTCCCCGTACACATTCCCACCCCCGGCGAGCCCCGGAAAGGGTCGTCATGGCCGAGTTGACCCGTCGCAGACTCCTGGGCTCCGCCGCGGGCGCGCTCGCCGGCGCCGCGGCCCTCACGCTGCTGCCGCCCAGCGTCCAGAAGGCCGTCGCCGCCGGTCCCCCGCGCGGCGGCTCCCCGTACGACATCGAACACGTCGTCATGCTGATGCAGGAGAACCGGTCCTTCGACCACTACTTCGGCACGCTCCCCGGCGTCCGCGGCTTCGCCGACCCGCACGCGCTGAAGCTGGCCGACGGACGGCCCGTCTTCTACCAGCCCGACGCCGCCAACCCCAGGGGCTACCTGCTGCCGTTCCACCTCGACACGCGCAGATCCAGTGCGCAGGCCATCCCCTCCACCAGTCACGCCTGGTCCGTGCAGCACCAGGCCTGGAACAACGGCAGGATGGACCGCTGGCTGCCCGCCCACCGCGCGGCCGACGGTGCCGCCGCCCCCTATGTCATGGGCTACTACACCCGCGAGGACATCCCCTTCCAGTTCGCCCTCGCGGAGACCTTCACCGTCTGCGACCACTACTACTGCTCCGTCCTGGGACCCACCTGGCCCAACCGGCTGATGTGGATGACCGGGAGCATCGATCCGGCCGGCACCCACGGCGGTCCGGTCATCGGCAACGTCGCCCCGACGCCGTACCGGTGGACCACGTACGCCGAGCGGCTGCAGGCCGCGGGGGTCAGCTGGAAGGTCTACCAGCAGGAGGACGACTACAGCTGCAACGTGCTGGAGCAGTTCGCCGCGTTCCGGCAGGCGCGGCCGGGCAGCGACCTGTACGAGCGCGGGGTGCGCCCGCAGCCCGAGGGCACCTTCGAGGACGACGCCCGCAACGACCGCCTGCCGGACGTCAGCTGGATCATGCCCACCAGCCACCAGTCGGAGCACCCCGACTACCTGCCCGCCGCCGGCGCTGACTTCGTCGCCGCGAAGATCGAGGCCATCGCCGCCAACCCCGAGGTGTGGCGCAAGACCGTCTTCATCCTCGCCTACGACGAGAACGACGGCCTGTTCGACCACGTGGCACCGCCCACCCCACCGGCCGGCACCCCGGACGAGTTCGTCCAGGGACTGCCGATCGGCGGCGGCTTCCGGGTCCCCGCCGTCATCGTCTCCCCCTGGACCGTCGGCGGCTGGGTCGCCTCGGAAGCCTTCGACCACACCTCCGCCCTGCGGTTCCTCGAACGCCTCACCGGCGTCGAGGAACCCAACGTCAGCCAGTGGCGCCGGCACACGTTCGGCGACCTCCTCTCCGCCTTCCGCTTCCGCGACGCCCGCCCGCGGCCGCCGCGGCTGCCGCACGACACCGCCGAACAGCTGGCTAAGGCGAAGGAGGAGGTCGCCACCCTCCCCAAGCCCGCCCTGCCGGGGGCCGACCAGATCTACCCCCGCCAGGAAAAGGGCCACCGCCCGCACCTCTGACCTGCCAGCATGTGTGCATGACAACATCACACGGAACTCCCGTCACCGGGACGGTGAGCACGCGATGAGAGCGGTCCGGTTCCACGGCTACGGCGGAGTCGAGGTGCTGCGGGTCGAGGAGGTGGCGCGGCCCGTGCCGGGCCCCGGGCAGGTACTGGTCGAGGTCCGGGCCGCCGGGATCCAGCCCGGCGAGGTGATGATCCGCGAGGGGGCCCGGCACGGACGCTGGCCCGCGACGTTCCCCTCCGGACAGGGCAGCGATCTCGCCGGTGTCGTGGCCGAGACCGGTCCCGAGGTCCGCGGTTTCGCGGTGGGCGACGAGGTCCTCGGCTTCACCCACCGGCGGGCGAGCCACGCGGAGTACGTCGTGGTCGACGACGTGAACCTGGTGTCCCGGCCGAAGGGACTCGACTGGGACGTGGCCGGCTCGCTGTACGTGGCCGGCACCACCGCCTACGCCACCGTGTTCGCGGTGGACCCCCAGCCGGGCGACACCGTCGTGGTGTCCGGTGCGGCGGGCGGGGTCGGGGCGCTCGCCGTGCAGCTCGCGCGGCGGCGTGGTGCCACCGTCATCGGGCTGGCGAGCGAACGCAACCACGCCTGGCTGACGGATCACGGCGTCGTCCCCGTCAGCTACGGGGCGGGCGCGGCGGAGCGGGTCCGGCGGGCCGCGGACGGGCGCGTCGACGCGTTCATCGACACCCATGGCGACGGCTATGTGCGCATGGCCGTGGACCTCGGGGTGCGGCCGGACCGGATCAACACGATCCGCGACTGGTCCGCCGCGGGCGAGGTGGGCGCGCGGACCTACGGGGAGGGCTCGGCGGCGTGCGCGGTCGTCCTCGGCGAACTCGCCCGGCTGGCCGGACGCGGGGAACTGGACGTGCCGATCGCCGGCTCCTACCCGCTGGAACGCGTCCGGGACGCGTTCCGTGAACTCGAAGGGCGGCACGCCCAGGGCAAGATCGTGCTGCGGCCGTAACGGGCGGCCGGGGCACCGCCGGAGCGGTGAAGTGCGCGTTCACCCGGTGGCGGCGGGCGTCGGGTCCCCGGCGAGCGGGGTGCTCGGGGCATCCTGGATGCATGATGGTGCTCGCCGTGCTCTTCGCCGTCCTGGGTGCCGTCAGCAATGCGACGGGCACCGCGTTCCAGCGCAAGGCCGCCTCCACCCTGCCGGGCCGTACCGGACTGCGCCTGCTGCTCGCGCTGGCCCGGCGGCCCGCCTGGGCCGTCGGGATCGCCGGGGTCACGGGAGCCGCCGTCTTCCAGGCACTCGCCCTGGTCAACGGTCCGATGGCGCTGGTGCAGCCGCTGTTCATGCTGGAGCTGCCGTTCGCCCTGCTGATCGCCGTGCCGTTGTTGCACCGCCGGCCGAATCCGGCGGGCTGGTGGGCGATCGCGGGCGTGGTGGCCGGTCTGGCCCTGCTGCTGGCCTCGGCCGCACCGCACGGGGGGCGGCAGCAGGCCCCGATGACCCGTTGGATCCCGGTGCTGGTCCTCACCCTGGGCGCCATCGCCGTCACCGTGCTGCTGGTGAGGTCGTCCTCGTCACCGCTGTTCCGCGCGGCGGCCCTGGCCACGGGCGCCGCGGTCGGCAACGCGCTGGCCGCCGCGTTCATGAAGTCGGCCACCGACCGCCTCGCCGACGCGGGTCTGCCGGCCTTCCTCACCACCTGGCAGACGTACGCCTGCGCGCTCACCGGGATCGCGGCGCTGATGTTCCTGGAGAACGCGCTGCAGGCCGGTCCGCTGGTCGCCTCCCAGCCGGCGCTGACGATCGGCGACGCGGCGGTGAGTCTGACGCTGGGGGTCATCCTGTTCGGCGAGTCGGTCCGTACCGGCTGGTGGCTGCTGCCCGAGGCGATCGGGGCGGGCCTGATCCTGTGGGGCGTCGTCCGGCTCACCCGGGTCGTACCGCACCTCAAGGGCGTCGTTCGGTGAGGCCGGCTCCGCGACCGTGACGCCGCGAGGGGGCACCGTCCGGTCCCCGGCCGTTCAGTGGCTGTTACACACACCCGCCGTGTGCCGGTGCCGGGGGCGGTGGCATGATCACCGGGTGAGGTGGAGGAACTCGTTCGGCGCCGGACGCGCCGACCCGACACGCCGCGATCCGGCGTCCCTGATCACCGAGTTGCCCTTCCATCCTCCCGGAAGGGGAACAGAAGTGTCCGTGTTTCAGCGCATCCTGGTCGCCGTCGATCCCAGCCCCGCCCGCGGCTCCGCCGTGCGACTGGCCGGTGAGCTGGCGCAGCTGACGAACGCCGAGGTCCGCGTCGTGCACGTCATCACCTCCGCCGTCTCCGTGTCCGCGGTCGTCGCCCTGGAGGACGACACCGAGGCGAAGGCCGTGCTGGAGGAGGCGCTGGCGGATCTGCGCGAGCGGCGGATCAAGGCCGAGGGAACCCTCCTGCGGGGACTGACCACGCAGGTCGCGGAGGTCATCTCGGAGACGGCCGAGGAGTTCGGTGCCGATCTCATCGTGCTGAGCCCGCACCACCGCAACGCCGTCGAGGCGCTGTTCGACCCGCGGGTGAGCGACGCCGTCGCGCACCGCACCGCGACGGCGGTCCTGCTCGCCCCGGCGGGCGACGCCAAGGCCTGACCGGCACGGCCCGCACCCGCGGGACCGCCGCGGACACCGCACCCTCGGGCCTGCCGCGGACGCGGTGTCCGCGGCAGGCCCGGCGGCGGCTACCGCCGCCGCCAGGGCAGCGCCTCCTGCTCGCCGCTGTCGGCGTCCATCCGCCGGAGGGCGGCGCTGATCGACTCGCCGATCACGGCGAACTGGGTCACCTGCTCGGCGGTGAGGGCGTCGAAGACGACGCGGCGGACCGCCTCGACATGACCGGGAGCCGCCCGCTCCAGGAGGGCCAGACCGGCCGGGGTCAGGACGGCCAGCTGGTTGCGGCGGCTGGCCGGGTCCTCGCGGCGGTCGACATAGCCGGCCTCCTGGAGGCGGGTCACGGCGTGGGTGAGGCGGCTTCGGGTGATCTTCAGCCGCTCGGCCAGCTCGGACATGGTCAGGCTGTGGTCCTCGACCGAGGACAGGTGGGCCAGCAGGGAGTAGTCGGCGTGGGTCATCCCCGCGTCGCGCCGCAGCTGACGGTTCAGGTGGTCGGACAGGTGCGTGGAGAACTGGACGTAGGCCAGCCACGCCCGTCGTTCCTCGGGATTCAGCCAGCGGGGCGTCGCATTCATGGACGCACCCTAACGAAGGGCGTTTGAACGTTCACACCTCGCCCTGGGCCGCCGTGCCCGGCGCACCGCACGGCGGGCGGCGGGCGGCGAGGGACGCCGCCCGCTCCGGCTCCCGTCAGTGCGCTGCCGTGTCCCGGGCGCCCACGTACTCGGCGAGGTGCCGGCCGGTGAGGGTGGCGCGGGCGGCCACGAGGTCGGCGGGGGTGCCCTCGAAGACGATGCGGCCGCCGTCGTGGCCGGCTCCGGGGCCGAGGTCGATGATCCAGTCGGCGTGCGCCATGACCGCCTGGTGGTGCTCGACGACGATGACCGACTTGCCGGAGTCGACCAGCCTGTCGAGCAGACCGAGGAGTTGCTCGACGTCGGCGAGGTGCAGGCCGGCGGTGGGCTCGTCGAGGACGTAGACGCCGCCCTTGTCGGCCATGTGCGTGGCCAGCTTGAGGCGCTGGCGCTCACCGCCGGAGAGGGTGGTCAGGGGCTGGCCGATGGTGAGGTAGCCGAGGCCGACGTCGCGCAGCCGCTGGAGGATGCGGTGGGCGGCCGGGAGGTGCGCCTCGCCCGCGCCGAAGAACTCCTCGGCCTCGGTCACCGGCATCGCCAGCACCTCGCTGATGTCGCGCCCGCCGAGCCGGTACTCGAGGACGGACGCCTCGAACCGTTTCCCGTCGCACTCCTCGCAGGTGGTGGCGACACCGGCCATCATCGCCAGGTCGGTGTAGACGACTCCGGCGCCGTTGCAGGTGGGGCAGGCGCCCTCGGAGTTGGAGCTGAACAGGGCGGGCTTGACGCCGTTCTCCTTGGCGAAGGCCTTGCGGATCGGTTCGAGCAGCCCGGTGTACGTCGCCGGGTTGCTGCGCCGGGAGCCGCGGATGGCGCCCTGGTCGACCGAGATGACGCCGGCGCCGGCCGGGATCGACCCGTGCACCAGGGAGCTCTTGCCCGAGCCCGCCACCCCGGTGACGACGGCCAGCACCCCGAGCGGGATGTCGACGTCGACGCCCTGGAGGTTGTGGGTGGCGGCGCCGCGGATCTCCAGGGCACCGGTGGGTTCCCGGACCGTCTCCTTCAGCGAGGCGCGGTCGTCGAAGTGGCGGCCGGTCAGGGTGCCGCCCTTGCGCAGGCCCTCGACGGTGCCCTCGAAACAGACGGTACCGCCGCCCGCTCCGGCGCCGGGGCCGAGGTCGACGACGTGGTCGGCGATCGCGATGACCTCCGGCTTGTGCTCCACGACGAGCACGGTGTTGCCCTTGTCGCGCAACCGCAGCAGCAGGCCGTTCATGCGCTGGATGTCGTGGGGGTGCAGGCCGGTGGTGGGCTCGTCGAAGACGTAGGTGACGTCGGTGAGCGAGGAGCCGAGGTGGCGGATCATCCTGGTGCGCTGGGCCTCGCCGCCCGACAGGGTGCCGGCCGGCCGGTCCAGGGAGAGGTAGCCGAGCCCGATCTCCACGAACGAGTCCAGGGTGTGCCCGAGCGTCTCCAGGAGGGGGGCCACCGACGGCTCGTCGAGGCCCTTGACCCAGACGGCCAGGTCGCTGATCTGCATCGCGCAGGCGTCGGCGATGCTGATCCCGTCGATCTTCGAGGAGCGGGCGCCCTCGCTCAGCCGGGTGCCGTCGCACTCGGGACAGGTGGCGAAGGTGACCGCACGTTCCACGAACTCGCGGATGTGCGGCTGCATCGACTCCTTGTCCTTGGAGAGCATCGACTTCTGGATGCGCGGGATCAGCCCCTCGTAGGTCATGTTGATGCCCGCGATCTTCATGCGGGTCGGCTCGCGGTGCAGGAAGTCCTGGAGTTCCTTCTTGGTGAACTTGCTGATCGGCTTGTCCGGGTCGAAGAAACCGGACTCGATGTAGAGGCGGGAGTTCCAGCCGCCGCCCTTGTAGCCGGGGACGGTGATCGCGCCCTCGTTGAGGGACAGGGTCTCGTCGAAGAGCTCGGTGAGGTCGAGGTCGGTGACGGCACCGCGGCCCTCGCAGCGCGGGCACATGCCGCCGGTGATGCTGAAGCTGCGGCGCTCCTTCACCTTCTGCCCGCCGCGTTCGACGGTGACGGCGCCCGCGCCGCTGATCGAGGCGATGTTGAACGAGAACGCCTTCGGCGAGCCGATGTGCGGTGTGCCGAGCCTGCTGAAGAGGATGCGCAGCAACGCGTTGGCGTCGGTGGCGGTGCCGACGGTGGAGCGCGGGTCGCCGCCCATCCGCTGCTGGTCGACGATGATCGCGGTGGTCAGACCGTCGAGGACGTCGACCTCGGGGCGGGCCAGGTTCGGCATGAAGCCCTGGACGAAGGCCGGATAGGTCTCGTTGATCAGCCGCTGGGACTCGGCGGCGATGGTGTCGAACACCAGCGAGCTCTTGCCCGAGCCGGAGACACCGGTGAAGACCGTCAGCCGGCGCTTCGGGATCTCGATGCTGACGTCCTTGAGGTTGTTCTCACGGGCACCGTGCACCCGGATCAGGCCGTGCGTGTCGGCCACGTGCGGCGTGGACGTCTGCGTCCCGGTCGTTCTGGCCATGCTCAAACCCGTCTCCATCCACTGCGCGGTGCCTCCGTCGATGCGGCCACGCTAGCCGGGGTGGAACCGTGGTGCTTCTCCATTCCTGACCGGATCCCGGGCGCGCTCGCGCCACGCCTGCCTGGTCCCCCAGCACGTCCGCGCCGCACGCCCGGCACACCCGCCCGACCGCCCCGGCCGCCGAGCGGTGCCGGGGAGGCGGCGCCACCCGCTTCCCGAGCTTTCCGTCACCGCCGTCACCGGGATCATGCGCACGTGCGGGCAGCCGACCACGCCACCCGCCGGGCGGGCGCGGGCGGCCGCGCCCGCCCACCGGGCCGGCCCCATGCCGTCACGCGGAAGCCCCGGTCGGTCGCCGAGCGTCTCGGGCCGTCCGGCCGTGACCCTCGCCCGGCACCCCGCCCGGCAACGCCCATGCAGCGCCCGCGCAGCGTCCGGCTACGAAGACTTTGCGTTCTCGCGGGGCGCCCATGAACCAGCCGCCACCTGCTCGAAGTCCGCTTTGTCTGCTCGTCCCGCCCGTCGGTAACGGTGAGTTCACCCGGCTCCTCTTCCTCGGCGGTCTACGCGCGTGGTGTCATGCCCACGCTCGCCCACCCCCCACGTGAGCGTCAACTCGCCTAGGAGTCACGCATGCTGTCGAAGCTTCTCGGTCGCGCCGGTGTCGCCCTGGCGGCCGGCACCGCCGTGGTCGCCACCGCGGTCCCCGCCGACGCCGCGAGCTACACCGCCTTCTCCTTCTCGCTCGGTACCAGCGAGCCCACGATCTACGACTTCATCAACTCGGCCACCACCTCCGTCGACATGACGATGTACGAGCTGGAGGACACCACGGCCGTCAACGATCTCATCGCCCTGAAGAACAAGGGCGTCACCGTGCGGGTGATCCTCGACAACGCCCACCGCAGCGCCAACAGTTCCGCCTACACCGCCCTCACCAACGCGGGAGTGGGCGTGGCGTGGTCGCCGTCCGCCTTCGTCTACACGCACCAGAAGACCATCACCGTCGACGGCACCAAGTCGCTGGTCCTCACCGGCAACCTGACCTCGCAGTACTACTCGACCGGCCGGGACTACGGCGTCTTCACCGACGACACCCGGGACGTCGCCGCGATCGAGAAGGTCTTCAACGCCGACTACGCCGGCACCTCGATCACCCCCACCGACGGCGACCACCTGCTCTGGTCCCCCACCGACTCGCGCAGCCGTCTGCTGACCGTGATCAACGCCGCCGCCAAGACCCTCGACGTGGAGGAGCTGGAGTTCAGCGACAGCACGGTGGCCAACGCCATCGTCGCCAGGGCCAAGGCGGGCGTGAAGGTGCGGGTCGTCCTGGAGACACCGGGCGACTACGCCAGCGAGGTCTCCGCGGTCAAGGCCGCCGGCGGCACGGTCGTCGGCTACTCCGACCCCAACGGCTTCTACATCCACGCCAAGGCCATGGTCGCCGACTACGGCCTGTCCACCCAGGAGGTGGAGGCCGGTTCCATGAACGTCAGCAGCAACTCCCTCTCCAGCAACCGCGAGTTGGGCATCATCCTCACGGGCACGGGGGTGGCGCAGCCGGTGGCCACGACCATCGAGACCGCGTTCAACAGCGACTACGCGGGCGGCACCGCCGCATAGCGGAGCGGTTCTCCCCCGCCCCGGTGCGCGCCGAGGCGCCACCGGAGCGGGGCTCGCCCGCGGCGGCCGGGCCGCCGCCGAGCTCGCGGCTCCCGTACGCCGCCACGCGACACGCCCAACGTTGTGCACATTCTTGACGACGGTCACATGCAAACCTAACTTCGCGGTGTCGGCCCTCCACCCTGGCGCAAGGAGCCCGAGCCCCGTGCCGTACCGCATCCGCAGTCGTCCGCTCCTCGCCCTCGCGGCCCTGCTGCTCGCCGCCGCACCGACACCGGCACCGGCCGCCCACGCCGCCGAAGCGGCCCACGTCGAGGGCACGTTGCCGTCCGGCGCGCTCTACGTCCTCGATGTGCCGGGCCGTTGGAACGGCACCGTGCTGCTGTACAGCCACGGCTACACCCCCGCCGGGGTGGACAACCCGGCGCGCGACGCACCGGACGACGCCACCCGGTCGCTGCTGCTGAAGGAGGGGTACGCACTCGTCGGCTCGTCGTACGCCAGTACCGGCTGGGCGGTCACGGACGCGGTGCCCGACCAGCTCGCCACGCTCGACGTCTTCGCCGGCCGCTTCGGCACGGCGCGGCGCACCATCGCCTGGGGCACGTCGTACGGCGGCCTCGTCACCACCACCATCGCCGAGCGGCACCCGGAACGCATCGCCGGCTCGCTGTCGATGTGCGGTCTGGTGCAGGGCGGGATCGCCACCTGGAACAGCATGCTGGACGCCGTCTTCGCCCTGCGCACCCTGCTCGGCGGCACCAGCGGCTCGGGCATCCGGCTGACCGGACTGCGGGACGCCGGCGACGCGGCCGCCCAGGCCGGGGACATGACCGCTCTGGTCGCCCAGGCGCAGGGCACCGCGACCGGCCGGGCCCGGATCGCGCTGGCCGCGGCCCTGTACGACGTCCCCGGCTGGAACGACCCCGAGACGCCCCGGCCGGTGCCGGACGACTGGGGCGCCCAGCAGGCGGCCCAGTACTGGGCCGCTCTCGGCCTTGTCGAACTCCCGGCCTTCCGCTGGCGCCAGGAGGCGGAGAGCCGGGCGGGCGGCAACATGTCCTGGAACACCGGCGTGGACTACACGGCCGTGCTGCACGACTCGCCCTACGCGAAGGAGGTTTCGGAGCTCTACCGCGCCGCCGGCCGGTCCCTGCGGTCCGACCTCGCCGAGCTGGCCGCAGCGTCGCGCATCTCCGCCGACCCCGGGGCCGTCCACTGGATGAGCGGTACCAGCGTGTTCAGCGGCCGGCTCAGCAAGCCGCAGCTCGACGTCCACACCACCGGCGACCCACTGATCCCCGTCCAGGCGGAGAGCGCCTACCGGCGTGCCGTCGCGGTCGCGGGCCGGACCGCCCTGCTCAGGCAGCGCTACGTGGACAACGCCGGGCACTGCACGTTCAGCCCCGGCGAACAGGTGGCCGCGCTGCACGCCCTGGAGGACCGCATCGCCTCCGGCCACTGGAAGGGCAGCGATCCCGCCTCCCTCGACGCCCGCGTCGGCGCCGCCGACCCCGCCTCGGCGGCACGCTACACAGCGTACGAGCCGAGCGCCTTCCCCCGTCCGTACGACCTGGCCGGCCCCCGTGCCCCGCACCGGGAGCAAGGCCGTACGGCCCGTCGTACGTCCGGCCGATGGCCGTAATCTTGCGCACGTGAACGCCGAGACCGCACCAGAACCCCTGGACTCACCGCAGCCCCGCCCGCAGTCGCTCCTGCTCGCCTTCTTCGGAAACCACGTGCTGGAGCAGGGTCCGCTGGGCGTCTACTCGGGCAGCATCATCACGGTCCTCGGCCGGGCGGGCGTCGGCGAGCAGGCCGTACGCTCCACGCTCACCCGCATGGTCAACCGCGACCTGCTGCGACGGCAACGGCAGGGCCGCAAAATGTACTTCGGCCTGACGCCCCTCGCCGCGCAGATCCTCCACGACGGCCGACGGCGCATCTGGGAGACGGGCGCCGTCAACGACGACTGGGACGGCTCCTGGACCCTGCTGGGCTTCTCGCTGCCCGAGTCCTGGCAGCGCCAGCGCCACGACCTGCGCTCACAACTCGGCTGGTCCGGCTTCGGACCGCTCTACAGCGGGCTGTGGATCGCGCCGGGCCGGGTCGACGTCTCCGCCGTGGTCGCGGAACTCGGGCTCTCCGCGCACGTGAAGATCTTCCACGCGCTGGCCGACGAGGCGACGGACATCGACGTGATGATCCGCGACACCTGGGACCTGGAGTCGATCGCGGCCCGCTACGAGGACTTCCGCGCCCGCTGGGAGGCCTGGCGGGCCGGCCCCGACGACGACGCGGTCGTCACCCGGCTGCGGCTGGTCAGCGAGTGGCTGGACGTCATCCGCACCGATCCGCGGCTGCCCGCCCGGCACCTGCCCGCCGACTGGCCGGCGCACGCGGCGGAGGCGACGTTCCACCGGGTGGCGGCCGAGACCGAGGCGCCGGCCCGACGGACGGCCGCCGACCTGCTGGACACCACGCCCCTGTGACCCTGCGGACCGGCACCGATCATGGGGCGATCTATGCTGCTGGGAGCGGGAAAGCCGCCGGAGCGGGTACCCGTGGCCGGCATCGTTTTCCGTCCGTCTCTCCCGAGGAAGCCCGTTGAACTTCTGGTCGATCTATGAGCACGGTTTCGCGCGCGTGGCAGCGTGCACGGGCCACACCGTCATCGCCGACCCGCGCGCCAACGCCGAGGCGGTCCTGCGTCAGGCCCGGCGCTGCGCCGAGGACGGGGTCGCGGTGGCGGTCTTCCCGGAGCTCGGCCTGACCGGTTACTCGATCGAGGACCTGCTGCTCCAGGACGCGGTCCTCGACCAGGTCGAGGAGGCACTCGCGACAGTGGCCGCCGGCTGCGCCGACCTGCTGCCGGTCCTCGTCGTCGGCGCCCCGCTGCGCCACCGCAACCGGATCTACAACTGCGCGGTGGTGGTGCACCGCGGCCGGATCCTCGGGGTCGCGCCCAAGTCGTACCCGCCGAACTACCGGGAGTTCTACGAGCGGCGGCAGATCGCGGCGGGTGACGACGAGCGGGGCGGCACGATCCGGATCGGCGGCGAGAGCGTGCCGTTCGGGGTGGACCTGCTCTTCGAGGCGTCCGACGTACCCGGTCTCGTGGTGCACGCCGAGGTCTGCGAGGACATGTGGGTGCCGGTGCCGCCGAGCGCGGAGGCAGCGCTGGCCGGGGCGAACGTCCTGGTCAACCTGTCGGGCAGCCCGATCACCGTCGGCCGGGCGGAGGACCGGAAGCTGCTGTGCCGCTCGGCGTCGCAGCGCTGCCTCGCGGCGTACGTCTACGCGGCGGCCGGTCTCGGCGAGTCGTCCACGGACCTGTCCTGGGACGGCCAGACCATGATCTACGAGAACGGTCAGCTGCTGGCGGAGACGGACCGGTTCCCCCTCGACGACCAGTACGCGGTGGCCGACGTCGACCTGGACCTGCTGCGCCAGGAGCGGGCCCGGATGGGCTCCTTCGACGACAACCGGCGCACCCACGCGGCGCGCACCGGCGACTTCCGGACCGTCTCCTTCCGGCTCGACCCGCCGACGGCCGATCTGGGCCTGCGCCGCCGGGTGGAACGCTTCCCGTTCGTGCCGGCCGATCCCGAACGGCTTGCCCTGGACTGCTATGAGGCGTACAACATCCAGGTCGCGGCGCTCCAGCAGCGGCTTGCGGCGATCGGCGGCCCGAAGATCGTGATCGGTGTCTCCGGCGGTCTCGACTCCACGCACGCGCTGATCGTGGCCGCCCGGGCCATGGACCGCGCCGGCCGTCCGCGCAGCGACATCCTGGCCTTCACCCTGCCCGGCTTCGCCACCGGCGAGCACACCAAGGGCAACGCGCACCGGCTGATGGAGTCGCTCGGCGTGACCGCGGCCGAGCTGGACATCACGCCGACCGCGCGGCTCATGCTCCAGGAGATGGGCCACCCGTTCGCGGCCGGTGAGCCGGTGTACGACGTCACCTTCGAGAACGTGCAGGCCGGGCTGCGCACCGACTACCTGTTCCGGCTGGCCAACCAGCGCGGCGGCATCGTCCTCGGCACCGGCGACCTCTCGGAGCTGGCGCTCGGCTGGTCGACGTACGGCGTCGGCGACCAGATGAGCCACTACAACGTCAACTCCGGTGTGCCGAAGACGCTGATCCAGCATCTGATCCGGTGGGTCATCAGCAGCGAGCAGTTCGACCCGGAGACCGGCAGGACGCTGGCCGCGATCCTCGACACGGAGATCAGCCCGGAGCTGGTGCCGGGTGAGGAACTGCAGTCCACCGAGTCGAAGATCGGCCCGTACGCGCTGCACGACTTCACCCTGTACCAGGTGCTGCGACACGGTTTCCGGCCGTCGAAGATCGCGTTCCTGGCCTGGCACGCCTGGCACGACCGGGAGTCCGGTGCCTGGCCGCCCGGCTTCCCGGAGTCCGAGCGCAAGGCGTACGACCTGGCGGAGATCCGGCACTGGCTCGACTACTTCTGCCGTCGCTTCTTCGCCTTCGCCCAGTTCAAACGCTCGGCGATGCCCAACGGCCCGAAGGTGTCGGCGGGCGGCTCGCTGTCGCCGCGCGGTGACTGGCGCGCCCCTTCCGACAGTTCGGCGCGGGCCTGGCTGCACGACCTGGACCGCGTTCCGGAACGGTGACCCGGAGCCAGGAGGGGACGCGCGTGCGATGTGGCGCCCGTCCCCCGACCGGGGTAAGCTCGATCTTGAGCGAGGCACTCAAGTACGAGTGAAACGCGTTGCGTTGGTGGTCCAAGGAAAGACGCCCCGCTTCCTGCGGGGAAATGCAGGTGCAAGGCCTGCCCGGCGCTCCGAGCGAAGAGCTCCGCCCCTGATCGGTCAGGGGCGGGGCTCTTCCGCTGTGCTGTCGACGGCTGCGCTTTCGGTTGCCGGGACGCACCCTGACGGGTGAACGTCCGGCTGGAGTCGTCCAGCTGAACAAACCGGCTGGTCAAGGCCTTTCCCGTGGGCGACGGGGACCGCGCGCCGCGGGCCGAAGCGGTTGCGGTGGCCTGCCCCGCTTCCCACCGTGGGCACAAGGACAGCAGTCTCGAAAGGAACCCCATGCGCGCCCTAGTCTCCCGCGGCCTCCTCGTCTCTCCCCTGGTCTGCGCCGCCCTGGTATGCGGCCCGGCCGCCGCCGACGCTGCCGCCGCCGACGCCGGCCGAGCAGCGCCGGGGCCGGGCGTCGCCCAGCAGGTCCCGCCGGCCGGTACCGACCTCGCCATGCTCCTGGACCGGCTCGACGCGACGCACGGCTCCCGTCTCGTCTCCCCTTTCCTCGCCACGGTGCCCGGCCTCGCCGAAGCACACGGGGGCCGGCTCGACCCGGCGACCGCCGCCGCCTACGCGCAGGCGGTACGCAAGTGGAGCGACTCGGTCCGGGAAAGCATCGAGGCCGCCGCCGGCCGGGCCGCCGGGCACCGGACAAAGACGCGTGCCGCCGACCCCGTGACGGACCTGGTGAACGCGATCCAGGCCGCCGTCGGCAAACTGCTCACCTCGCTGACCTCGCTCGACCTGGGCGGAGTGATCAGCGCCGTCACCGGACTGCTCGCCCCCGTCCTCGACGCGGTCACCGGGCTCCTCGGCAGCGTCGTACCCGCACTGCCCGCACTGCCCGCAGCGGACACCGTCACCTCCACGGCGACGACCGTCGCCCCCTGAGCAGATGACCTGGGCCCGGCCCCGGAAGGGAGACGACTCCCGGCCGGGGCCGGCGTCGTGCACACGTCCGCGGCGGTCGTCAGGCCTCGTTCCAGCCCGGGGCCGTGCGCAGGACCCGCTCCGCGACCCGCAGGAGCGCCGCGTCGTCGGGCGGCACGTCGTCCTGGCGCCAGATCGCGACCTCGTACGAACCCATCCCGTCGTCCTTCCCGTGCTTCGAGACCAGGACGCAGCGCGCCGTACCGCCGGGGCCCGAGCGCGCCCTGCCGCCGGCCAGGTCGAAGCCGATGGAGATGGTGGGGCTGGAGTAGAGGACGGCGGGGTGGCCCAGCACGCTCGTCCTCCTGGTGCCGCCGAGCACGTCGCCGGTCTCGGAGACGGACAGGTCGTCGTAGGCCGCCGACAGCTTCACGTAGTACGTCTTCAGGGTCACCGTGGCCTCGGGCGCGGGGATCCTGGTGCCGCCGGCGAGTGTGATCCAGTCCCCGCTGCCGTCGGCGGTCTCGATCCGCTCACCGGGCGTGCCCAGCAGCGCCGGGAGGTCCGGGCGGTTCAGCAGCGCGCACAGGCGGGCACCGGAGACGTACCGGGCCGGCAGCCGGTCGTGCGAGGTCGTACAGGTGGCCGGTGCGCTGCCGGTCTCCGTCTGGTGGACGAACCGCTTCTGGACCCACAGCGCGCCCACCACGACGGCGAACAAGGCCACTGCGGCCACCACTTGGACCACCGGTCTGCCGGCTTTTTCGGGCTCGCCGAAACCCTCGCCCATGTCCCCCACCCCCGCTGTGCTCCGTTTCGGCTCAGTGTCGCCGGTCGGGCCCCTGATCGTCGTGCCCCTGCTCCTGCGCCCAGGTGATCGCCCATTCGTCGAGCGGACGGAGGGCGTGCCTGAGCGCTGTGCCCAGCCGAGTGAGCTCGTAGCCGTCGTCCGAGGAGGAGATGATCCCGCTCGATGTGAGTTCACGGAGCCGCTGGTAGAGGACGCTGGACGACATCCCTTCGCACCGTGCCAGCAGCGCGCGGGCGCCGAGCGGGCCCGTACGCAGTTCCCAGATGATCCGCAGCGCCCACCGACGGCCGAACAGGTCCATCGCGGCCATGAGGGGACGGCCGGTCGTCGATCCACGAACCGGTGAGCCTGGACGCGGTGTCGGCATACCCCTCCTGGGCCTTGCGTTTCGTTATTCGAAACACTAGCATCCACTCGGCGTTTCTGATTCCGAAACGAACTCGACGGGAGAACCGATGTCGCCGACAGCCCTGCCGGACCCGCCGCGCGCGGCAGGCCGTCATGCATAGGTTGCTGGTCCTGTATGCCAAGCCCGCCGACCCTGACCACTTCCGCGACTACTACGTGACCAACCACCTTCCGCTGGTCGCGAGTTGGCCCGGGCTGCTGGCGTGGCGCTACAGCTTCGACGTTGCGGCGACCCAGGGAGAAGCGCCGTATTTCGCGGTCTTCGAAGCCGACTTCGCCGATGCCGCCGCCATGACCGCGGCGCGGGCTTCGGCGCACGGCCGGCGGGTGGCCGCCGATGTCGCCCACTACGCCACCGGCGGTGCGGTCGTCATCCACTATCCGGTGCAGGACGGCACCGGCTGAGGCAGGACGGTACGCTCCGGGCCGGGTTCGGGCCGATGTCCTGGCGGGATGTCACGGTGGTCGATGCGTGCGTGCGGCGCGACGGCCGGGGCGGCAGTCCCACGGCCGTCACCGACGACGACCCGGCGGCGACGGACGCGGACCGGCGTGCGGTCGCTGCCGCGGCCGGCACCTCGCACGCGGCGTTCCTCGGCCCGGGGCGGACGCCGGACGGTGGCCGGCCGGTCCGGTTCTTCACCGCCACCGCCGAACTGTCCGGCTGCGGCCACGGCACCGTCGCCGCACAGGCCGTCCGGTTGACCCGCGCCGCGCTGGGCGAGCTCGACGACCGCCAGCACACCGGAGGGCGCACGTTCGACACCGTCGCGATCCGCCGCCCCGCCGGCATCGAGGTGTGGTTCGACCAGGGCCTCGTCGCGCTGCGCCACCCGGCACCGGACGAGCGCGCCGCGTTCGTCGCCGCGCTCGGGCTCACCGCGGACGACCTGCATCCGACGGACACGCCACGGATCGCCGCGCCCGGCGCACCCCGCATGCTGGTACCGGTCCACGACCGGTCGGCGCTGCTCCGAGTCCGCCCACACCTCGGCGGGCTGGCAGCGGTGTGCCGGCGGTACGGGCTCCTCGGCTGTTTCGTGTACGTACCGCCGGTGGGCGATGGGCCGGGTGCGGCGCGGATGTTCGCGCCGGCGATCGGTGTCGACGAGGACGTCGCCAACGCCAACAGCACCGGGTGCCTGGCCGCCCACCTGCTCGACACGACGGGGGCACGGACGCTCGCGATCGAGGTGGAGCAGGGCGACGCCCTCGGTCGACCGGCCGGCGTGCTCGCTTCGGCCCGACGCGGACCGGCGGGCATCACGACCCGGGTCGGCGGGCTGGCGGTGGTCCGCGACTCCCACCGATGAGCAGACCCCGCGCTGCCGAGGCCGTCGACGGCTGCCTGGCCGACTGCGCCCGCTGCCCGCGGGCCAACGGCGTGCCGGTACCGCAGACCGCCCGGAAGCCGGTCGTCACCGCGGGCAGGAACAAGGTCCGGCGGCCCTCGGTCGCCACCGCCCACCGCATCCTCGCCGCCGATGTCCGTGCGGTGGGCGAGTGCCGTCGAGGCATCCCGCTGGCCAGGGCCTCCCCCGGGAGTGTTTGATGGCGGCAGCACGCTTCATCCCGGAGGAAGCAGAGGGGGACGCGGTGACCGACGGGCGGGTCGTCGAGGCGCACGGGAGTGCCCTGGTGGTGCGCCGCGCGCCACGGGAGCGGGCTCGCGCGGCGGTACTCGTCCTGCACGGCGGGCAGGAGAACGGGCGGCGTCCGGCGCGTCCCTGGCAGCCGGCGGCCCTGCGCATGCGCCCCTTCACCGGGGTCGCCGCCTCCGTCTCCTCACCGCGTGACGTGCTGGTCGGACAGGTGCGCTACCGCTACCGGGGCTGGAACGACGCCGCCGACCCGCTGCACGACACCCTGCGTGCCCTCGACGAACTGCGCGGCCTGGCCGGGGACGTGCCCGTGGTGCTGGTCGGGCACTCCATGGGCGGCCGGGCTGCGCTGCGCGCCGCCGCCGACCCCGCGGTCCGCGGCGTGCTGGCGCTGGCGCCCTGGTGCCCGCCCGGCGACCCGGTGGACGGTCTCGACGGCACCCGCATCCTCGTCCTGCACGGGGACCGCGACCACACCACCGAGCCCGGCGAGTCGGCGGCGTACGTACGGCACGCCCGCGAGGCCGGGGCCGAGGCCGGGATGGTGCTGCTGAGGGGCTGCGATCACGCGATGCTGCGCCGCAGCCGCGACTGGCATCGCGCCTCGGCGGCGGCCGTCAGGACGTTGCTGCGGCCCGAACGTGACCTCGACGGATGGGCGGCGGAGGCCTGCACGGCGGACGGACCGCTTCTCCGTTGAGACCGGCCCTGATAGGGTGCCGCACCCGCGCGACACCCCCACCGGCTCCGCTCAGAGGACTGATGATGCCGCACAGGCACTCGCCCATGTTTGTCACGTACCTGACAGTCGTGTTCCTCGTCGTCGCCCTTCTTCCGACCGCCCTGGCCCGCCAGGCCTCGGCCGCCGAAGCCTGGCGGGGGCCGCTGTCCACGCGCGGCCGCTACATCGTCGACGCCGACGGGAACCGCTTCCGCCTGAAGGCCGCCAACTGGGACGGCGCCCAGGGTTCCTGGACCGGCAGCGGCAGCGTCACCGACCCCGCGAACCACCACGCCGGCCAGGACTCGTACGGCATCCCCCTCGGCCTGGACCGCGCGCCCCTCCCGCAGCTCCTGTCGGACTTCACGGCGCTCGGCATCAACAGCGTCCGGTTGCCGTTCTCGAACGAGATGATCCGTACGACCGCCCCGGTGCCGGACGCCGCCGTCACCGCCAATCCGCAGCTGCGCGGGAAGACCCCCCTGGAGGTCTACGACGCGGTCGTCACCGCCCTCACCGGCGCCGGGTTCGCCGTCATCCTCAACAACCACACCAACACCTCCCGTTGGTGTTGCGGCGTCGACGGCAACGAGCGCTGGAACAGCAGCCAGTCCACGCGGCAGTGGGCCGACGACTGGGTCTTCATGGCCCGGCGGTACGCCGCCAACCCCCGTGTCGTGGGCGCCGATCTCTACAACGAGGTGCGCCGGGACGTACTGGACGACCCCAACTGGGGTCTGGGCGACGACCACGACTGGTACGCGGCGGCCCAGCTCGCCGCCGACCGCATCCTCACCGAGGGCGATCCGAACCTCCTCATCGTCGTCGAAGGCATCAACTGGACCGGCCTCCCCGTCGACGGGCTCCCGCACGGCCGCCCCGTGCTCACCCCCGTCCGGACCCTCTCCCACACCCTCGTGAACGCCCACAAACTCGTCTACTCGGCCCACTTCTACGGCTACACCGGTCCCCGGCACAGCGGTGCCACCGGCATCGGCGAGACCAGTGATCCCCGTTACCAGGACCTGACCCGCGACGAGCTGTACCAGGCGCTCGCCGACGAGGCGTTCTTCGTCACCGCCGAGGGCAAGCACTACACCGCGCCCGTGTGGGTCAGCGAGTTCGGCATCGGGGCGAACGAGACCGGCACGGCGGCCCGTACCTGGTTCGGCGCCATCACCGACTACTTCGCCGACCACGACACCGACTTCGCCTACTGGCCCCTGGTCGGCTGGGAGGGCCACGACGACTGGGCGCTGCTGCGGTACGACACCGCCGGGCACCGCTCCGGCATCCTGGACGGCGGGGACTGGCGAGCCGCGGCCTGGGCGCACCTGATGAACTCGACCGGCCGCACCGGGTACGTCGCACCGGGGGCGACCTGGCGCATGCTGTCCACGGACCACGGCGACCAGGTGGAGTCCCTGCTGGTGCGGGCCGGCGGCGACTGGGACCCGGGCGCCTACAAGGCGGCCTGTCCGGACGGCCTGCGGCTGGTCGGGCTCGCGCACTCCGGCGGGCGCGGTCTGTGCACCGACGTGGGCGCGGGTGACCTGCGGGCGGCGGGCAATGCCGAGACGGTGGTCACGGACGAGCGGTACGTCCCGGCGGGCGGCGACTGGGCGTCCGGTTACACCAAGTTCCAGTGCCCGGCGGGCCAGTTCGTGATCGGCTACAGCCGTCGGGGCGAGCGGGTGTCGGCGGTGCTGTGCGTGCCGGCCCGCGCGGCGTCGAGCGCGAGCGGCCGGACGCTGTGGTTCGACCGGTCCGACAACCGGCCCGCCGACGGCGCGGGCGACGACTTCGCGTACGGCGCCTACAAGGGCCAGTGCGAGGCCGGCGAATACATCGCGGGCGTCGCGTTCACCACCCGCGTCGGCAGCACCCAGGGCCCCGCCGCCGTCCTGTGCACCCCGCTGCCGTCCTGAGCAGGCCCGGTCACGAACGCCGGGCGGGGCGACGCAAGCCGGCCCACCCGGCGTACCGCCACGCGGGAGCGGTCACGGTGTCAGTTCGCGCGGGCCAGTCGCTCGGCCGGTGCCGGTGCGTGCAGGTCGTCGGGGGGCGGAGCTGTGCCGGGGTTGTCGGCGGCGGCCGCGAGGATGGACTGCTGGAGGCGGCGCAGGCGGGCCGACGGCTCCAGGCCGAGATCCCTGACCAGCAGGGTGCGCAGCTGCTGGTAGACGCCGAGGGCCTCGCCGCGCCGGCCGGAGCGGTAGAGGGCGAGCATGAACTGGGCGTGCAGGTTCTCGTGCGTGCGGTAGCGGCTGGTCAGGACGGTGAGTTCGGCGAGCAGCTCCCGATGCCGGCCGAGCCGCAGGTCCGCCTCGATGCGCTGGTCCAGCGCGCAGAGCCGGCTCTCCTCCAGCCGCCGTGCCTCCACGGCCAGGTGGGCGCCGGTGGACACGTCGGCGAAGGGCGGCCCGTTCCACAGGTCCAGCGCCTGGCGCAGCACGCGGGAGGCGCCCGGGAAGTCCTCGTCGTCCATGGCACGGCAGCCGAGCTCGCACAGCCGCTCGAACTCACGGATGTCGCTGCGGCCGCCGCCGGTGGCGAGGAGGTAGCCGCCCGGGAGGGTCACCAGGACGTCCTTCGCCGAGCGCGCGTCGGCGCCGTCCGCTCCGGCGTTCCGGCGCAGGGCGGTCGCGATGTGCTCCCGTAGCTGGAGCACATAGGTCTGGAGCGTGGTGCGGGCACTGCGCGGCGGGGTGCCGGCCCAGAGTTCCTCGATGAGGTCCGCGACGGGCACCACCTGGTCGGCGCGCAGGGCGAGCAGGGCCAGCACCTGACGTGGCTTCGGCGCGGTCGGGGCGATGGAGATCCCGTTCTCCGTCACGTCGAGTGCACCCAGCAGCCCGATGTCCACCTGCGTCTCCCTGGTCCTGTCAACCGGCACCCCGCCAGTAGAAAACAGCGCATCCGGTCTGTCAACCGACGGGCGGCCGGGCGGATTTCTCCTCCGCCCCCGCGAACGACGGTACCGGCACGTCGGACCCGCCGAACGGCGAACCCGCAGTACAGCAGGGCCGGTTCGACCGTCGGCCGCGACCGGTCGGGGCACTGGCCCGGTCTCCGAGCGGCGGGACGCTCCCACGCGAAGACCGACCGAATGACACCATTCGGTCGGTTACTTGACCGTGTACGCCCTCAACTGCCCCTTGCGCCAAGCCTCATGGGACGACGACGAAGACCGCAGCGCCGCCATCGCCCGACCGGTCCTGACGGATCCCTGACCGCTCGGATCGGCCCTACGCACGTCAATGACACGCTCGGCGTCGCTTGTCGTATGGTTCGACCAAGTTTTGGCCAACGTGCGTCGTTATCGTTTCCACCCACATGCCGGTGGGAGAGACTCACCCGCGGAGGGGGGACGCGCACGGCCGTTTCACGCCGACCGTGCCATCCCGCGGTGTCGCGTCACCTTGGGGAAGGCGGCGCGCAGACCAGCGGAGGATTGCATGACGCAGTCGCTTCCGGGGCAGCGCCCTGCCCAGGAGCAGGCGTTCACCGGGCGAGGACGGCCACCGGTCGTCGTGGTCGGCGCCGGGCCGTACGGACTGTCGGTGGCCGCGCATCTGCGGGCGGCGGGAACGCCGGTCCGGGTCTTCGGTGAGGTGATGGGCAGTTGGCGGCATGCCATGGCCACCGGGATGTTCCTGAAATCGACGCCGGACGCCACCGACCTGTCGGCGCCGGAGCCGGGGGGCAGGCTGGCGGACTTCCGGCGCGAGCACGGTGAGCCGGAGCTGACCGAGCTGACCCCGATCCCGTGCGATGTCTTCGTACGGTACGGGCAGTGGTTCCAGAAGCGGTACGTCGGTGAGGTCGAGCCGGCCCGGGTGACGTCGGTCGAGCGGGCCGCGGCGGGACCCGGTTTCGTGGTGCGGGCGGACGACGGGCAGGAGTTGGCGGCCTCGGCCGTGGTGGTGGCCACCGGGCTGAACGGACTCGCCTACGTCCCGGCGGAGTTGCGGCGGCTCGCACCCGAGGGACCCGGCCCGCACGCCGCCGTGTCGCACACCAGTCACCACACCGATCTGTCGTTGTACGCGGGGCGGCGGGTGGCCGTCGTCGGCGGCGGGCAGTCGGCGCTGGAGAGTGCCGCGCTGCTGCACGAGGCCGGTGCCACGGCACAGGTCCTGGTGCGTGAGCGGACGGTGCTGTGGGGCATGGTCCCGGAGCCGGCCCGGTCCTGGCCCCAGCGGCTGGCCAAGCCGGCCTCCCCGCTGGGCACGGGCTGGGTGCTGGCCGCGGTGTGCGCGTCACCGGGCGGGGTGCGGTTCCTGCCCGCGTCCGCCCGGCTGCTGCTGTTCCGGCGTGCGCTCGGGCCCTCGGGCGGGTGGTGGCTGCGGGACCGGGTGATGGGTGTCGTACCGGTGCACACCTCACGGCGGGTCACCGCCGCCGTGGTCCGCGGGCCGGAGGTGCACCTGGACGTCGTCGGTCCCGGGGGGCGGCGCGACGCCCTGACCGTGGACCATGTGCTGGCGGCCACGGGTTACCGGCTGGACCTGGACGCCCTGCCCTGTCTGTCCGCGTCGGTCCGGCATGCCGTGGCGTGCGTGCCGGGATCGCGGGCGCCCGCCCTGCGGGGGTCGTTCGAGTCCTCGGTGCCCGGCCTGTACTTCACGGGCTCGCTCGCGGCCCCCATGTTCGGTCCGATGATGCGGTTCGTGGCGGGGACCGAGTTCGCCGCCGTCCGGATCGCCCGGCATCTCAGGACCCGCTGAGGGCCCGTCAGCGACGCCGGGCGCTCGGGTCCCGGTCAGCGGGAGAGCCGCCTGGACTCCGTCACGTATTCGTGCCGTCGCCGCTCCGCTGGAGCGCCTGGTACGCGGATGTCCATGCGGCCCCCGTCCCCTGCTCCCCCGCCGTCGTACCTGTCGGCCGTCCGGGAGCCGGGTTCAGAACGGCACGGACGGTTTGTCAGACCCGGTCCCGTACGGCCGGTGCGCCCTCGCCTCGGAGTTGCGGCAGCACCAGGGACCAGAACTGCTCGACGTGCTGGGACGGGCCGCGGTCGCGGTCGGTGGCCCCGCTCAGTTGGAACCCGACGGTGGCGGCCACTATCACCGCGGCGGCCCGCTCCGGTGAGACGCCCTCGGTCAGTTCGCCTTCGCGCTGCGCCCGCAGCAACTGTTCGCAGACCCAGGCGCGCCACCAGCAGTCGAAGCCGGGGCCGCCGTTCTTCCAGGACGGGTCGACGCCCAGTCTGAAGCCCGCGCGGACGACGACATCGACGGCGACCGCGACGAGGAGGTCCCGGGTGACCGTCACCAGCAGTTGCAGCGCCGAGGTGGTGGACTGGCGCCGGTCGGCGACCAGTTGCTCGGCGGAGCGCCGCGCCTCGCTCTCCACCTCGACCGCGAGGGCGTCCTTGCTGGGGAAGTGGAAGTGCAGCGCTCCGGCGCTCACTCCCGCTCGTCGGCAGATGGCGGGCAGGGAGGTCAGTGCGTAACCGTCGTCGGAGAAGATCTCGGCAGCGGCGAGAACGAGGGCCTGGCGGGTCCTGGCCGCCCGGAGCTGCTTGACCATCGCGTCCCCCTGTTGATCCGCGCGATCCGAAGACCTTAGCAAAACAGCGTGATCGGTAGGTTTGCTGTCACCGGGAGGCCGGACTTCCTCCCCACGATCTCCCCGAAGCCTCCAGAGGAACCGTTTCTTCGGGTCACGAACCACACGGGCGGTCCCCTTCGAGGCGGGTCACGCCTCGGTGTCCACCAGGGGTTTGCGCTCCTGCGCTTCCTGTCGACGCCGCTCGACTTCCTCGACGACGCGGGCGCCCCGGTCGGGCGCGGTGTCCAGCCTGATCAGGGCCGCGGGCGTGGCGATGGCCGGGAGCACATGGTTGTAGAGGACGGAGATCCGGTCATTGAGATCCGTCCAGTCGGAGACCACCTCCGACATGAACTGGGTGCCGATCCAGGCACCGAGGAAGCACTCCGCCGTCTCCTGGGGCGTGACGTGCGGCAGCACCTCCCCGCGTTCCTTGGCCTCCACGAGCTTCTCGGTCACCAGCTCGGTCCAGGCGGGCCAGGCACTGCCGAACAGCGAACGCCCCTGGAGGTCCGCCGACAGCCGTATGCCGGCGAGCAGGATGACCTCCTTGGGGATCCGGTGGGCCAGCGTCATGCCGATGTCCACCCACTCCTGGAGCTTCAACTCGCGCGGTACCCAGTAGTCGTCGCTGATCTGGGCGTTGATCACACCCCGCGCGAGGGCTTCCTTGGAGTCGAAGTGGAAGTAGAGGGCGCCCTTGGTGACTCCGGCCCGGTCGAGGATCTCGGCGATCGTCGCCGCCGTGTACCCGCGCTCGGCGAAAACCGCGGCAGCGGCCTCGACAACAGCACGTCGGGTCCGGATCGCACGCTCCTGACGCGCCATGGACCCCTCCTCGGTCAAAAGAAAACCGGCCGTGACGTACCTTACCCCAAACGGAGGTCGGTATTTCGGCCGGAGAAGGCCGATTACCGGCCGGTCCCGCACCGGCGCGGACACGTCGGAGCGGGACCGCCGAAAGCAGTTCACCAGGCGGTGCGTCCACCGTCCACGGTAAGGGTGGCACCCGTGACGAAGCTCGCCCGGTCACCGCACAGCCAGGCCGCGGCCTCCGCGACCTCCTCCGGGTCGGCGGCGCGTGCCTGCGGGGCGGAGCGGTAGGCGCGGGCCTCGTTCTCGGGTGACTTGGCGAACCAGTCGTCGATCATCTCGGAGCGGGTCAGGCCGGGGGCGATGGCGTTGACCCGGATGTGGTGCGGGGCGTACTCGACGGCGGCCGCCTTGGTCAGTCCGATGACGGCGTGCTTGGAGGCGATGTAGGGGGCGGCCGTCGAGGAGGCGACCAGGCCGCCCACGCTGCTGGTGTTGACGATCGAGCCGCCGCCGCTCTCCAGCATGGCGGCGATCTCGTGGCGCAGGCAGTTCCACACGCCCCGCACGTTGGTCTCGGTGACGCGGTCGTAGTCGGTGTCGTCGATGAGGTGCATCGGGGTCTTCGGGAGCGCCACGCCGGCGTTGTTGAAGGCCGCGTCGAGACGGCCGTACCGCTCGACGACGAACTCGACGGCGCGCCGGACGTCTTCGCCGTCGCGCACGTCGAGGGTGCGGTGGCTCGCCTCGGTGCCCTCGGCGCGCAGCGTCTCGGCGAGGGCGCGCAGCCGGTCCTCGCGGCGGGCGGTGACGACCACGGTGGCGCCCTGCCGGGCGAACACCCGGGCCGCGGCGGCGCCGATGCCGCTGCTGGCGCCGGTGATCAGGGCGACCCGGCCGGCGAGGTCCGCGCCCTGCGCCGCGGTCACCCGGCCGCCTCGGCGAGCGAGCCGGCGTCCTGCCAGACGGTGCCCAGGCCGGCCTCGCGGTCGAGGGTGCGCAGGCGCCGTTCGTCGATCTCGGCGAGGCCGCCGACCAGGTGCCGGACGCCGAGGTCACGCATCAGCTCCCGCTGGAAGCCGTGTGCGAAGGTGCTGGGGTGGCCGACGAACGGGACGTCCAGTTCCTTCGCGTGGGCGGCGAAGCGGGCCACGTCGTCGATGAAGAGGACCTGGTGGAAGTCCAGGCCGAAGTGGTCCTGGACGATCTCCCGGATGCCGGGGCGGACGGCGTCGGTGCAGATGTAGCGCGGGGCGGTGAACAGGTGCTCCCAGGCACCGAGATGGCGGCGGAAGTGGTCCTCGTCGAGGCCGCCGTAGCAGACGACGTCCAGGCCCAGGGCACGCAGCCGGTGCAGGAGTTCCTCGGCGCCGTCGAGGGTGTGGACGGGGTGGGTGCGCAGGTACTCCTCGCGCTCGGCGAAGTAGTCGGCGATGGCCTCCTGCTCGCTCACGCGGGCGCCGGTCTCCGCCAGCAGGACGCGGGCGGCCGCGAGCCGGGACTGCGAGAACAGCCGCTGCTCCAGCTCCCGGGTGTACGCACCGCCGTACTTGAGGACGAGCCGGTGCAGGACGGGGCTGAAGCTGTCGTTGAGCAGGACGCCGTCGATGTTGACGGCGGCGAGGCGCAGGGTGCGCAGTGGTTCCATCGGGTCTCCTTCTCGCTGACCGTTCGACCATCATGCAGGTGCTGTCGAGACCGGAGGGGGGCGGCGGGGCCGCGGGCGGGGCCGGCACCCCTCGCGGCATGGCCGAAAGAGACCGCGGGTCAGGTTTCGGCGGGGCCGGCTGCACCCGCCACCCGCAGGGAATCAGCCGACGACATCCGCCAGTTGGTCCGTTATTCGCCGTGCTTTCTGCATGATTGAGCGTGAAAATATTGGCCAAACCACTACCGAGCGGAGCCGTGCATGGATCGAGTCGAACCACGCTTGGTGAATCCTTTACCTGGTGGCCGACCCGAGAAAACCGGTAGGTCCGTATCTTATAGGCGTCGAACGGAGCTTCCAGCCAACGAAGAGCTTTCCGACGGGGGGTCGTCAATGAGCCTGTCCGCCAGCGAGATCGGAGTCGGTCTGCCCGCACTGCCCCGACTGACCACCACGGTCCCGAAGGAGTACGTCCACCGGGCGTCCCTCGCCGAGGTGTTCCTCAGCGGTTGTACCGCCCAGGACGAGGGAGTGCGGTTCTCGCTCACCGGACAGTGGCCGCGCGCCCACACGTTCTTCAACAGCGCCGATGGTTCGAGTCACGACCCGCTGCAGGCCGCAGAGACGTTTCGACAGGCCGGCATGTTCGTGACGCACGCGGAGCACGGGATACCGCTCGGCCATCACTTCGTGCTGTGGTCGCTCAGCTGCCACACCGACCTGGAGCAACTGCGCATCTCCTCCCGCCCCACGGACTTCGACCTGGAGGTGACCTGCCCGGACGCCGCGCCGCGCGGCAGGACGTCCGGGCGCCGGATGGGCATCCGGTTCGCGCTGTACAGGGACGGGAGACCGGTGGCCCACGGGGACGGGCTCTACTCCATCGTCAGTCCGTCCGTCTACACCCGGCTGCGCGCCAACCGGCCGGGCGGAGGCGGGACTTCGGAGGAGACCGTGGCCGCGGCCGAACGGATGGCGCCGTCCGTGGTGGGCCGCACCTCCCCCGCCGACGTGGTGCTCACGCCCACCGGCGAACCGGACCGCTGGCTGCTCACCCCGGACCTCGGGCACCCGATCCTGTTCGACCACGGCGGCGACCACCTGCCCGGCATGGTGCTGCTGGAAGGAGCCCGGCAGGCGGCCTGCGCCCGGCTGGCGCCGCGCACGCTGATACCGGCGAGCACGTCCACGGAGTTCCACCGCTACGTCGAACTCGACAGCCCCTGCTGGATCGACGTGACGAGTGTGACGTCCCACGGCGACGGCACGGCGACCGTGACGGTCGTCGGCCGGCAGGACGGCGAGACCGTCTTCGCGTCCACCGTGAGCGGACCCGTCGTCCAGGGGTGACCACGGCACGGCGGCCCGCACACCCCCGGCAGGGCTGCGCGGGCCGCCGCCGACGTGCGGGGTCAGCGGCGCATGTGCCGACCGTCGTCGCCGCGGTGGTTCCCGCCGCGCTCGTCCCCGCGGTGGTTCCCGCCCCGCTCGTCCCCGCGGTGGTTCCCGCCCCGCTCGTCCCCGCGGTGATTCCCGCCCCGCTCGTCCCCGCGGTGCTCACCACCGCCCGCGTCGCGGTGGCGGTGGCCCCAGGTGACGGAGTCGACGAGGTCCCGGTGGTCGTCCCGCAGGATGACGGTGTCGGCGTTGCGGTTCCACACGGAGTCACGCCGGTCCTGGTACAGGTCCTTGTCGGTGTCGCGGCCCACTCCGGTGTGGACACGGACCGTGGCACGGCCGGCCAGCCGGTAGTGGTGGAAGGTGTAGGTGCGGCCCGACGCGTCGGCCAGCGTCCAGCCGCTGAGGTTGACGTCCCGGCGGGTGGTGTTGGTGACGTCCACCCACTCCCGGTTCAGGGCGCGGTTGGAATGGACCTCACGGCCTTGGACCTCGTGCTGTACGGCGCTGATGACGACCTGGCCGCGGTGCGGGGTGGCAGCGGCGGCCGGCAGGGCCAGCGCTCCCACCAGGGCGGCCGCGACGGCGGTGGCGGAGCCGAGACGGCGGGCGGTCACGGTAACGGAATCGGACACTGAGTCCCCCTTGCAGGGTGTGCGGGCTGGCGGCCGGGCGGCCGCGCACTCACACCCTGCAACTCTGCCGATGGTGATGTGGGACACACACCTGACCCATTACGGATCCGACACTTTGTCATGACTCTAAGATGCACGATGCATTTAAAGGGTGAATGTACGGAATTGACGTCTCAAAGGGAGTGAAAACCCCGCAGGCAAAGGCCACGAGCACCCCCGGGACATCACAACGCACCCCGACAGCAGAGGGCACGTCACCCGAAAGTGAGTAACAGCCACCTCTCCGGCCATACCGAAGTCGACCTTCTCGGCGTCACGTGGAATTCGCCGATTCATGGGTCGTCGACGGGGTGCGGAGAAAGCGTTTACCGCTACGTTTTGCCTTGCCTTTTGGCATGCCCACAACCTTCAGCGCACCCCTCCCCGTAGGAGACACCCCATGCGCAGACTCGTTGCCTGCCTGGCGGCCGCGGTCGCCACCCTCGGCGGGCTCACGGCGACGGCCACCCCGGCCGCGGCGGCCGGCTCGGGCACGTTCAGCGTGCTCACGTACAACGTCGCCGGGCTTCCCCAAGGTCTGTCGAGCGCACCCACGCCGCGCGACCCCAGCACCACGGAGATCGGCCGGCGGATCGCGCCGTACGACATCGTCAACGTCGAGGAGGACTTCAACTACCACGCGTACCTCTACGCCACCGACACCCACCCGTACCGCACGGCGACCAGCGGCGGCGCGGGCATCGGCAGCGGACTCAACACCGTCTCGAACTACGCCTGGGACGGCGACGACTTCGAGCGCGTCGGCTGGAACTCCTGCCAGATCGACTCGGGCGACTGCCTCACGCCGAAGGGCTTCACCTTCATGCGCGAGCGGCTCGCCGAGGGGGTCTACGTCGACTTCTACAACCTGCACACCAACGCGGGCACGAACGACGGCGACGAGGCCTCCCGGGCCGCCAACCTCGACCAGCTGACCTCCTTCATCAGCACGCACTCGGCCGGCAACGCGGTCGTGGTGATGGGTGACACCAACACCCGCTACACCCGCTCCGCCGACACCATCGCGGAGTTCGCCTCGGCCAACGGGCTCACCGACGCCTGGGTGCAGCTGATCCGCGGCGGCAGCGCGCCGGCCAAGGGCAGCGACGCGCTGGTCTGCGACCAGTCCGGGGCGACCGTGCCCAACACCTGCGAGGTCGTGGACAAGGTCCTGTACCGCGGCAGCAAGCTGGTGAACCTGAAGGCCACCTCGTACAACAACGAGCACGCCAAGTTCCTCACCGGCGACGGCCTGATGCTCTCCGACCACGACCCGATCACGGTCGGCTTCTCCTGGTCGCAGAACTCCGACTTCCAGCTGAGCGACCAGTTCGGCGGTCCGCACGGCGACTACTACCAGGACATCGACAAGGTGGCCGCCGGCGCCCGTGCCACGACCGTCTCGCTGCGCTCCGGCTCCCGCGTCGACCAGGTCGGCATCACCCTCGCCGACGGTACGGCGCTGACCCACGGCGGCACCGGCGGCACGGCGTCCTCGCTGACGCTGGGCAGCAACGAGTACGTGACGACGGCGAACCTGTGCGAGGGCAAGTACAACAACACCACCCGCATCTTCTCCGCGAAGTTCACCACCAACCTGGGCCGCACCCTCGCCGGCGGTACGACGACCTCGGACTGCGTGACCCGCACCGCCCCGTCCGGCTGGCAGATCGCCGGCTTCCACGGCCGCTCCGGCGACGAGCTCGACAAGGTCGGCTTCATCTACACCAAGCGCTGACCGCACCGGGCCGGCCGGCGGACACCACCGGGGTTCGCCGGCCGCGCATCGGTCATACCTTGCCCGTGGGTCCTTTGCCTTCTTTTTACCTCTACGGTGGACAGGGTATCTGTGCTACCCATGAGATGTGCGGTGCGGGATCTCGGGGCCCGGCCGCGTGGACTCGGGAACACCGTCCGGCCTGCGCCGGAGTCAGCGAGCTGCGTGAGCTGCATGGACCCCCACTCCTCGTCTTCCGCCGGTTCGCCGTTCGACCTGGTCAGCGGCGCCCTGGCGGACTACGTTCCGAGGGCCGGACCGCCGGTGACGCGGTCCTCGGGAACCGGCGGGGAGGGCGACGGCCGGGAGCAGATCCTCGGCGTGGTCAGCCTCGACGCGGAGCTGAGGATCACCGGGTGCAACCTGGACGCCGCCCCCTTCGCGGGGGTGAGTGCCAGGACCGGGGCCCCTTTCGCGGAGCTGCTGCCGGCCGGGGACGTACCGACGGTCACGCAGCGGCTGCGGAGGGTCCTGGAGACCCGGGAGGCGCACGTCGCGCGGGTCCAGCGGCTGCGGCGGGACGACGGCACCGAGCTGGTCGTCTCGATGAGCATCCTGCCCGCCGCGCCGCCGCACGAGGGTCTGACCGTCTCCCTGATCGCGATGGCCAAGCGACTGCACCTGTACGCTTCGGCCGCCGCGATCGGGACGTCCCTCGACATCGGGGAGACCGCCCAGTCCCTCGCCCAGTCCCTGCTGGCCTGGGGGGACGTGGCCGCCGTCGACCTCGACTACGCCGTGTGGACCGGCGAGGCGGTCACCGAGCAGACGCACGAGCGCATCCGGCTACGGCGGGCGGCCCTGGCGCCGGACCGGGCCTGGCCCGACGGTTATCTGACCCCCGGCGACAACCTGCCCCGCGAGGCCAGCCGCCTGCTGGCCGGTGCGGTCATGCGTGACGACGTCCCGCAGGCCGTCGTCATCTCCGACCGTAGGGCGATCGAACAGGCCCTCGAGGACGTGCGGCTGGTGCGCGCCCTGGTACCCGGCGACCGCCCGGTCAGCGTCGCCTGCATCCCGCTGGTCGTGGAAGGACCGGGCGGCACGCCGGGTCCCATCGTGCTCGGGGTGACGGAGATCTGGCGGCGCCCGGACCGGCCCTTCGGCGACGGGGAGCTGCTCGACCTGCAGGAACTCGTGGCCAAGACCGCCCGGCACGTCGACCTCGCCCGCCAGCACCAGCGGGAGCACGCCCAGGTGCTGGCGCTGCAGCGCCGGCTGCTGCCGCGGGCGGGCAGCGACACCATCGAGGTGGCCAGTGTCTACGAGCCCACCACACCCGACAGTGCGGGCGTCGGCGGCGACTGGGTGAACAGCTTTCCGCTGCCGGGCGACCGTACCGCGCTGGTGGTCGGTGACGTCGTGGGACACGGTCTGGGGGCCGCGGCGGCCATGGGGCAGCTGAGCATGGAGGCCCGTGCCCTGCTGTCGGCGGGGCTGGGTCCCGGGGAGGTGCTGGAGCGTCTGGACGAGACGGTCACGTTGCTGGACGACACGGACGCGGGCCTGGCCGCCGGATACAGCGCGCTCGGTTCGACGTGCTGCATCGCGGTCTACGATCCGGTGGACCACCGGGTGGAGCTCTCCAACGCCGGCCACCTGCCCCCCGTCCTCGTCCGTCCCGACGGGTCCGCCACGACCGTCGCGGGCCAGCCGCACCCGGCGCTGGGTGCCGAGTTCGTGGTGCGGGAGCCGTTCGAGGTGCACGAGTTCGCCGTGCCGCCCGGGTCGCTCCTCGTCCTCTACACCGACGGCCTGGTGGAGGATCCGGCCGCCTCCATCGACGAGGGCATCGGCCGGCTGACCGACCTGGTGCGCGAGGTGCACCCCTGGGACGACCTGCAACAGGCCGCGCGCCGCGTGGTGGCCGGTCTGGCGCCGCGGGGGCACCTGCGCGACGACGTGACCCTGCTCCTGGCCCGGATGGCCGGCCGCCGCGGCCGGGACACCGCCACCTGGCACCTGCCGGCCCGCGAGGACACGGCCGGGCACGCCCGTGCCCTGGTCTCCCCTCTCCTGCGGCGGTGGCACACCACCGGCCACGCCCGGGACGACGCCCTGCTCGTGCTCAGCGAACTGGTCGCCAACGCCGTCCGGTTCGGCACCGGGCCGGTCACCGTGCGGCTGGTGAAGTCACGGGGACGGCTGTCGTGCGAGGTCGCGGACAACGGCAACGGCCGGCCCCGGCTGCGCCGCGGTGAACCCCTCGACGACGACGGGCGGGGACTGCACGTCGTCCACAAGCTCACCACCCGCTGGGGGGTGCGGTGGACCGACACCGGCAAGGCCGTCTGGGCGGAACTGGAGACCTGACGCCCGGGCCGACTCGCTGGGTGACGGCATTCCGGCCGCGGCGGAGCGGCCGGGACAAGGGCAGTGCCGGTCGGCGGTCGGCGGTCGGCGGTCGGCGGTCGGCGGTCGGCGGTCGGCGGTCGGCGGTTACAGCCACTCCCCCTCGACAGCGGTCGCGGTCAGGCCGGGCGCGGCGGCGTACAACACCGTACGGCTGCCTGCCTTCTGGCCCGCGTCGTACGCGCGCCGCAGGATGTCGAGCACGGCGGCGCCGCCGCGGTTGCCCGTGGTGTAGCTGTCCCGGCTGTGGGCCAGCAGCCCGGCCGGCCACCCGTCGGGCATCGTCTCCTCCATGTACTCCAGCACCCGTGTTCCGCCGGGGTGCGCGAGCAGCAGGTCGGGATGCCAGGGCCGGGCATCGTCCTGGTGGCGCTCGCGCAGCCACCTCCACATCCCGGCGACCGTCCGCTGCACGGCACGGGGCCCACGGCGGTCCATCACGAAGTGCGTGCCGTCGGCGCGGGTGTCCAGCCGGTGGAGGTCGGTGGTGTCGGACAGGGTGTGGTGCCAGACCGCGTCCAGTCGCAGGACCGACTCGGCCCGGGGGCGCCCGGTGACCACGACGGCGACGGCGGTGTCCGCGAACAGCAGTCGTACGATCAGCGATTCGAGCGTGTCGTCGGCGGGCTGGTAGGTGGTGCTCAGCGCCTCCGATATCACGACCAGCACCACCCGGTCGGGCTCCGCGGCGACCAGGTCGGCCGCCAGCGCCAGCGACCGGGTGCCGGCGATGCAGGCCCACTGCGTGGCCGGCAGCAACAGCACGTCGTCGCGCAGCGGGAGGCGGTTGAGCAGGGACAGGTCCAGCCCCGGCAGGGCCGGGGTGGTGGAGTGGCTGGTGATCACGCAGTCGACGTCGCCGGTGTCCAGTCCGGCGCTTCGCAGGGCCTCGCGTGCCGCGCGCTCCCCGTACGTCTGCACGGCGGCCCAAGCCGGCGCGGTGCGCTCCTGGATGGTCTGCGGCGCCGGTACCGCCTCCAGCGCGGCGATCGCCCGGTCCACCTCCGCGTCGGTGAACCCGCTGCGGGCCAGTGCCTCACGCGCCGGGCCGGGGCCCGGAGTTCGCAGACCCGTCCCGGCGCCGGGTGCGGCGGCCGCCGCCAGTGGCAGCATCCACCCCCGGGTGGCGATGCCGGTACTCGCGGCGATGCCGTCGATGCGCGACAGCCACGGCGCCCGCGGGTGCCGGTCGCGCACCTCCGCCAGGATCTCGTCGGTCCGCACGGCGTGTTCGCCGTGCACTACGGCAGGAGGACACAGACAGGCGCCCATAGCACGCCTCTTTCTCAGGAAACCCCCGGATGGCGTCAAGTGTCTGAAATCTGCCTGATTCGGGAGAGCAGGTCAAGCCTCGGTCCGTCACGAACCCTGCGACAGCGCGCCGTTGGGGGTCGGCAAGCGCTGGCGGCATAATCGATCGCACGCGGCACCCGCGAAGTCGTCACCGACCTGTGGTACATGCGCTGACCACCGATGGTTTTAATTGAGATTTGTACCACTTCAGGGAAACCGCTTCACTCAAACACTGCTCGAAGCAGATCGCTGGGTGTTAGAACATGGCCACAGAACGTCGGGCCCCGAACGGTCCCGCGCACCCTCCCTGTTGTGAAATGGGACGATCTTGTCCAAGCTCAGACCCCTGACCGGCAATTGGCGCGTCGCAAGACGCCTCCAGGCCATTCTGCTCATCCCCGTGCTGGTCGCCCTCGGGCTCGGCGGCATCCGGGTGAAGAACTCGGTGGACACTCTGCGCGACGCCAACGACGCGGTACGCGTGGCGGAGTTGGTGCAGGCGGCGAACGCCTACGCCAGCGACGCGATCAACGAGCGGGACGTGTCGGTGATCCCGCTCCTGGAGGGCAAGCGGAACGAACCCGCCGTGCTGGCTGCGCGCAAGGTCACCGACGCCGACGCTCAGGCCTTCGACCGGGCGGTGGCGCGGGCACCCCGGACGGCGGGCCTGGACCGGCGGATCGCCCTGGTGCGGGAGGGCGAGAAGCAGCTGCCGACGGTACGTGCCGCCGCGTTCACGGCCAAACTGACCGGCGTGCAGACGGAGGAGAGCTATCACGCCGTCCAGCACCCGCTGATGGAGATCTCCAACGAACTCGGCTTCGGCAGCGACAACCAGGCGAGCTTCGGACGCACCCTCTACGCCGTGTCCCTGACCCAGGCCGCCGAGTCCCTGGTGCGTTCCATCGGCACGCATCTGCTGGTGGAGGACCGCACGGCGCTCGGGCCGGGCGAACTCCAGAACCAGCTGTCCTCGTTCAGTTCCTACGCCTACCTGGAGCAGGTCGGCCTGCAGGAGTACGCGGGCGCCGGCACCACCGGGGACATGACCCGGCTGCGGGTCGCGCTGGCCGACGCGCAGAAGAAGGGGGCGGCGCAGACGGCCAAGGCGGCCCAGGAGGCGAAGGCCGTGGGCCGGACGTTCGTGGCACCGCCGGACCGGGCCACGATGATCAGTGAGATCGCCGGCGGGAAGTCGACGCAGGAGCTGGCCGCCGAGGGCATCACACCCGAGTCGTTCTTCGCCGCGCACGCGCTGGTCTTCGACGCCTACCGGGGGATCGAGATCCACCTCACCGACACGGCGCTCGCCGACGCCCGCAGCATCGCCGGCAAGGCCCGCCGGGGCGCGATCACGAACGGCGCGCTCGCGCTCAGCGCCGTCCTCGCGGCGTTCCTGCTCGCTGCCTGGGTGGCCCGTTCCATGAGCCGTGGGATGCGGCGGCTCAGCGCCTCGGCGATCGAGATCGCCGAACAGCGCCTCCCGGCGGTCATCAACCAGCTGTCCCAGGCCGTGCCCGGTCAGGTGGACACCAAGGTGACACCGATCCCGATCACCACCACCGACGAGATCGGCGAGGTCGCGCGGGCCTTCGACCACGTGCACCGGGAGGCGGTCCGGCTCGCCGCCGAACAGGCCCTGCTGCGCGGCAACATCAACACGATCTTCACCAACCTGTCGCGCCGCAACCAGTCGCTGATCGAGCGTCAGCTCGCCATGATCACCGACCTGGAGGAGCGCGAGGCCGACCCCGAGCAGCTGGCCAACCTGTTCCGCCTCGACCACCTGGCCACCCGGGTCCGCCGCAACGGCGAGAACCTCCTGGTGCTCGGCGGCGAGCGGCCCACCCAGCAGTGGGACCACCCGCTGCCGCTGGTCGACGTGATCCGGGCGGCCGCCTCCGAGGTGGAGCAGTACGAGCGGATCGAGCTGGCGGGCGTCCCGGAGGCCGAGGTCCACGGGCGTGCCGTCACCGACCTCGTGCATCTGCTCGCGGAGCTGCTGGAGAACGCCACCGCCTTCTCGTCGCCGCGCTCGACGGTCCGGGTCACGGCGACCCGGCTGCCGGACGCCCGCATCATGGTCGAGATCCATGACAAGGGCATCGGTCTGATGCCGGAGGACTTCGCGGGGATCAACCACAAGCTGGCCAACCCGCCGACCGCCGACGCGGACGTCTACCAGCACATGGGCCTGTTCGTGGTGGGCCGGCTGGCCGACCGGCACGGCATCCGGGTGCAGTTGCGCCCGGCCGCCGGCGAGTCCGGCACGACCTCGCTCGTCATGCTCCCCGCCACCGTCACCTGGCACAGCGGTCCCGAGTCCGACGCCGACACGCTGGCCCTGGCGACCGTCAAGGCACGCGCCTCGTCCGCGCTCGACGCCCTGCTCGCGCAGGCACCCGCCGACCCGTTCGCGGCGCACGAGGCGTGGGACGACGGCATCGTGGTGCCGAGCCCCGCCGCGGCACCGAGCGGACGGTCCGGGACGGCTCCGGCGGCCGGCGCCGCCGAGGCACCGTCTGCGAGCGGCGAGCCCGGGTCGGCCGGCCGTCCGCCCGGCCTCCCCCGGCGTGTCCCGAGGCGGAGCCGGGGACGCGCCGAGAAGGACTGAGGCGCGGGACGGTGATCAGGGGGGTGGCTCGGGGCGCAGGGCCCGCGTCACCGCCCAGATCACCGAGATGAACGGCACGGCCACCACCGCCCCGATCACCCCCGCGACGATGCTGCCCGCGATGACGGACACGGCCACGACGAGAGGGTGCAGGCGTACCGCCCAGCTCATCACCAGGGGGTGCAGCAGATGCCCCTCCAGTTGGCCGATGACGACGATCAGCACCAGGACGGCGGCGGCCGTGAGGGGGCCGCGCCCGGCGAGGGCGACCACGGTGGCCACGCCCAGCGCGACCGGTGAGCCCACCAGCGGGACGAACGCGGCGAAGAACTCCAGCAGCGTGAGCGGCAGGGCGAGCGGCACCCGCAGCACGAGCAGGGCGATGCCGACGAGTACGGCGTTGGTGGCGGCCACGATGATGATGCCGCGGGTGTATCCGGCGAACGTCCGCCAGGCCGCCCGGCCCGCCCGGTCCCAGGCGGGGCGGGCGCCGACGGGCAGCAGTTCGCTGCTGGCCCAGGCCCACAGCCGTTCGCCCGAGTGGATGAAGAAGACCGAGGCGAAGAGCGCGAGCGCGACGCCGGTGACCAGTTCGACCAGTGTGCCCAAGCCGCTGACCGCACTGTTGACCAGGTTGGCGCGGTGCGCCTGGACATAGTTGACGATCTCCTGTTGCAGATGCGACAGGGCGCCCGGGCCGAGCCGGAAGGGCGGGCGCTGGAGCCAGACCTCGATACGGTGGATGCCGCCGCGGAACTCGTCGGCGAGCGTCGTCGACTCCTCGGCGACCGCGTTGCCGACCAGGGCCAGCAGTCCGCAGAGCACGAGGATGCTGCCGACCAGGCTGACGGCCACGGCCAGCGGTCTGGGCAGCCACCTGCCGAGCAGGTCGGCGAGCGGGCGCAGCACCGAGGTGACGACCAGGGCCAGGAACAGGGCCGTGGCGATCAGCTGGAAACGGCCGAGGACGCTGAAGACGCCGTAGACGACGACGCCGACCACGATGAGCCGCCAGGCGTACGCGGCGGCGATCCGCAGGGCGGGCACGACGACCGCGCTGACGGAGGCGGTGGCGCGCGGGTCGCGCGCCCGCTTCGGGATCCACACGGCGCGCGCGGCCCGGCTGCCCGGCGCCGTGCCGCGCGCCCGGCCCACCCGGCCCCGCCCGCCCGCACCCGCCACCGCGCCTCCCGTTGCCGACCTCCGCCTGCACAGCACGTTAGGGGCAATCCGGACACCGAGCGGCGTCCACTGCGCCAAGGGGGTCAGTGCGCGCCGCCCCGCCGCCACCACCGACCCCGGCCGCGCGGGCCGCCGCGTCCCGCCGGTGGCCCGACCGGACGGGTCAGTGCGCCGCGGCCGTCGTGACGGCTGTGCGGGCCGCGCGTTCCACCAGGTGGACGCCGTCCGGCATCGACGTGTTGCCGTCGGAGAGGACGGCGACGAGGTAGTGGTGTCCGCCGGCGGTGACGCGGCCGACGCTGTTGATGTCCCACAGGCCGGTGGTGGTGCGCATGAGCCAGCCGTTCTTCAGCGCCCACTCGGTGTCGGCGGCGGCGGAGACGCCCCAGGACTGCTCGTCGGCGATCTGGGTCATCAGGGTGCGGATACGGCTCCGGGACGGCTCGTCGAGGGGCGTCGAGCCGGTGCCGAAGATCGCGCGCAGCAGCCGTATCTGGTCCCCCGCCGTGGTCCGGGTCAGCCCCCACCTGCCGTCCGGGCCGCCCGTGGTCGAGGTCAGGCCCAGCCGTTTGTTGGCCGCCTCCAGACCGGGGGCCCGGCCGATGGTCCGCCACAGCGCGTCGGCGGCGGCGTTGTCGCTGGTGCGGATCATCGCCTCCGCCTGGGCGCTCTCCCGTGCGGTGAGGTCGCGGTGGTCGTCCCGGGCGTGCAGCAGCAGCGCGGCGAGGATGTCGACCTTGACGATGCTGGCCGTGTCGTACGCCGCGTCGTCACCGTAGAGGGCGGGGTCCCGGTCCGTGCCGTCGAGGTCGAGGACCGCGGCGGTGACCCGCGACGCGCCCTGCGCCCGCACCGTGGTGCGGAAGTCGGCGGTTCCGGAGCCGGTCCCGGTGCCCGACGCCAGGGCCGCCGGTGCGGCTGCGGCGAGCAGGGTGACCACGGTGACCAGGACGGACAGGGTTCGGTTGAGCATCGCGGAGCGCCTCGGCAGTTCGGATCGGAGGGACACAGGACTGCGAACGTAGACAGAGGACCCGGGGCCGCGACATGACCGCCGCCACGGCGCCACCTGTTTGTGAGCAGGACGACAGGAACGGAACCGGACTCCCCCAGGCCTCATCCGGAGCTGTCCGGGGGAAGAATGTGAAAGGAGCGGCGGACCAGCCCCTGGGAGGTGCCATGAGCACATCGGCGGAACCGCGGGTCAGCGGCCTGGAGGTGCGGTCCATCGACTACGTGCCGCTGGACGAGCGGCACGGCAAGCTGTGGCACCTGGGCCCGCTGTGGTTCATGTCCAACGCGCAGATCGCCACCCTGGCCGTGGGGCTGATCAGCATCACGGAGGGCGGCAACCTGATCTGGTCGTTGCTGGCGATCGTCGCGGGCACCCTGATCGGCACGTTCTTCATGGCGTTCCACTCGGCGCAGGGCCCGCAGCTCGGCCTGCCGCAGATGATCCAGTCGCGACCGCAGTTCGGCTACGTCGGTGCGCTGCTGGTGTGGCTGTTCGCGTACGTGCAGTACGCGGGCTTCAACGTGTTCAACACCATCCTGGCCGGTGAGTCCCTGCACGCCACGCTGCACGGCGGGGTGAAGCTGTGGGTGGTCGTGGTCACCGCGATCGGCCTGGTCGTGGCGCTGGTGGGTTACGACATCATCCACAAGGCCGAGCAGTTCCTGACGTACGCCTTCCTGGTGATCTTCGGGATCTTCACCGTCGGTGTGCTGGTCACCCTGCACTACCCGGCGGGCTCCTTCGACCTCGGCGCCTTCCGGGCCACGCCGTTCCTGGCGCAGTTCGGCGTGGTCGCCGGTTACCAGATCAGCTGGGCCATCTACGTCTCGGACTACTCGCGCTACCTGCCGCCGGACGTGACCGTCCGCAAGACGTTCTACTGGACCTACTTCGGGTCGGCGCTCGGCGGAATCTGGCTGATGGTGCTCGGCACGCTGCTGGCGGCCTGGGCAGGCGACAGCTTCGACACGATCCGCTCCATCAACGCCGCCGGTGACAAGATCTTCGACGGCTTCGGCGCGGTCGTGCTGCTGTTCGCCGCGCTGGGCCTGATCTCGGTCACCGCGTTGAACATGTACGGCGGCTCGCTCACCCTCATCAGCGCCCTGGACTCCTTCAGACGGGTCCGTCCGACGCTGGGGGTGCGGCTGGCCACCCTGATCGTGACGGCGGTGCTCTCCCTGATCGGAGCGCTGGCGGCGACGGCGAACTTCCTGACGAACTTCAACAACTTCCTGCTGCTGGTGCTCTACCTGTTCATCCCGTGGACCTCGGTGAACCTCATGGACTACTACGTGGTGCGCCGGGGCCACTACGCCATCGCCGAGATCTTCAAACCCGACGGCATCTACGGCCGCTGGGGCTGGCAGGGGATCATCTCCTACCTGGTCGGGTTCGCCGTGATGATCCCGTTCTTCTCCGTCGGCACGCTCTATGTCGGACCCGCCGCCCGGGCTCTGGGCGGCGCGGACATCTCGCTGTTCATCGGGTTGCCGGTGTCGGCGGTGCTGTACTGGGCGCTCACCCGGTCGATCGACGTCGCGGAGGAGACCCGGATCGCCGAGGCGGAGGCCGCCGCGCTGGAACAGGCGGCCCACGAGCACCGCGAGCCGTAGGGGGTCCGCCGGGCCGGCTCGCGCGCGACCGTCAGGTCAGTACGCGGAGTTGACGTTGTCGATGGAGCCGTAGCGGTGCGCGGCGTAGTTGGCGGCCGCGGTGATGTTGGCCACCGGGTCGGTGACGCTCTGCGCGGTGCCGGCGACGTGGTAGGCCTTGAAGGTGGGGTCGATGACCTGGAGCAGGCCCTTGGACGGGGTGCCCTGCTTGGCGTTGACGTCCCAGTTGTTCTGCGCGGTGGGGTTGCCGCCGGACTCGCGCATGATGTTGCGCTTGAGGCCCTCGTAGCTGCCCGGGATGCCCTTGGCCTTCATGATCTGCAGCGACTGCTTGATCCAGCCGTCGAGGTTGTTGGCCTTGCCGCCCTGCTGGGAGGCGGTGCGGCCGGTGTCACCGGAGGCCGTGGCCGCGGTGGCGGTGTGCACCTGCGTCGCCTCGGCGGCCTGGGCGTTCGCCGGCATCAGGGTGAGCGCGGCGGCCGCGGCACCGGTGGTGGCGAGGCCGGTCAGGCCGATGGTGCGGAGGCGGGCGATGCGGGTGCGGTTGATCAGGGTCATGTGAAGGAACTCTCCGGTGGGGGACGGCGTCGGCGCCGGCCGCTGTGAGCGGCGGCGTGGGCGGAGCCCGTGCTGCCGGCGGGAGGGGACGGACCCCGCGGTGATCCGCTCGGTCCATCGCCTGTCTCCCGGCGACGACAGCCATGGTTAGCGGCGCCTGCGGCCGGACGCAAAGATGTGACGTACTACCCGCTTTCGTACCTGCAAGCCGAAATGACCGATATGTAGGACTTCTGGCCTGTTCAGTGGCATCCGTCGGTACGACGACGCATAGGATGTGATCTGCCTCCTATGGGTGGCATCACGCTCCGGGGCCCTCCAGAGCCCCGTCAGCGCACCGTCGGCAGCCCCTGCGGCACCGGCTTCCACCGCAGGTGGACTCCGTTCTCCCCCGGCTGGTCCCCCCGCAGCAGCGACAGGCGGGGGCGTACGGCGTCGGTGCGGGCGGTGGGGGGTCTGCGGCGTCCGGCGCGGTAGGGGGCGGGCCAGTCGGCCGCGGCACCCGTGTACTCCTGCTCGGCGGCCGCGTGCAGGGTCCAGTGGGGGTCGTAGAGGTGGGTGCGGCCCAGGGCGCAGAGGTCCGCGCGGCCGGCGAGCAGGAGGGAGTTGACGTCGTCGGGGGAGGCGATGGCGCCGACGGCGATGACGGCGGCGCCGGTCCCGGCGGCCGCCTGGTGGCGGATGCGGTCGGCGTAGGGGGTCTGGTAGGAGCGGCCGTAGGCGGGCTGTTCGTCCTTGGTGACCTGCCCCGTGGAGACGTCGATGACCGCGGCGCCGTGGGCGATGAAGGCGCGGGCGATGGTGACCGCGTCGTGTTCGGTGGTGCCGTGCGGGGCCCAGTCGGTGGCGGAGATCCGCACGCCGACGGGTCGTTCGGCGGGCCAGACGGCGCGGACGGCGTCGAAGACCTCCAGGGGGTAGCGGAGCCGGTTCTCCAGAGGACCGCCGTACGCGTCGGTGCGGTGGTTGGCGAGCGGGGAGAGGAACGAGGAGAGGAGGTAGCCGTGGGCGCAGTGCAGTTCGAGGAGGTCGAAGCCCGCGTCGGCGCCGCGGCGGGCGGCTGCCACGAACTCGGCGGTGATCGCGTCGAGGTCGGTGCGGGTGAGCTCGCGGGGGGTGGGTGAGCCGGGGCCGTAGGGCAGGGCGGAGGGGCCGACGGTCCCCCAGTTGCCCTCGGGGAGGGGTTCGTCCATGCCTTCCCACATGAGGCGGGTGGAGCCCTTGCGGCCGGAGTGGCCGAGCTGGAGGCCGATACGGGCGGTGGTGCGGGTGTGGACGTAGGAGACGATGCGCTGCCAGCTGTCGCGCTGCGTGTCGTTCCACAGGCCCGTGCAGCCGGGGGTGATCCGGCCCTCGGGTGACACGCACACCATCTCGGTCATGACCAGGCCCGCGCCGCCCATGGCCCGGGAGCCGAGATGGACGAGGTGGAAGTCGCCGGGGACGCCGTCGGTGGCGGAGTACATGTCCATCGGGGAGACGACCACCCGGTTCTTCAGCTCCAGCCGCCCGATGCGCAGCGGCTGGAACATCGCGGGGACGGTCCCCGCACGGCCCTGCGCCGCGGCGAAGGCGGCGTCGACGCGGTCGGCGAACTCCGGGTCGCGGGTGCGCAGGTTGTCGTGGGTGATGCGGCGGGAGCGGGTCAGCAGGTTGAAGCAGAACTGGACGGGCTCCTGGCGTGTGTACATGCCGATGTTCTCGAACCACTCCAGGGATGCCTGCGCGGCCCGCTGGGTGGACTCCACCACCGGCCGCCGCTCGGCCTCGTACGCGCGCAGCGCGCTGTCGACGTCGGCGTGCTCGTGGAGGCAGGCGGCGAGGGCGAGGGCGTCCTCCATCGCCAGTTTGGTGCCGGAGCCGATGGAGAAGTGCGCGGTGTGCGCCGCGTCGCCGAGGAGGACGAGGTTGCCGTGGTGCCAGTGCCGGTTGCGGACGGTGGTGAAGCTCAGCCACTTCGAGTTGTTCGCGAACACCTCGTGCCCGGCCAGTTCCGGGGCGAACAGCTCTCGGATCCGCTCGACAGCCGGCTCGTCCGACTCCCCGGGTCCGACGGCGGTGTGCCCGGTCGCGTCGAAGCCGGCCCGGCGCCACACGTCCTCGTGCATCTCCACGATGAAGGTCGAGCCGGTCTCGGAGTACGGGTAGCCGTGGACCTGCATCACCCCCCATTCGGTGTCCTTGACGAAGAACTGGAAGGCCTCGAAGACCCGGTCGGTGCCCAGCCACATGTACTTGCTGTGCCGCCGGTCCAGCGACGGCCCGAACACGTCCGCGTACGTCGCGCGCACACCGGAGTTGACCCCGTCCGCCCCCACCACCAGGTCGTACCCGGCCCGCAGCGCGGCCACCTCCGGGGCGGCGGTCGAGAAGCGCAGGTCGGCGCCGAGCCGCAGGCAGCGCTCCTGGAGCAGGTGCAGGAGTTCCCTGCGGCTCATCGCGGCGAATCCCTGGCCGCCCACGGTGTGGCTCTCGCCCCGGTAGTGGATGTCGATGTCCGTCCAGCGGGCGAACCGCCGGGACATCGCCTCGCTGAAGACGGTGTCGGCGTTCTCGATACCGCCGAGGGTCTCGTCGGAGAACACGACGCCGAACCCGAAGGTGTCGTCACGGGCGTTGCGTTCCCACACGGTGATCTCATGGGCGGGATCCAGCTGTTTCATCAGGGCCGCGAGGTAGAGACCTCCCGGGCCGCCGCCGACGATCGCGATCCTCACGGGAGTTCCCCTCGCTGCTCGGCGTCGATGATCCTGCGCAGGGCGAAGCGCTGGAGCTTGCCGCTGGTGTTGCGCGGCAGGGCGTCGTGGAAACGCACCTCGCGCGGGTACTTGTAGGGCGCCAGGACCTGCTTGACGTGGTCCTGGATCTCCCTGGCCTTCGCCGCGTCCCCGGCCACGCCCTCGCGCAGCACGACGAACGCGCAGACCACCGAGCCGCGTTCGGCGTCGGGGCGGCCCACGACCGCCGACTCCACCACGTCGGGGTGGGTGTCGATGGCCGCTTCCACCTCCGGGCCGCCGATGTTGTACCCGGAGGAGACGATCATGTTGTCGCTGCGCGCGTGGTAGTAGAAGTAGCCGTCCTCGTCCCGGTGGAAGATGTCCCCGGTGACGTTCCAGCCGCCGACCACGTAGTCCTGCTGGCGTCTGTCGTCGAGATAGCGGCAGCCCACCGGGCCGATCACCGCCAGCCGCCCCGGCTCACCGGGGCCCAGCTCCGCGCCGTCCAGGCCGAGGACCGTCGCCCGGTACCCGGGCACCGGCCGGCCGGTCGCTCCCGGGCGGATGTCGTCGCCGGCCGCGGAGATGAAGATGTGCAGCAACTCGGTGGCGCCTATGCCGTCGATCACCCGCAGTCCGACGGTGTCCCTCAGCTCCTGCCAGGTCGTGAGGGGTATGTGCTCGCCCGCCGACACCGCGGCCCGCAGCCCGGCGAGCCGGTGCACCTCGCCTTCGCGCACGATCGCCTTGTAGGCGGTGGGCGCGGTCGCCAGCACGGTGACGTCGTGCCGCTCGACGAGGTCGGCCAGCCCGGCGGGTGCGACCGTCTCCGTCAGCAGGGCACAGGCGCCGGCCCGCAGCGGGAAGACGACCAGCATGCCGAGGCCGAACGTGAAGGCGAACGGCGCGGTGCAGGCGACCAGATCGTCCGGGCGCAGTCGCAGGACGTGCCGCCCGAAGGTGTTGTCTATCGACAGGAGGTCCCGGTGGAAATGCATCGTGATCTTCGGGACACCGGTGCTCCCGGACGTGGGGCCGAGGAGTGCCACGTCGTCGGCGGCGGTGTCGACGTTCGTGAACTCGCCCGGCTTGGCGGCGCACCGGGCCACCAGGTCGTCGGCGCCCGGACCGCCGTACGCGACCAGGCGCAGGCCGGGCAGGGCGGTGCGGACCTCGTCGGTGAAGCGGTGGTCCACCAGGGCGACGGACGGTCTGGTGCGCTCGGCGATCGGGACGATCTCCCGGGCCCGCAGCGCGGCCATGGTCGTCACCACCACCCCGCCCGCCTTCAGGACTCCGAGCCAGCAGGCCACCGTCCACGGCGTGTTGGGCGAGCGCAGCAGCACACGGCCGCCCGGCACCAGGCCCAGATCCTCGGTGAGGACCCGGGCGACCTGGTTGGCGCGGGTGCGCAGGTCGCCGTACGACCACACCTCGCCGGCCGCGGTGCGCAGCGCCGGACGGTCGGGCCCGTACGACGCGACGGGCACGTCGATCAGTTCGGCCGCCGCGTTCAGCCGCGCCGGGCAGGCCAGTTCGGGGGTGGTGAACTCGATCACCGGCCACAGGTCGGGGGGCGGGAGGTGGTCGCGGGCGAAGGTGTCCAGGTGCGAGGTGGGTGAGAGCGGAAGTGACAACGCGAGGATCCTTCCGGTGGCCCGCCGACGGCGCCCGGCGGGCGGCTCAGGCGGGGCGGATCATGCCTTCCTGGACCACGGTGGCCAGGTGGCGGTGGTCGCGTGTGAAGAAGCGGCCCGTGCCCAGGCCGCGGCCCGCGTCGGCGGCCACCGCTTCCTGGGCGTACAGGAGCCAGTCGGCCGGCGGCGCCGGACGGTGGAACCACATGGCGTGGTCGAGACTGGCGGTGACCAGGCCGGGGTCGGCCCAGGCGAGGCCGAGGACCCGCAGGACGGGTTCGAGGACGGTGTAGTCGCAGACGTAGGCGAGGGCGGCGAGGTCGCGCTGGGCGTCGGTGAGTCCCTCGACGGGGCGCAGCGCGTCGAACGGCCGCAGCCAGACGGCCTGGTGCGGCAGCCGGTCGCCGTCGACGGTGAGGTAGACGGGGCCGGGGACATGGCGCATGTCGAAGCCGCGGCCGCCGCACCAGTAGGCCCTGGACTCGGCGGTCATGGTGCCGCCGGTGCGGTCGGCGAGGTACTCGGCCGAGCTGGGCAGGCCCTCGGGGCCGGGGACCTGCTCGTCGAACTCCGTGTGGAACGACGCCCCGGGCTCCCCCGCGGCGAAGTTGGCGAGGCAGACGTAGAGCACCTTGCCGTGCTGGTAGCCGCGCACCTGGCGGGTGCTGTAGCCGCGGCCGTCGCGCAGTACCTCCACCTCGTAGCGGACCTCGGCGCCGACGTCGGCCGGGCGCAGGAAGTAACTGTGCATGGAGTGCAGGGACTTGCCGTCGGTCACCGAGCGCATCGCCGCGGCGGCGGCCTGGGCGACGAGGTCGCCGCCGTAGGCCTTGGGCCAGGGGCAGGGCTGGGTGGTGGCGGTGAAGGCGAGGTCGAAGTGGTCCGGCCGGGCCGGCTTCAGGGTGAGGGCCGCCGTGACGATCGCGGAGGTCGGTGCGGCCGAGGCGGCGGAGGCGGCCGGGGTGGCGCTCACCGGTTCAGCCAGTCGCGCAGGTCGGCGTCGGCGACGTCGGGCAGGTTCACCACGATGTTGTCCGGGGTCCGGGTGGTCATCCAGACCAGCGGCCTGGTCCGGGAGAGGTTGCACTCGACGTGCGGCATGAAGGGCGGGACGAAGACCCAGTCGCCCTCCGCCATGTCGACGTAGTCCTCGAACCTCTCGCCGAAGTAGATACGGGCCCGGCCCGACAGGACGTAGCCGCCGGTCTCGGCCTCGCCGTGGTGGTGGTTGACCGAGCGGTAGCCGGGTTCGTTGCTGACCTTGCCGTACCAGAGCCGGCGCGCCGGGGTGTGCTGGGCGCTGACGCCCGACACGCGGACGGCGCCGCCCGAGTCGGCGGTGTTGACGTCCTCCAGGCCGGCGCGGGTCACGACGGGCGCGACGATCCCGTCGGCCGGACGGTACAGCGCGTTGTCGCTCTGCGGCTGACGCCGCGGGTCGGGCTCCATGGAATCGGCTCCGTTTCCGTGGCTTGGTCGGTACCTCCGCGGGCCTACCGGGGGCCGGAACAGGACTGCGGCCTATCTCGTATCTTTCACGGTCGTCATTTATTGTCAACATGGCTGGCCGTGCGGCCGGCGCCGGACACCACCGAACCGGAGGCCCCATGACGCCCGTCGCCGTGAACCCGCCCGAACTGCCCGCGCCGAGCGGCTACTCGCACGGGACACTCGCGGGGAACACGCTCCACCTGGGCGGCCAGACAGCCCTCGACGCCGACATGAAGATCGTTCCGGGTGGGATCGTGGAGCAGTTCCGCCAGGCCTTCGGCAACCTGCTCACCACGCTGCGCGCGGCAGGCGGCGAACCGCGGGACCTGGTGAGCGTGACGATCTATCTGACCGACATCCCGGACTACCAGGCGCACGGCAAGGAGATCGGCCGGGCGTGGCGGGAGCTCGCGGGCCCGGTGTATCCCGCGATGGCGGGTATCGGCTGCACCGCGCTCTGGCAGCCCGAGGCGCTGATCGAGATCCTGGGCGTCGCCGTGATCCCGGAGGAACGGCTGGTCAGGCCCGGCTGTGGATGACCGCCAGGGCGTGTTCGCGCGCGGGCTCCCGGAGCGTCCTGTCGAGCTCCGCGAAGAGCGCGCCGGCGGTCTCGCCCTCCCAGCCCGGCGGCAGCAGGGCGAGCGGCAGGCCGGGGTCGCGGTACGGAAGCCTGCGCCACTCGGTGAGCATGGGCAGATAGATCCCGAACGCCTCCCGGGGACGGACGGCGCCGGTCGCGGCGCGCTCGCTCACCGGGCGGTAGCGGGCCAGGAAGTCCGTGTAGAGCGCGGCGAGCTCGTCGAGGTCCCACCATGCGCGGACCTTCGCCGACAGGTCACCGAAGGCCACGTGGTCGCCGGTGAAGACGTCCACGTACGGCGTCAGTTCGAGCCGTCGCAGGGTGCGGCGGGTCTCCTCGGCGAGGATTCCCGGGGCCACCCAGACACCGGGGGCCGCGGTGCCGAACCCCAGCCGGGTCAGGGCGGTGCGCAGGGCGTGGCGCCTGTCGCGCTCGGACTCGGGCACGGAGAACACGACGACCAGCCAGCCGTCGTCGGCCGCGGCCCGGGTCCGCTCGAAGATCCGGACATCGCCCTCCGCCAGCACCTCCAGCGTGCCCTCGGAGACGGCGTACCCGGCGACGCCCCCGCGCCGCCCGCCGTGCAGCACCCCGCGTCGCTTCAGCCGGGAGACCGCGGAACGCACGGCCTGCCCCTCCACGCCGAGGTCGGCCATGAGACGTATGACGGAGGCGACGGAGAGCCAGTCCTGCTCACCGCGCGCGTACAGCGCGAAGAGGGTGATGATCAGCGGGCCCAGCCGGCTGTCCCGGCCGCCCGCGCCGACGGCGGCGGACGACGAGGACCCGGCCCGCGCTGTCATGCTCTCCCGCCTCCGGCCGTCGTCACCTGCGAACCCTCCTGATCGCCGAGCAGCCTACCGCGCGGGGCGGCCGACGGCGGGCGTGACCGGTACGGCCCAAGGGCGGGGGACTGCGGGGCGCCCGAACCGGGCATCGTCATCATCCGTACCACGGTTGTCGCAGGTGTCTCTGGTACTTCTGGTGCCTGCGTTGTCTCTGCCGCCTCAGTTGGGGAGTCCGACATGACCACACCCCGGGACCTGTTCCTCGTCACCGTGTACGACGCCGCCGCCCGGCCAGTCGAACAGGGTGACCTCTCCCTGGCACTCGCGGGAGCCGAACTGGTCGATCTCCTCGCAGCCGGGGCGGTCACCCTCGACGGCGATCTCGTCGTCCCCGCTCCACAGGGCGGCACGGGAGACCGGCTCCTGGACGAGGCGGCCGCGGCGCTGCGGCAGGAGGCGCCGTACGAGTCGGTGGAGGACTGGCTGTGGCGCCGCGGGCGCGGCCTGGGCGCCGCCTACCTCGACGAACTGGAGGCGGACGGCACGGTGGTCGCCCAGCAGCGGCGCCGCTGGCTGCCGCTGCCGACCGGACGCACGGAGCCGTCAGACTCGCCGGAGCGCGCCGCGGCCCACGAACGCTGGACGTCGGGCGAGCCCGTGCTCGCCGCCCTGGCGGCCGCCGTCGGGATCCAGGACGAGGCGGCCGAGGACCTCGTCGGCGCGGCCCCCGAGGCGACCGTCACGGTGGTGGCCGCCGTGAACGACGCCGTGACGGAACTCGCTGCCGTACGGCAGCGCCGGGAGATCGAGAACGCGGCCTTCGACAACGTCTGGCGGGGCCTGTGACGGTCGCCGCTCCCGTGCGGCCCGGGGAGTGCACGAGGCGGGCGCTCACTTGAGGCCGCTGAGCATGACTCCCCGGACGTAGTACTTCTGCAACAGGAGGAACAGGACCAGCACCGGCAGGGTGCTCAGGACCAGGCCGGCCATGACGATGGGCATCGTGCGGGCCGGGTCGACGTAGTCCTGCAGGAGCTGGATGCCGACGGGCAGGGTCATCACGTCCGGGTTCGCGGTCGACACGAGCAACGCCCAGATGTACTCGTTCCAGGCGTCGACGAAGGTCAGCAGGCCGAGGGTGAGCAGGACCGGCCTGGTCTGCGGAAGGACGATCCGCCACCACACGGTGAACTCGCCGGCGCCGTCGATGCGCGCGGCCTCCAGCACCTCGTCCGGGATCGAGATCATGAACTGGCGCGTCAGGAAGATCCCGAAGCTGCTGACGAGGAACGGCACGGCGAGCGCGACGATGCTCACGGTCAGCCCCGCGCCGCCGCGCCCGAGCAGGTCGTTGCCGCCCGCCAGCGGCCAGTGCACCAGGATCAGGAAGTGCGGGACGAAGAACAGGAACGGCGGGAACATCATCGTCGACAGCACCAGGCGGAAGACCAGGTCCCGGCCGGGGAAGCGGAGTTTGGCGAGCGCGTAGCCCGCCAGTGAGGACGTGAGCAGCACCGAACCGGTGATGACGGTCGTGGCGACGACGCTGTTGCGGAAGAGCACCGGCAGGTCGAGCTGATGGACCGCCGCCCGGTAGTTGGACAGGTCGAACGCCCTGGGCAGGAACCGGTACGGCAGCGTGCCGGCCTCGTCCGGTCCCTTGAAGGACGTCATCACCATGTCCGCGAACGGCACCACCGTGAGGACCGCGCCGGTCACCACCAGCAGGTACGACAGCCAGGGGAAGGGCCGGCGGTTCACGCCTCCTCCCCCGTGCGCCGGAAGAGCCACAACTGCACCAGCGTGACGGCGAGGACCACCGCGAACAGCACGAAGGCGGCGGCGCTCGCGGTGCCCCAGTCGCCGTAGGAGAACGCCTGCCGGTACATCTCGAGCGCGGCCACGTCGGTCGCGTCGCCCGGTCCGCCCCTGGTCATCACGGTGATCAGCGCGAACGACTGGAGGCCGGTGAGGAACTGGGTGACGCACACGAACATCAGGGACGGCCGCAGCAGCGGCAGCGTGATCTTCCAGAAGACCGTGCCGGGGCCCGCGCCGTCGAGGGCGGCGGCCTCGTAGTAGGTCTCGGGGACGGACTTCAGCCCCGCCGTCAGGACGAGGACCGCCGAGCCGACGGAGGCCCAGGACTGTACGACGACGACCGAGGGCAGCGCGGTGTCCGGGTCCTGGAGGAACGCCACCGAGCCGAGTCCGAGGGCGTTGAGGACGCCGTTGACGAGGCCACCGGGCTCGTACATGTACTTCCACACGTTGCCGACGGCGACGACGGTCGTGACGATCGGCAGGAAGTACAGGGTGCGCCACAGCCCTTGGAACCGCAGCTTGTCGATGCAGGTGGCGACGAGCACGGAGCCGGCGAGCGAGAGCACCACGGTGCCGAGGGCGAACAGCAGCGTGTTGGTGAGCACCGGCGTCAGGAACGTCGAGCCGGCCGCGAACAGAGCGGCGAAGTTGTCCCACCCCACCGGTTCGATGTCACCGAGGTCGAACCCGGCCCAGCGGGACGTCGACAGCAGCAGCGCGAAGCCGAGCGGGAGGACCAGGAACACGGCGAAGAACAGCAGCGCCGGGGTCAGGAAGAGATAGGCGACGACGGTCTGGCGGCGCTGCCCTCGGCCGCGGGTGCGGGTGCGGGTGCGGGTGGCGGGGGCGCCGGGTGCGGCGGGTTCGGCCGGCCGCGGGGCCAGGGTGGCGTTCACCATGACCGGGACACCTCCTGGTCGACCTGGCGGCGGGTGGTGCGCAGGGCCTCCTCGACGGACTGCCGGCCGGTCCACAGCGCCTCGATGTTCTTGCGCAGCAGCGACTTGGCCTGCTGCGCGCCCGGTACGTTCGGCTCCGGCACCGCGTAGGCGAGCGCGTCCCGGAAGGGCCGCAGGTTGGGATCGGTGGCCGCCCCGAGCAGGGTCCGCATGTCGTCGGCGCGACCGGTCAGCGAGCCGACCGACACCTGAAGGGCACTCATCCGGGTGGCACCGCGCACCTTCTCGGTGTTGAGCCAGCGCAGGAACTCCCAGGCCTCGCGCGGGTGCCGGGCGGCCGTGTTCACGCCCAGCATGAAGCCGGTGGCGAGGGTGGCGCGGCTGCCGCCGGTCTCCGGGAGGGGCACGGGCACGACTCCGACATCGCGGTAGGCCGTGCCCATCAGCGACTTGAGGTTCGCCGTCCACCAGCCGGCGCTGATCACCATGGCCACCTGCCCGGACGCGAACGCCTGGTAGACGTTGACACCGGGGTCGCTCGCGCCGCTGGTGACGAGGCGGTGCTCCAGGTCGAACACGGCCCGGCCGGGTGCCGAGTCGAGCTCGGTGCGTCTGCCGTCCGCCGAGACGAACCGCCCGCCGGCGGCGTTGAGCAGCGCGAGGGTCTGGCCGACGGTGGTGGAGTCGTCGAAGGTCGACAGCCCGAAACCCTGGACCAGCGTGTTGCCGTACCGGTCCCGCCGGGCGGTGCGGCAGGCCGCGTCCTCCAGCTCCCGCCAGGTGCGCGGCGGCCCTGCGACACCGGCCTCGCGCAGCAGCCGCCTGTTGTAGTAGAGGGCGTAGGTCTGCATCTCGGTGGGATAGCCGTAGACCGTGCCGCCCACCGAGGCGGAACCGACCGCGGCGGATCCGTAACCGCGCCGGATCTCCTCGGCGTGCCCGGGCGGCGCGGGCCGCAGCACCCCGGCCCGGACGAGCTGGCCGTTCCACAGGCAGTACGGGTGCAGGAGGTCGGCGCCCTGCCCGGCGGCCTGCCGGACCATGACCGTGGTCAGCAGATCCGTGAACTCCACCGCCTCGGTCGCCACCTTGACCCGGTCGTGGGTGGCGTTCCACTCGTCGACCGGGCCCCGCAGGGCCTCCTTGAGCGCCCCGCTCGCGTAGTGGGAGAGCAGGGTGAGGACGATCGGGTCGCCGGGCCGTCCGGTGCCCCGGGACGGTGCGGCGCAGCCGGCGGCGAGCAGCGCCGAGGGCAGGACGAGCGCGAAGTGACGGCGGCTCGGTGCCCGGCTCACCGGGCGGCTTCCCGGCGCATCACCCGGAACACCCGGGTCGTGGTGAAGCCGGCCTTGCGGTACAGGTGCCCGGCCGGGGACTGCGCGCCGGTCCACAGGAACCACGCGGAGTGCGCCCGGCGCGCCCGCATCCGCTCCAGGACCAGGTGCAGGAGGACTTCACCGAGTCCGGTGCCCCGCATCTCCTCCAGCACCCCGATGGGCCCGAACCGCTCGTCCACCGAGTCGAACGCGCCGTGCATCGCCCAGCCGACCATGCGGCCCGCCGGGTCGCGTGCGGTGACGATCCGGTCGAGCGGGGTGCCCGCCGTCAGACACGCCCTGATGGTGCAGGCCCAGTCCGGCCCGAAGTGGCTGCCGGCGAGGGCGAGGAGATCCACCAGGTCGTCGTCGGCCGGGGTGCCGAACCGGTGGCCACGGGCGGTCAGTTCGCCCGCGCGGCGCAGGACGTCGGCCGGGACGCGGTAGCCGACCAGGGCACGGTGCATCGCCGCCGCCTCGTACAGCGCCCGGAAGCCCAGCGAGTCGAGGAGCCCGGCCGCCTCCGGGTAGGCCTCGGCGTCCAGGCCGGGGAAGACGTAGTTCGGGGTGTACGAGGAGAAGTCCACCCGGGTCCGGCCCTGGCCGGCGAGCCAGTCGAGGGCCTCGGTCAGCAGGCGGCGGCCGAGGCCGCGGCGACGGGCGTCCGGGGCGACGAAGAAGAACGGGATCCAGCCCTGTTCGGGCTCCAGGTCGGTGCCGGACATCGGGGTCAGCCGGCGCACCGCGTAGGCGGCGCCCAGGACACGGTCGCCGTCGGCGGCGATCCGCAGTCCGGCCGGGTCGAAGTTGGGGTCGAGCAGCACCAGGGTGCGGAAGCGGTCCGCGGTGATCGGGTCGGCGGGCGCGCTCCGGGCCCACGCCTCCACCAGCCGGGGGCCGTCGCCCGACCGGAAGCCGCGGATCCCGACTCGGGATGTCGTCGTGGGGTGGGTCATCGACGGGTGGTCCTTCCGAGGGAGCGGGGAGCTGCGTGGTCTCAGGGCGACGACGGGCCGGCCTCAGCGGTACAGCAGTACGTCGTCGCCGGCCCATCGGCCGGGCGGGACCGGCGGTCCGCACAGCGGGAGCGGGTCGTCACCCGCGTCGACGGCGCGCCGCAACCGGTCGGATCCCCACAGCAGATCGATGAAGGGACGGCGGCCGGTCTCCTCCGCCCCGGTGTCCTCGGCCCCGGTCTCCTCGGCACCGGTCTCCTCGGCACCGGTCTCCTCGGCACCGGTTCCGTCCGCACCGGCGCCTTCGGCACCGCTCCGCACCGCCGCTCCGCACTCCCCCGGCTTCCAGGCGAAGTCGTCCGGGTACAGCCGCCGGAGCGTGGCGAGCATGGCGACGGCGGTGCGTACGGGTGCGAACGTCGCCCGGTCGGTGACGTGCAGCTGCACTCCGCGCAGGGGCCTTCCGGCGTACCGGTGGCAGGCCGGTACGAACCGCAGCTCCCGGAAGTGCACGCCGGGCAGGGCGAGTTCGGTGAGCGCGGGCGCGAACCGCCGGTCGAGGTACGGGGCGCCGACGATCTCGAAGGGCTGTGTGGTGCCGCGGCCCTCCGAGAGGTTCGTCCCCTCGAACAGGCAGGTGCCGGGATACACGAAGGCGGTGGCGGGTGTCGGGATGTTGGGCGAGGGCGCCACCCAGGCCAGACCGGTGTCCTCCGCGGTCATGGCTCGGTGCCAGCCCAGGGCCTCGATCACCGTCAGGTCGACCGGCCCGTCCGCGATCTGCGGCACGGCCGAGGTGTTGAGATGTCTGGCGAGTTCGCCGCAGGTGAGACCGTGCCGGACGGGGACGGCGGCGCGTCCGACGAAGCTGGAGCAGTCCGGTTCCAGCAGCGGACCCTCGCTGACGAGTCCGCCGAGCGGATTCGGCCGGTCGGCGACGACGAACCGCACGCCCGTACGGGCCGCCGACGCCATCAGGTCGAACATGGTCCACACGTAGGTGTAGTACCTGGCCCCGATGTCCTGGAGGTCGAGGACGAGGGTGTCCACACCGCTGTCGATCAGCAGCTTGTCGAGCCGCTCGCCGGCGCGGCCGTAGGTGTCGTACACCGGGAGCCCGGTGTCGGGGTCCCGCCGGACGGCGTCGCTCTCACCGGCCTGGCCGGTCCCGTACAGTCCGTGTTCCGGACCGAACAGGGCGACCAGCGGCACCCCGGCGTCGAGCAGCGCGGGCGCGGCGGGACGCAAGTCGGGCAGGACTCCGGTGTGGTTGGTGACCAGTCCGACGCGGCCGCGCCCGACCGGTTCGGGCTCCGCGTACAGCCGGGCGATACCGGTGGTCACCGCGCAGCGGTCGTGCGTGCTCATGTCCTGCCCCGTCCGACGGTGACACCCCTTCGCAACAGTGGTCGGAATCTACCCTTACGTCCCGTTGTTCGCGGTACCGAATCGCCGACGGCCTTACGCGTCACCGAGGTTGAGCGTGCGGTCGCGGCCGGGCGCCACAACACGCCGACCGGCGTCGCCCGCACGTGGGAAGTTTCCGTGTCGGCGGGGCCTCCGGGTGGGGTGACGGTGTGTGATGGCCGCGGGCTCCGGTCCTTCCGGCGCCCTTTCTTCACCGTTGTCACCGTTCACGAAGGACATCACGATGCGCCTCTGTCGTCCGCTCGCCGTCGCTCTCGGCGGGCTCGCCCTCACCGTCCTCACCATGGGTCCGGCGGCCGCCGCCCAGGGGACCTTCGTCTGGGTCGGCCCGAAGGGCAAGGCGTACGCCGTCCAGAACCCGCCGGACCGCAAGTGCCTCGACATGGCGCAGGAGGCGCGCGGCCCGCAGAACTCCACGAAGAAGGCGCTCGTCGTCTACAGCAAGGCGAAGTGCAAGGGCACCGCGCGCAGGATCGCCCCCGGCCACTCGGCGCCCGCCGGCGTCCACTTCGCCAGCGTGGTCTTCAATCCCCGCTAGCGCTCGCCTCGGTGCGCCCGCCGTGCCCGCGCCCGCCGCGTCACAGGGGGGCGCGGGCCACCGTCATGATGTAGGCGCCGAACAGCAGGGAGACCGTGGCGAGGGCGCCCACGACGAGGACGGCCTGGGCGGGTCGCAGCCGCCAGCTCCTGACCAGGGCGCGGGCCAGCGGGATCAGCAGGGGGAACGCGGGGAGCAGGAAGCGGGGCTTGGAGGCGAAGGAGCCCGAGCCGCCCACCACGACCAGGACCAGCACCCCGGCGAAGACCACCAGGACCAGCGGGGCACGGTCCAGGCAGAGCAGGCAGAACAGCAGGACACCGGCCACGACGATCACCAGGGCGGCGGCGTAGACGAAGCCGCCGCCGTGCACCAGCAGGCCCTTCACGAACAGCAGGGACCCCCGGCCGAAGTCGAAGCGCGAGTTCCAGGCCTGCTGCACCCCGAAGTAGCCCCCCAGCAGGTCGCCGGTCCGGTGTCCCACCCACAGGACGTAGCCGAGCCAGCCGACCGGGGCCGTCAGGCATCCCACCCAGAGCCGGGGCGTGACCCGGCCCCGTCGCCGCACCGCCTCGTGGGCGCCCGCGACGACGACCGCGGCGGCGACCGCGAAGCCGCTGGGCCGGGAGAGACCGGCGAGCGCGGCGAGACCGCCGGCCCACAGCCAGCGACCCCTGAGGACGCTGTACAGGGACCAGGCCGCGAGCGCCGAGAAGAGGGACTCGGTATAGGCGATGGTCAGTTCGACCGACTGGGGGAGTACGGCCCACAGAACGACGAGCGCCGTGGCGACGCCCCGGCCGTACACGAGGTCGCCGACGCGGTAGACGCCCCACGCGGCCACCACGGCGGCGAGGCCGGCGAGCAGCAGCGCGGCCCTGCCGGGCGAGAGCGGCAGGACCGTCGTCAGGGCGCGGATGAGCCCGGGGTACAGCGGGAAGAACGCCCAGTCGCTCTGTACGGCTCCGTGGCGGGTGATCTCGATCAGGTCGCCGTAGCCGTGCGCGGCGATGTGCTGGTACCAGCGGGCGTCCCAGGCGTGCGCGAGGTTCCGCAGGAGCGGGTGCCCCGTGGCGTGGTTGGCCAGGACGACGACGGCGGCCCCGGCGAGCCGGACCGCCACGAAGAACGTCAGGGCGGCCCGCAGGCCGGACGGGGTGCGGCCGAGGGACGGCAGGAGGGCGGGGCGCGTCAGGGCGACGGGGCCCGACCGCGGTACGGATGACGTGCTCACGGTCCGACCATCGGCAGCGCAGCGCGACCTCGCAACGCGACACGGGGGTTTCTTACGGTCTTCCGCACCCGTTCAGACCCACGCGACCCGCATCACATGCGCACCCCCTTGATCGATCATCCGACGGTCTGTTTACCATATGAGCGCCACTCAGCTCGATCGAGAGATGCAGGTCTGTGACTGTCAACGAGGACTCGTTCACCAACTGGAAGAACCGTGAGGAGATCGCGGAGTCGATGATCCCGCTCATCGGGAAGCTGCACCGGGAGCGGGACGTGACGGTCCTGCTCCACAGCCGCTCCCTGGTGAACAAGTCGGTGGTCAGCATCCTCAAGACCCACCGTTTCGCCCGCCAGATCGACGGCGCCGAGCTCTCGGTCACCGAGACGATGCCCTTCCTCCAGGCGCTCACCACGCTCGACCTCGGGCCCTCCCAGATCGACCTCGGCATGCTCGCGGCCAAGTACAAGGCCGACGACCGCGGCCTGACGGTGGCGGCCTTCACCGCGGAGGAGGTCGCCGGCGCCACCGGTGCCGACAAGATCGACCGGCGTGAACCCCGTGACGTCGTCCTGTACGGCTTCGGCCGCATCGGCCGGCTGGTCGCCAGGCTCCTCATCGAGAAGTCGGGCTCCGGCAACGGTCTCAGGCTGCGGGCCGTCGTGGTGCGCGGCGGCGGCGCCGAGGACATCGTCAAGCGCGCCTCGCTGCTGCGCCGCGACTCGATCCACGGGCAGTTCCAGGGCACGATCACCGTGGACGAGGAGAGCAGCACGATCCTCGCCAACGGCAACGAGATCAAGGTGATCTACGCCGACGACCCGTCCGCCGTGGACTACACCGAGTACGGCATCCGGAACGCCATCCTCATCGACAACACGGGCAGGTGGCGGGACCGCGAGGGCCTGTCGAAGCACCTGCGTCCGGGCATCGACAAGGTCGTGCTGACCGCGCCGGGCAAGGGCGACGTCCCGAACATCGTGCACGGCGTCAACCACGACACCATCAAGCCGGACGAGCAGATCCTGTCCTGCGCGTCCTGCACCACCAACGCGATCGTGCCGCCGCTGAAGGCGATGGCCGACGAGTACGGGGTGCTGCGCGGACACGTGGAGACGGTCCACTCGTTCACCAACGACCAGAACCTGCTGGACAACTACCACAAGTCGGAGCGCCGCGGCCGGTCCGCGCCGCTCAACATGGTCATCACCGAGACGGGTGCCGCCTCCGCCGTCGCCAAGGCGCTGCCCGACCTCGAGGCGCGGATCACCGGCAGCTCGATCCGGGTGCCGGTGCCGGACGTGTCGATCGCCATCCTCAACCTCCAGCTGGGCCGCGAGGCGACCCGCGCGGAGGTCCTCGACCACCTCCGCGAGGTGTCGCTCACCTCGCCGCTCAAGCGCCAGATCGACTTCACCACCGCCCCGGACGCGGTCTCCAGCGACTTCATCGGCTCGCGCCACGCCTCGATCGTCGACGCCGGCGCGCTGAAGGTGGAGGGCGACAACGCGATCCTCTACCTCTGGTACGACAACGAGTTCGGCTACTCCTGCCAGGTGGTCCGGGTCGTCCAGTACGTGTCCGGTGTCGAGTACCCGACGTACCCGGCGGCGACGGCGGTCTGACGCCTCTCGCCCCTTTCCGGCCCGGCCCTTCCACGAAAGGGCCGGGCCGTCCGCGCTCTTGACGCACCCCCGGCTCGATGACAGTTTTTTATCGATACAACCGGTCCAGCGGACGCTGTTCTGTATATCGAACATCTCAGTCGGTCAGGAGTGCCCGTGTCCACAGCCACCGCGATCATCAACCTCGACATCGAGGGCCCGACGATCAGCCGCCATCTCTACGGCCACTTCGCCGAGCACCTCGGCCGCTGCGTCTACGGCGGTTTCTGGGTCGGCGAGGACTCCCCCGTCCCCAACGAAGGAGGCATCCGGCTCGACGTCGTCGAGGCCCTGCGCGCCCTGGACATCCCCAACCTGCGCTGGCCCGGGGGCTGTTTCGCCGACGAGTACCACTGGCAGGACGGCATCGGCCCGCGCGAGCGGCGGCCCTGGATGGTCAACACGCACTGGGGCAACGTCGAGGAGAACAACCACTTCGGCACCCACGAGTTCATGGCCCTGTGCGAACTCCTCGGCGCCGAGCCGTACATCAGCGGCAACGTGGGCTCCGGCACGGTCCGCGAGATGAGCGAGTGGGTGGAGTACCTGACCCGGGACGGCGACAGCCCGATGGTGCGGCTGCGCAAGGAGAACGGGCGCGAGGAGCCCTGGCGGGTGACGTACTGGGGCATCGGCAACGAGACCTGGGGCTGCGGCGGCAACATGCGCGCCGAGTACTCCGCCGACCTGGCCCGCCAGTACGCCACCTACTGCCGCGACCACGGCGACAACAAGCTCTACCGCATCGCCTCGGGCGCCTCCGACGCCGACTACAAGTGGACCGAGACCCTGATGCAGCAGATCAGCTGCTTCGGCTGCGAGGCCACCCCCAAGACCTTCTTCCAGGGCCTGTCCGTGCACTACTACACCCTCGCGGGCCCCTGGGAGGCCAAGGGCAGCGCGACCGGCTTCGACACCGACGACTACTACCGCACCATGGTGTCGGCCCGCCGGATCGACCGCATCCTCACCGGCCACTCCACGGTCATGGACGTCTACGACCCGCACCGCACGGTCGGCCTGGTCCTGGACGAGTGGGGCACCTGGTGGGACGTCGAGCCGGGCACCGAACCGGGGTTCCTGTTCCAGCAGAACACCCTGCGGGACGCGCTGGTGGCGAGCACCCACTTCGACATCTTCCACCAGCACGCCGCCCGCCTGCACATGGCCAACATCGCCCAGACCGTCAACGTCCTCCAGGCGATGATCCTCACCGACGGCGACCGCCTGGTCCGGACCCCGACCTACCACGTCTTCGAGATGAACAAGGGCCACCAGGACGCCACCTCGCTCCCGGTGCACGTCCGCGCCGAGGGTGCCCGGCGCCGGGTCGGGGACGCGGAACTGGACACCCTGTCCGCCTCCGCCAGCGTCAAGGACGGCAGGGTCCTGATCTCGGTGAGCAACCTCGACGCCGACGAGCCCGCCGAGCTCCTCCTCGACCTGCGCGGCGGCACCCTCGCCGACCCGACCGCCCGCATCCTCACCGCGGACAGGCTCCAGGCCCACAACACGCCCGAGGCGACGACGGTGGCGCCCAGGGAGTTCGACGGCCTCTCCGGCACCGCCGGCGGTCTCCGGCTCACCCTCCCGCCCCACTCGTTCGTCACCGTCCAGGCTCCCCTGCGCCGGCACTGACACCCAGGAGCGCGTACATGACCCGACCCGCACGTCCGCTGCCCGCCCGCCGGCTGCGTCCGCCCATGGGCTGGAACAGCTGGGACTGCTACGGCACCACCGTCACCGAGCAAGAGGTCCTCGCCAACGCCGAGTTCATGCGCGACCATCTGCTCCCGCACGGCTGGGACACGGTGGTCGTGGACATCCAGTGGTACGAGCCCACCGCCCGCGCCCACGGCTACAACCCGAACGCGCCGCTCGTGCTGGACGAGTACGGCCGCCAGCTGCCCGCGCCGAACAGGTTTCCCTCCGCGGTGGGCGGCGCCGGGTTCGGGCCGCTGGCCGCACGGGTGCACGCCATGGGGCTGCGCTTCGGACTGCACATCATGCGGGGCATCCCCCGCCGGGCGGTCGAGGCGAAACTGCCGGTGCTGGGGACCGGGTTCACCGCGGCCGACGTGGCCGACACCGACTCGGTGTGCCCCTGGAACTCCGACAACCACGGCCTGAACCACGACCACCCCGGCGCCCAGGCCTACTACGACTCCCAGGTCGCCCAGTTCGCCGCGTGGGGCGTCGACTTCGTCAAGGCCGACGACATGCTCTTCCCCTACCACGAACGGGAGATCGCCGCCTACGCACGGGCCGTCGAACGCAGCGGACGGCCCATAGAGCTGAGCCTCTCCCCCGGCACGGACCTGTCCGTGGCCCGGCTGGACCACCTGCGGGAGCACGCCACGATGTGGCGGGTGTGCGACGACCTGTGGGACCGCTGGGAGGACGTCGAGGCGCAGTTCGCGCGCATGGCGCGCTGGGCCCCCTGGCAGCGGGAGGGCGGCTGGGCGGACGCGGACATGCTGCCGCTCGGGCACATCGGCATCCGCGCCGAGCGGGGCGCGGACCGCCTGTCCCGCCTCACCCGCCCCGAACAGGTCAGTCTGCTGACCCTCTGGCTGGTCTCGCGCTCCCCGCTGATGATGGGCGGCGACCTGCCCACCAGCCCGCCCGAGACGATCGAGCTGCTCACGAACGACGAGGCGCTCGACGTCCTGTGGCACAGCACCGGCAACCGGGAGGTGCTCCGGGAGGGGGACCTGGTGCTCTGGACCGCCCGGGACACCGACGGGCACACCCGGTACGCGGCGGTGTTCTCGCTGGCCGCCGAGGCACGCCGCTTCGAGGTGCCGCTGGGATCGGTCGGAGCCGGGCCCCGCGACCGGGTCCGCGAGCTGTGGACCCGTACCGACATCCCGCACGACGGCCGGTACCTGGTCGCCGAGCTGCCCGCCCACGGAGCCGCCCTCTATCGTCTTGCCGAGGACGGCAGGCGGGAGTGAGCGTGGCGACGATCCAGGACGTGGCGAAGGCGGCCGGAGTCTCGGCGATGACCGTCTCCAACGTGATCAACGGCCACCCCCACGTCCGCCCGGCCACCCGGGAGCGCGTCCTGGAGGCGATGACCCGGCTCGACTACCGGGTCAACGTCGCCGCCCGCAACCTGCGCAAGGGACGCACCGGGACCATCGGCCTGGCCGTCCCCGAGATCAACCGCCCGTACTACGGCCGGCTGGCCGCCTCCCTCATCACGGCGGCCGGCCGGCACGGTCTGCGGGTGAGCATCGAACAGACCGGGGCCCGCCGGGAGAGCGAACTGGCGGCCGTGTCCCTGTCCCGCAACCGGCTCTACGACGGACTCATCCTCAGTACGGTCGGGATGGACCGGGCCGATCTCGAGGCGCTGGAGGTCGACCATCCGGTGGTGATCCTCGGCGAGCGGGTCTTCGGCGGCCCAGCCGACCACGTCGCCATGCCGAACGAGGCGGCCTCGGAAGCGGCGACACGGCACCTGCTGGAACGGGGCTGCCGTCGGATCGCCGTGGTGTGCGGACGGCTGGACGGCGAGGTCGGCGTGTCGAGCCGGCGCCACGCGGGATACCTGCGGGCGCTGGCCGCCGCGGGGCTGCCGGCGGATCCGGACCTCGTCGTGACGGTGGAGTCGCTCACGATGGGGGAGGCGGCCCGCCGGATGCGCGAGAAGGTGACGGGCGGCCTCGATGTCGACGGGGTGTTCTGCGTGACCGACACGGTGGCCATGGGCGTCCTGCGCGCTCTCGCCGACACCGGGGTGCGGGTGCCGGAGCAGGTCAGGGTGATCGGCTTCGACAACGTCGACGAGAGCGCGTACCTCGTCCCCTCGCTGTCGACCGTCGACCCGGACCACGACCTGATGGCCGACCGCGCGGTCGCCCTGCTGGCCGCGCGGATCGACCGTTCCGGGCCCGGTCAGGAACGGGAGGAGTTCGTCAGTCCCTTCCGCCTGGTGGTGCGGGAGTCGACGGGCGGCTGAACCCCACGTTCGCGCGTTCGGGGTCAGACGAGGTGGGCGAAGACGACCAGGTTCTCCGTGTAGTCCTTGACGTCGTGGTCGTAGTCTCCCGCGCAGGTGATCAGCCGGGCCTCGGGGCGGCTGGTGTCCGCGTAGACGCGGTCACTGGGGAAGTCGTCCTTCGGGAAGGTCTCGGCGTCGTCGACCACGAACTGAGCCGTCGTGCCGTCGGCCCGGTCCACCGTGAAGCGGTCGCCGCGCTCCAGTTCGTCCAGTCTGACGAAGACGGCCGCCGACACCTTGGTGTCGACGTGGCCCGCGATGATCGCGGTGCCCGCCTCACCGGGCGCGGCGCCCTTGGAGTACCAGCCGACGAGGTTGGTGTTGTCGGCGGGCGGCGGTTCCAGCTGGCCCGAGGGACTGATGGTGAGGGCGGTGAAGGGGGCGTCGACGGAGATCTTCGGAATGAGCAGGCGGGTGGGTACGGACCGGGGCAGCGCCGCACGGGTCCGCTGCGGATCGGCCGAGGGGGCGGCGCCGGTGCGTCCGGCCGGGACCCCGCCGCCGGCGTCGTCGGACGCCTTGTCGTGTCCGCCGATCAGCGCCACGGCCAGCAGCACCAGGGCGGCACCCCACACGGGCAGCAGCCCGCCGCGCCGGGTGTCGGCCGCGGCGGCCGGGTCGCCGGCGTCAGGGGCGCCGGGGTCAGGGGCGTCGGCGTGCGAAGAGGAAGGGCCAGCTGCCATCGGGGTCACCTTTCTGGGGCACGGCAGCGGGAGGGGCGGGAGACGGGACCCGCGGTGCCGTCGGCGTGTCGAGCGCCGGCGGCGGCCGCGGCCCCGTATTCCTATGCCCATCAGGACACGGGCCCGGTGACTCTCCTGCGCCGCAGCGCGTAGGCACCCGAGGCCGCTACGCCGAGGACGGCCAGCCCGCCGGCCGTGACACCGGGCGTGGCGAGGGCGCCGCCACCGGTGTGCATGCCGCCGTGCGGACGGTCGCTCTCCTCGTCGTCACCCCACGAGGAGCCCTCGTTCTTCCCCCGGTCCCCCTTGTCTCCCTTATCTCCCTTGTCTCCCTTGCCGCCCTGCTCGTCGTCGCCCTTGCCCTTGTAGGTCTCGGGGTCGAACTTGCTGTCGCTGCTGCTGTAGGAGCTGTCGTCACGGCCCCCGTCGTCGCGGTCCCCCGAACCCGCGGCCTGCGCGGTGGGAGCGGCGAACGCCAGGGCCGCGGTGGCGGCCGTCGTCGCGAGGATCATGCGGGCAGAACGCATCTCTATGTCCTTCCGCCGTGGCCGGGCGCCGATACTCCATCAGCTGAAACGACCCGGCTCCGACATGAACCACCGTCAGTCAGTCCCGTGCCGCGCACCATCCGGGCCGCCCATCCGTGGCGCCGACACGCCCAACACCGCCCGGCCGGGCCAATCCCGCGGCGGGGCGCACCGCCGTTCGGGCGGACTCGGGCCGGCCGTCGGCGTGTCACCGCCGGCGGACCGGGACGGCCGGAACGGGCGTATTACACCCTGACGAGGGATAAGCGACTGCTTTGGGCTGAGAAACATGGGACTCTTCGCTAAGTTCCGATGAGTACCACAGGGGGGTTATCGCCTTAATGAACCGCATGCGCACGTCCTTGGGAGCCCTGAGCGCCGTCGGCGCCGTCACCGCCGCCCAACTCGGCCTCGCCGCGGGCGCGTCCGCGCTGGCCGAGGCACCGCAGAGCACCGGCTGCCCGGTCGACATCGTCTATCCGAGCCGCTTCTACGCGAACTCGGGCAACTGGGTGACCAACGGCGGCCTCTCCTTCGCCGTCAAGAACAAGAGCGCCGCGAAGAACTTCACGAAGGTGACGTTCACCGTGACGGTCGTCAGGAACATCCGCTTCGGCACCGCCGTACCCACGGGCGGCAAGGTCACCCACCGGACGTCGACGACGGTGTCGGTGTCCACGGCGACCCTGAGGAAGAGGACCAGCCTCGGGGTGCGGGTGCGGTCCCACCTGCTGGACACCCACACCTACGAGGTGAAGTTCGCGCTGCACGGCACAGGTTGGACCTGCGCCGTCGACCAGGGCACCTGGGGCTCCTGACACCCGCAGCGCCCCGGCCGGGGCGCCTCAGCCTCCCGGCCGGGGGCGGCCCGTACCCTGGTGGCCGTGGTCGACGGCGACGAAGGTCCGGACGCGGCGGCCGCCCGGCTCACCGGGCGGCCGGTCTCGGCCCGGCGGGCACGGTCCGGCAGCCTGACAGAGGTGCAACTGGCGGACGGCCCGGCCGCCATGGTCAAACACGACGAACGATCCGGTGCGGTACGGGCCGAGGCGGCCGGGCTGCGCTGGCTGGCCGCGGCCCGGGCGGTCCCGGTGCCGGAGGTGCTCGGGCACGACGAGCGGTGGCTGGTGACCGAACTGGTCGGCACCGGCCCCCCGAGCGCCGAGGCGGCCACCCGATTCGGCCGCGCACTGGCCGCCCTGCACGCCTGCGGAGCCCCGGCCTTCGGGGCGGCACCACCGCACGGCCCGCGCGAGGCCTGGATCGGCCTCGCCCCGATGCGCAACGAACCCGGCGCCGACTGGCCGCACTGGTACGCCGAGCACCGGCTGCTGCCCTACCTCCGCGAGACGGTCGACCGCGGGACCCTGCGCCCCCGGGAGGCCGCGGTGGTCGAACGGGTCACCGAGCGACTGCCGGAACTCGCCGGGCCGGCCGAGCCGCCCGCTCGGCTGCACGGCGACCTGTGGAACGGCAACGTGCTGTGGGGCGCCGACGGCACGGTCCGGGTGATCGATCCGGCCGCGCACGGCGGTCACCGCGAGACCGATCTGGCGATGCTCCGGCTCTTCGGCTGTCCGCATCTGGACCGGATCCTGGACGCCTACCGGGAGATCGCGCCGCCTGCCGACGGCTGGACCGAGCGCGTCGGCCTGCACCAGCTGTTCCCGCTGTTGGTGCATGCCGCCCTCTTCGGGCGGAGCTACGCCGAACAGGCCCTCGCGACATCCCGCAGAATCGCGGGCATTTGACGCCGTCAGGCGTCGGACCGGCATGTGAAATCGGCCACTTGTGGCGACGATCGGGCGTTGTTTCCTTAACAAGCTCTTAATTGGGGCTGAGATTACGGAGAGTAAGGAAACCAACCACGCGTTCGAATCGTATAAGTGCATGGAAGAACGAAACAGGGAGAGACCATGCAACCGTTCGCGCTCAACTACGCACGCCCCGCTGTGCAGTTGGACGTCACCACTCCGTACGCGTATGACTCCGGACTGCAGTTGAACGTTCTCCACGATGGCCGGATCGCAGCCACCGATCACGCAACGCTCAGAGCCCTGGGGACCACGACGTCCACGGCGGGTTCCAAGACGCACTTCGACGACTGAGCGCGGCACCCGACGATGACCGTGCTCATCCTGACCAGTGACGAGGACGTGACGGCGGACATGGTGGTCCTCCGGCTGCACGAGGCATCCGTGCCCGTCGTCCGCCTCGACCCCGCCGACCTCACCAGCGGGGTGGCCCTGTCGGGCGAGTATGTGCAGGGCGTCAGCCGCGGACATCTGTCCGTGAACGGGCGCCTGGTGAGTGTGGACGGCCTGCGCTCCATCTGGGTGCGCAGGCCGGGGGTGGCGGCCTCCCGGGCCGCCCAGCCGTCGGCCTGGCTGTCAGAGGAGTCCGCGCAGGCGCTGTACGGCATGCTGCGCGGGACCGGGGCGCGCTGGATGAACCATCCGGACGCGGCCCGCCAGGCCCGCCACAAGCCCTGGCAGCTGCGACTGGCCCAACGCAGCGGACTCGCCGTGCCCGCCACGCTGATCACGACGTTCCCGCAGGCGGCCCGGGAGTTCGCGGCGCGGTTCCCGGACCTGGTGGTGAAGCCGGTTTCGGGGGCGCACCCGCAGGAGCCGCCGCGAGCGGTGCCGACCAGCAGGGTGGCGCCGGACACCGACTTCGCGGCCGTGGCGTTCGGGCCGACGCTGCTGCAACGGCGGGTCGCCAAGCGGGCCGACATCCGGCTGACGGTGGTCGGCGAGCGGCTGCTGGCCGCCCGCAAGCCGGTGCACCCGGACGCCCACCCCGACGACGTGGACGTCCGGTTCGCCCCGTCCGTCTCGCCCTGGCAGGAAGCGGAGGTGCCCCCGCGAGTCGCCGAGGCCGTTCACACGTATATGAAGGACGCCGGGCTGGCCTACGGTGCCTTCGACTTCGCGGAGGACGCCGACGGCATCTGGTGGTTCCTGGAGTGCAACCAGTCGGGCCAGTTCGGGTTCGTCGAGATGGACACCGGGCAGCCCATCGCCGAGAGCATCGCCGGGTGGCTGGCGGACGGCGCCGGGCGGTCCCGGGCCTGTGCCGGCGGCGGGCGGCGCACGGCCCCCTGACGGCCCGGGCGACGGTGTGGAGCAGAGCACGGAGAAAGGAACGGAAGATGCGCATCGGACTGCTGGGGACGGGACCCTGGGCGCGGGCGGCCTACGCCCCCGCGCTGGCGGGACACGGCTCGCTGGACTTCGCCGGGGTGTGGGGCCGCCGCCCGCAGGCCGCGGCGGAGCTGGCGCGGGAGTACGGCGTCCGGGCGTACGACGACGTGGACGCGCTGTTCGCCGACGTCGACGCGGTGGCGGTGGCGCTGCCGCCGGCCGTGCAGGCGGAGCTGGCGGTGCGGGCCGCGCGGGCCGGCCGCCATCTGCTGCTGGACAAGCCCCTCGCGATCGGGGTCGCCGAGGCGCGGGCGGTGGTGGAGGCGGCCGAGCGGTCCCGGGTCGCCTCGGTGGTCTTCTTCACCACCCGGTTCCAGCAGGAACCGGAGCGGTGGATCGGCGAGCAGGCCGCCGCGACCGGCTGGTTCACGGCTCGGGCACAGTGGCTGGGCTCGCTGTTCACCGGCGAGAGCCCGTTCGCCGACTCTCCGTGGCGCAAGGAGAAGGGAGCGCTGTGGGACGTGGGTCCGCACGCCCTGTCCGTGCTGCTGCCGGTGCTGGGCGACGTACGGCGGGTGGCGGCCGCCGTGCACGGCCCCGCGGACACCGTCCACCTCGTCCTCGACCACGCCACCGGGGCCTCCAGCACGGTGACGCTGAGCCTCACCGCGCCCCCGGCGGCGGCCGGTGCGGACGTGGAACTGCGGGGTGAGACGGGGGTGACGCTGCTGCCGAGGAGCGCGGAAGGCGCGGTGCCCGCCCTGACCAGGGCCGCCGACGCCCTGCTCGGCGCCGTCCGCACCGGACGCGCGCACCCGTGCGACGCCGTGTTCGGCCTGCGGGTCACCGAGATCCTCGCGGAGGCGGAGACCCTGCTGAGCAGGGACGTCGACTGACGGTCCGCGTGTGCTGCCAGGCGCCGGTGGGACCGGGCAGGGGCACGGGCGTAACTTGGGGATGTGACATCGGTGCGCGGCTGGTCGCCGCGCGGCTACCGGGACGGTCGTGGCTGGCTGCAGGGAGCGCCGCCGCCGCGCTGGGTGCGGGTGCTGCCCGTCGCGCTGCTCGCGACGGTGACCATGGCGACACTGATCAGCCCGGACGGCCACGACTTCGGTTTCCTGCTGGGAGCCATCCCGCCGCTGGCCGTCCTCTCCTACGGGCCGCTGGCGACGGCCGTGCTCAGCGTCCTGGTGGTGCTGCTGCTCAACGTGCCCGCCACCCACCTCAACCTGCCCGGCGACACCGACCTGCTCACGATCACGTTCGTGGCGGTACTGAGCGTGTTCGTGTCCTATGTGCGCAGTCACCGCGACGCCCAGCTGCTCACCGAGCGGGCCGTGGGAGAGGCGGTGCAGCGGGCCGTGCTGCCGCCGTTGCCGGAGCGGGTCGGGGCGGTGGGGTGCGCGGGGCTGTACAGGGCCGCGCAGCACGGCACGCTGGTCGGCGGGGACTTCTTCGACGTGCGCGACGGGCCGTACGGGGTGCGGGCGGTGATGGGGGACGTACGGGGGCACGGGCTGGCCGCCGTCGCCACGGTGGTGGGGCTGCTCGGCGCGTTCCGGGAGGCGGTGCTCGACCAGCCCGACCTGGAGGCGGTCGCGGCGCGGATGAACCGCCGGCTGCTGGTGGACTCGGACGGTGTGCCGAACGCCGAGCTGTTCGCCACCGCCCTGCTGCTGGAGTTCTCGGCCGATGCCCGGTCCGTTCGGATCGTCGCCTGCGGTCACCCGGCACCGGTGCTGCTGCGCGACGGCCGGGCCCAGGAACTCACCGTCTCGTCGGCGGCTCCGCTGGGGCTGGGCCTGGCGGGGGTGCAACCGCCGAAGGAGATCACGGTCGAGCTGGGCCGCGGCGACCGGCTGTTCATCGCCTCGGACGGGGTCTGGGAGGCCCGCGACCGGGCAGGGCGCTTCTATCCGCTCCCGGCGCGGCTGGCCGGGTTCACCGGCACGGACACCGAGCTCACCGAGGCGGTGTGGGCCGACCTGATCCGGGGCTGCGAGGTCCGTGACGACGCCACCATGCTCGTCCTGACGCCCTTCATCGGCTGAGGGACACCGCGCCCGTCGACGCCGGATCCCCGGGCGACGCGTCGGCATCGGCACGGGCGCTCGGTGTTCGAACAAACACCCCAAAACGCCACGGTTCGCCACCCCTTCCGCCACGTAGAAATATCTACCAGCATGCATACGCCGGGTTGGCGGACCGACGTACCGAGTGCCGGAGCGGTGGATGACGAACACGATGTGGATGCAGGGCGTGGAATGGCTCGCGGCGGCCGCGGCGGACCCCCGGACGTGCAAGTGGGAGTGGGACCACGGGGAGGGCGTCTCGCTGCTGGAGGCGGGCCGCTTCTGGGACGTGCTGAGCGTGCCGGACCAGCTCGGCCTGCTCGCACTGGAGCTGCTGTGGCGGCCGTCGCTGCCGGTGCCGGGACCCACCCTGGTGGACAGTGCGGCGCACCGGGTCGGCTTCTTCGTGCCGCCCGATCCGTCCGGCGGATGGATCGGCGCCGGTCTGCGCTACGCGACCAAGGGGTCGTGGGTGGCCGCCCCGCCACCGTACCGGGCCGGACGCAGCCTGGAGTGGCTGGTGCCGCCCGACGGGGCCGGCACGCTGCACTCTCCGGGCAGGCTCGAACTGGCGCTGCGCGAGGCCAACGCCACGCTCGCGGTGCTGCGGCCGGTCAGCCACGAGTAGCGGGCCGGCCGGCGGGCGGCCCCCGGCAGACGCCCGTATCCTGTGAACCCAGGGTTCCGACGTCCGACCCCACCGCACGGTCACCCCATGTGCTGGAAGTCAGCCCATGTCCTGCTCACCCGCCAGGCTGCGCGCCTGGGCCGCGGTCGCCGTCCTGCTGGGGACACTGACGGTGCCGCTCGCCACCGCACCCCCCACCGCGGCGGCCCTGTCCGCCGCCGCGCGTTCTCCCTCGCCCGCGCCGTCGCCCTCCGGGCGCCCTGACGTGCGGGCCATGACTCCGGCCGTGGCCCGCCGGCTCGACACGGCCGTCCAGCAGGTCATGCGCGAGGCGCGGGTGCCCGGCGTGATCGTCGGGGTCTGGACTCCCGGGCAGCCCGACTACGTTCGCTCCTTCGGGGTCGCGAACAAGGCGACCGGGCAGCGGATGTCGCCCGGCCTCTACATGAGGATCGGCAGCGAGACCAAGATGTTCACCGTCACGGCGGTGCTGCAACTGGTCGACCAGGGCCGGGTCGGCCTGGACGACCCCATCGGGAAGTACCTGGGCGGCGTGCCGAACGGCGACCGGATCACCGTGCGGGACCTGGCGGGGATGCGCAGCGGACTGTTCAACTACTCCGAGGACGACGACTTCTTCAAGGCGCTCACCTCGGATCCGCAACGCGCCTTCACCCCGCGGCAGTTGCTCGCCTACTCCTTCAGACATCCGGTGATGTTCCAGCCGGGGACGAAGTTCTTCTACTCCAACACCAACCTGATCCTGCTCGGCCTGCTCGTCGAGAAGGAGAGCGGACAGCGGCTCGGCGCGTACATCGGGCAGCACGTCCTCGCCCCGGCCGGCATGAACCATACGGTGTTCCCGAGCGGGAACGCGTTCCCCACCCCGCACGCCCAGGGCTACACCGACCAGACGGCGGACGGGCGGGTGGCGGAGACCGCCGACTGGAACCCGTCCTGGGGCTGGGCGGCCGGCGCGATGATCTCGGACCTGGCCGATCTGCACCTCTGGGCCCGTACGGCGGCCACCGGGGTCTACCCCGACGGCAGCACCATGGTCGGCCCGGCCACCCAGAAGCAGCGGCTCACCACTCCCCCGACCGGGATCAAGGGCGCGGGGTACGGCCTCGGCATCTTCGACGTGCAGGGCTGGATCGGGCACAACGGCTCACTGCCGGGCTACGAGGCACTGACGGTGTACCTGCCGTCGGCGCGCACCACGGTGGCCGTACTGCTGAACACCGACATCGCCTACCGCGGCGACATCGAGCCCAGCACCCTGTTCGGCCGGGCGATCACCCGGATCATCTCCCCGGCCCACGTCTACGACCTGCCGGCGCCGGCCTCGGCCACCCGGTGACGGCTCGGCCACTCCGGAGGCCAACTCGTCGTCTACGCACGGCATTTCCGACACTTGACACAGAAGCGAACGGTCGGCGGCCGGATTCGAAGTGATGTGTCGATTCACCGTGCGGGGCCGGTCAATGACGGTGTGTACTGTGCTGCGAGCGCCACATGGGAGGGGCCCGCGGGGGGCTCCCCCTGCCCACTGCTGCCCTACCCCCTGGAATCCGACTCCATGATCCAATTACCGGAACTGGTGGCCGGTGGTCTCGCCGCCGGAACGCTCTGCGCGCTCGTCCTCGGCGCCGGTCTGTGGCGCTCCCGCCGCCAGAACGCCGCGCTGCGGGCCGAGGTCGCGGAGTCGCACGCCCGGCTGGAAGGCGCCGAGGGCGCGTTCCTCACCGAGATCGAGCATCTCGCCGCCCGCCGGATGCCCGCCGCCGCGGCCCAGCTGGCCCATCCGCACCTCAAGGTGCCGGGACCCGCCCGGCAGCACACGCCGGGCACTCCCACGGGGATCGCCCTGGAGTACGTGCTCACCGCGCTGCGCGAGGAGCTGACCGCGCAGCGGGTCCGGATCGACGCCGCCGCCCAGGCCGGACTGCGCGGTGCGACCCGGGAGATCCAGGCCGCCCTGTACCGTCTGCAGGACGCCCTGCGGAGTCTGCAACAGCGCTACGACGACCCCGAGTTGGCGCAGACGCTGTTCGCGCTCGACCATGAGAACGAACAGTCGCTGCGGCGGGCGCAGGTGGCCGCCGTGGTGTGCGGGGGCTGGGTGGGCCTGGCCCGCGAGGAGTCCCACGTGGTGGACGCCGTGACCGGCGGCCAGGCCCGGCTCGCGGGGTACCAGCGGGTCAGGGTGCACAACCATCTGGAACCCGGCACCGCCCTCGTGTCGCACGCGGTGGAGCCGGTCGCCGTCATCGTCGCCGAGCTCCTCGACAACGCGCTGCGCCACTCGGCGCCGGACACCGAGGTCCTGGTCAACCTGGAACACGTCCACCACGGGGTGTGCGTCACCGTCGACGACGCGGGCCTCGGCATGACGCAGGACGAACGGGCCCGCGCGCAGCGGCTGGTGGCGGGCAGCGACCCGGTTCTGCTGACCGACCTCGGGGATCCGCCGCGCATGGGCCTGGCCGCGGTGGGCCAGCTCACCCGCCAGTTCGACCTGCACGTCGACCTCACCTCCCCCTCTCCTTACGGCGGGGTGCGCGCGGTGCTGCGGGTGGACAGTCACCTGCTCTGCCGGATCGACCCCGGCGAACGTCCGCCGGCGGCCAGCGCGCCACGCTCGACCCGCGAGCATGCACGGCGAACGGCCGCGACCGAGAAGGCCGTCCACGCAACGGCCGCCTTGGAGACACCCGCACACGAAGCACCCGCACATCAGTCGCCTGCGCCCGAGACAGCCGCGCATGGAGCGGCCGGCCCCGAGACGTCCGTGCACGAGACACCCGTGTCCGAGAGGCCCGTGTCCGAGAGGCCCGTGTCCGAGAGGCCCGTGTCCGCGACGGCCATACGCGAGGCGCCAGTGCGCGAGTCGACTGCGCGGGAAGCGGCCGTGCCCGAGACAGCCGTGCATCACACACCCGTGCGTGAGGGTGGCGTCCGTGAGGCGGGCGGGGGCGAGGCGGTGCCGGGCGGGGGGTCCTTGTCCCGTGCGGCCGCCGCGGCTCCGGCACCCGGGTCCGACGACTCCGGTTCCGGCGCCGAGCACGCGCGCGCCACCGCTCCCGCCCCCGGCCACCAGGACCCTGGGGACCTGGGCGGGCTGCCGCGGCGGCGCCGTCGTACCCCTGCGGCCCCGCCCGGCGCACCCGCGCCGCAGCCGGCCGCGCGCCGCCCCGAGGAGGCCGCCGCCGCGCTCGCGGCCCTGCAGTACGGCACCGCGGCGGCACGCGGACCCCAGCGGGCCACCCCGCCCGATTCCCACCGGACCGACGACGAAGGAGCAGCGGACTGATGACCAGCCGCGACACGGGCGACACGGCATGGGTGCTGGACCCCGTCCTGCAGGTACCGCACGTACTGGCCGCCGTCCTGCTCACCCGGGACGGCCTCGCGACCGGTCACACCGACGCTCTGTCCCGGGCGAGCGCCGAGCGGGTCGCCGCGATCACCAGTACCGTGCAGGGCGCCTGCCGGGCCGCGGCCGCCGCCTTCGCGGACCGTGACCGGGCCGAGGTACGCCAGGTGGTCATCGAGTCGGACCACGGCTACGTGCTGATCGTGCCGACCGCCCACGGCACCTGTGTGGCCGCCTACGGCGACCCGGAGGTGCGTCTGGACCTGCTGGCGCACCGCGTGCACTCGCAGGTGGCCCGGCTGGGTGAGAAGGCGATGGCGGCCGCGCCCAGAGGCTCCGACGGCGGCGCGCCGGCATGACCGGCCGTCGCGGCGGCCGCCCCCTGGTCCCCGCGTACCTGTCCACCGGCGGGGTGGCCCGGCCCAGCCGTCCGCATCTGGAACGGCTGACGGTGCTCACCCACGTCGGTTCGCCCCTGCCCGCGGGGCTGCCGGCCGCCGAACAGGCGCTGCTGGAACTGCTGTCCGGCGGGGCGCTGACCGTGGTGGAGGCGGCGGCGCTGCTGCGGCTGCCGTTCTCCGCCGTCCGGGTGCTGGCCGCCGACCTCGTCGACCGCGACCTGGTCCGGGCCCGCGCGCCGATCCCGCCCGCCGAACGGTTCGACCCCGACCTGCTGAAGAGAGTGGCCGATGGCCTGCGCGCCCTCAAGCACCGGTGAGCTGCCCCGCACGGGCGGCCCACACCTCCCCGACTCCGCCCGCGACCTGGTGAAGATCCTGGTGACCGGGCCGTTCGGGGTGGGCAAGACGACCCTCATCGACTCGGTGTCGGAGATCCGCCCGCTGCACACCGAGGAGCACCTCACCGAGGCCTCGGCGCACGTCGACGACCTCGACGGGGTGCGGGAGAAGGAGACCACCACCGTCGCCATCGACTTCGGACGGATCAGCCTGCCCGGCGGGGTCGTGCTGTACCTGTTCGGGACGCCGGGACAGGACCGGTTCCGGACGCTGTGGCAGGACGTGTCTTACGGGGCGCTGGGCGCGCTGGTCCTGGTGGACGGCCGCCGGATCGACGCCTCGTTCGACGTGCTGGGCCTGATCGAGGAGGCGGGGCTGCCCTACGCGGTCGCCTTCAACGCGTTTCCCGACGCCCCGGACCACTACACGAGCGAGCAACTGCGTGCCGCCCTGGACCTGGCGCCCGGCACCCCGCTGGTGACCTGCGACGCCCGGGACGCCGACTCCTCGGTCGACGCCCTGCTCGCCCTCGTACAGCATCTGATCGACGACCGGCCCGCGGAGGCCCGATGACCGCGCAGCAGTCCTTCACCGTCTCCGCCCCGGTGTGCCTGTGGGAGGACGGCTTCGCCCGCAACCCGCACGGCTACTACGCCGCCCTGCGCGCCCAGGGCCCGGTCGGCCGGGCGGAACTCGCGCCGGGTGCCCCGGCGTACGTCGTCACGGAGCGGCGCGCCGCCCTGGACGTGCTGCGGGACGTCGAGACCTTCTCGCACGACCCGCGGGCCTGGGAGGGGACCGTCCCCGAGGAGTCCCCGCTGCTCGGCATGATGCGCTGGCGGCCCAACGCGCTGTTCTCGGACGACGACGCGCACCTCCGCTACCGGACCACCCTCATCGACGTGTTCGACCTGATCGAACCGCACGACCTGCGGGCGCTGGTGCACCGCGCGGTACGGCTGCTGGTGGACCGGTTCGCGCCCCGCGGCGAGGCGGACCTCGTCACCGACTTCACCCGCCCGCTGATGGCGCTGGTGTTCAACAACCTGTTCGGGCTGCCGGACAGCCAGGGCGACCGGCTCAACGAGGGCGTCCTGAAGATGATGGAGGGCGGTGCGCGGGCGGCCGAGGGCGAGGCGGAGTACGCCGAATACGTGCTGCGGCTGGTCGCCGCCAAGGTCGCGGAGCGCGGCGAGGACCTGCCGAGCATGCTCCTGGACCATCCCGCAGGACTGACCCAGGAGGAGGTCTCCTGGCAGGTGTTCCTGACCCTGGGCGCCGGGTACGAGCCGACCACGAACCTGGTCTCCAACGCGCTCTCCCGGATCCTCGGCAACCCGCTCTACTACTCCACGCTGACCAGCGGCGCCCGCCCGGTCATGGACGCGGTGGTCGAGGTGCTGCACCACGAGACCCCGCTGGCCAACTACGGCATCTACTACGCCCGTCGGGCGGTCTCCTTCCACGGGGCCTGGATCAGGCCGGCGGTCCCGGTGGTGGTCTCCTTCGGTGCCGTGGGGCTGTTCGCCGAACGGGAGACCACCGGCGGGCCGCGGGCCGGGGACGCCTCGCACCTGTCGTGGGGCGCGGGCCCGCACGCCTGCCCGGTCCGCCACCACGCGCTGCTCATCGCGACCGAGGCGGTCGAGCGGCTCATGCTGTGGCTGCCCGACCTCGAACCCGTCCTGCCCCGCGAGCGGCTCAGCTGGCGGCCCGGGCCGTTCCACCGCTCGCTGACGTCCCTGCCCGTCCGGTTCAGCCCCCGCTCCCCCGACCAGCCTGGAGAGACGCCGTGACCGTCACCGACCGCATCGCCCTCGACCCGTTCGGCTCCGACATCCCCGCGGAGAGCGCGCGGTTACGCGCCCTCGGCCCCGTCGTGCCGGTCGAGCTGCCCGGCGGCATACCCGCCTGGGCTCCCACCGGCTACGACGTGCTCAAGGAGCTCATCCTCGACCCCCAGGTCAGCAAGGACCCGCGCAAGCACTGGCGCCTGTGGCCCGAGATCTCCGAACACCCCTCCTGGGGCTGGATCCTGGGCTGGGTCGGCGTGATCAACATGCTGTCCGCCTACGGCCCGGACCACACGCGGCTGCGCAAGCTGGTGGCACCCAGCTTCACGCACCGCCGCACCGAGGCGATGCTGCCCCGGGTCACGGCGATCACCGGGGAGCTGCTGGACGCCATGGCCAAGGCCGGCGCCGACGGCTCGGTGGTGGACCTGCGCGCCGCTCTGGCCCATCCGCTGCCCATGCGGATGATCTGCGAACTCTTCGGCGTCCCGGACGAGATGCGGGACGACACCGCCGCGCTGATCGCGGCCATCATGGACACCTCCGACCCGAGCCCGGAGCACGCCGCGTCCGTGCAGGAGCGGATCGGTACGGTCCTCGGCGGGTTGATCGCGTACAAGGTGGAGCACCCGGGCGACGACATGACCACGGAGCTGATCCGGGTCCGCGACGAGGACGGCGACCGGCTCGGCGACGAAGAGCTGCTCCACACCCTGCTGCTGGTGATCGGCGCCGGGTTCGAGACCACGGTCAACCTGATCGGGAACGCGGTCGTGGCGCTGCTGACCCGGCCCGTGCAACTGGCCGCGGTGCGCTCCGGGACGATCGGCTGGGACGCCGTGATCGACGAGACCCTGCGGGTGCATCCCTCGATCGCCTCGTTGCCGCTGCGGTTCGCGGTGAGCGACCTGAAGGTCGGCGACGTCACGATCGCGGCCGGGGACGCGATCATCACGACGTACGCGGCGGCGGGTCTCGACCCGGCGCGCTACGGGCCGGACGCCGCCGTGTTCGACGCCGCGCGGGGCGCCGACGACCATCTGTCCTTCGGGATCGGGGTGCACCGCTGCATCGGCGCGCCGCTGGCCAGGGCGGAGGCGCTGGCCGCGCTGCCCGCCCTGTTCGACCGTTTTCCCGGGCTGCGGCTGGCGGTGGGCGCGCAGGAGCTGCGTCAGGTGCCGTCGTTCATCGCCTTCGGCTGGCAGGAGGTCCCGGTCCGGCTGGGGGTGTGAAACCGCAGGTGGCGGGGGCGGCGACCGGACCCCCGTGCCGGTCGGGCCCCCGCGCAAGGTGAACCTACGTGCGGATCCGGCCGTTGGGTACCGCGCCGATGCCTGTTCGGGTGGACGAAGGACTCACCTGTGCACAGGTGAGTCCGGTTGGCCCTGGTTCGCCCGGAGCAGGACGGGTGCCGTGAGGTCGCCGAGGGCGAGGTGGGCGAGGACGACCTCGTAGAGGTCGGTGCCGGAGGCCAGCAGCTGGCGTTCCAGGACGGGTTCGGCGCCCCGGACGTGTTCGCGGACCGTCTGGGCGTGCACGCCCAGGGACTGGGCGGCGCGTTCGGCGTTCCCCCCGGCGGCGATCCAGGCGCGCAGGGTGCCGCGCAGGTCCCGGCCGTCCCGGGCCAGGCGGTCCAGCAGGTCCTGGGCCCAGGCCCGCAGCGCGGGTCCCGCCAGCAGGTCGCCGAGCCGGACCGGGGTGGAGTGCCGTGCCGCCCCGGCGGGTTCCTCCGTGCGGGCCGCCTCGGTGTTGAGGGCCAGATGGGTGGCGGCCCGTACGGTGAGGTCGGAGAAGTCGGCGCCGAGCAGCGTCTCGACGCGGTCCATGCGGGCGCGGACCGTGTTGCGGCTGACGCCGAGGACCTTGGCGGCGCTCACGGCGGTGAACTCCAGGCCGAGGCGGGTGGTGGCGAGCAGTTCGGCCCGGGTGTGGTGGGGCAGGTCGTCGAGGGGCCGGAGCACGGCGGAGGACCAGGCGCGCAGTGCGGTGGGGTCCATCAGCCGGGCGGGGTGGGTGCGTTCGGCGTAGACGGCGGCCTGGTCGGGGCGGAAGTGGGCGACGGCGAGGGCGCTGACCGCCTGGCCGTAGGCGGTGGCCGTCTGCGCGAGGCTCTGGCGGACGCTGCCGCCGAGGAAGGTGCCGGGGCGGCCGTGGACGAGCGTGCGCAGCGCTTCCCCGGTGGCCGGGGCGGGGCTGAGGACGATGACGTGGCCGTCCATGGCGGGGCAGCGTACGACGAGGGCCTGGCCGTGGGTCACGTCGACGCAGTCGTCGGCGAGGCCGTCACGTTCCGCCGGGTGTCCTTCGACGATGTACACGCGGGCGCTGTCGGTGTCGAGGAGACCGGGCCACAGGCCGGCGGCGACGCGGCGGGCGGAGACGGTGTCCTCCACCATCAGGAGTTGCAGGATCGCCAGCCGCAGGTCGGCGGCGGCCCGCCGGAGCCGGCGGCCCGCGGTGGTCAGTTCGCGTTCGCGCAGCAGCAGTTCGACGACTCCGGCGGTGTGGGTGACCGTCTCGGCGGCGCGCCGGTCGAAGGGGGTGGCGCGGGCCACGGCGAGCAGTCCGGCCGCCGCCGGGCGCGGGTCGGGGGCGCGGACGGCGACCAGGCGCAGGTGGCGGTCGCCGTCCTGGACGGCGGCGGCCGAGATCCGGCCGGTGGTCACGTCGGCCACCAGACCGGCGTCGAGGGGGAGGTGGGTGCCGGCCAGCAGGGTGCCGTCGGCGGCCCGGAGGCAGACGCTCGCCTGGACGGCCTGGGCCAGCCAGGTGACGACCCGGCGGGGGTCCCGGGCGCCGGGGCGCAGGTGGTCGAGGAGTTGCGCGGCCCAGCGGTCGCCGTCGGGTGTCGGGTCGTGGGGGCCCCGGTCCGCTCGGCCTGCCATCTCGCCCTGCTCCTCGTCCCTCGCGTCGGCCTCGGTCCCCGGACGTTACCCGATGAATGCGGGCCGGTCCCCGGCCGCCGGACACGACTTCGCCGGCGGTCCTCGGGGGAAGGGCCGCCGGCGAAGGACGCCTCACCCGGGACCGGGGGGAGGGCCCCGGGCGGCTGAATGGTCGGGTGCCCAGGATTGCGGCGGCCATGCGCGCCGATCCGGAAATTCGGCCGGTTCGCGTCGCTCGGCATAAGCTCGGCGGATGGCGAAGTACTTCGACGTGCACCCCGACAACCCGCAACCGCGGAGCATCTCCCAGATCGCCGACTCGGTGCGGTCGGGTTCGCTCATCGCATACCCGACCGACTCCTGCTACGCACTGGGCTGCCAGCTCGGCAGCCGGGACGGCATCGACCGGATCCGCGCCATCAGGCACCTGGACGACCGGCACCACTTCACCCTGATGTGCCGCGACTTCGCCCAGCTCGGCCAGTTCGTGCGGGTGGACAACGACGTGTTCCGGGCCGTGAAGGCGTCCACCCCCGGCAGCTACACCTTCATCCTCCCGGCGACCCGTGAGGTCCCGCGCAAGCTGCTGCACCCGAAGAAGAAGACCGTCGGCGTCCGCATCCCCGACCACGTGGTCACCCAGGCCCTGCTGGCGGAACTGGGCGAGCCGCTGCTGTCCAGCACCCTGCTGCTGCCGGACGAGGAGGAGCCGCTGACCCAGGGCTGGGAGATCAAGGACCGGCTCGACCACTCGGTGGACGCGGTGGTCGACTCCGGGGAGTGCGGCACCGAGCCGACCACGGTCATCGACTTCTCGGGCGGGGAGGCGGAGATCGTACGCCGCGGCGCGGGCGACACCTCGCGCTTCGAGTGACCGGTTCCGGCTCCCCCGGGCCGGTTCGCCCGGGCGCGCGTGCCACGATGATCAGGACATGCCGCGCCGGGTGTCCCGCACCCCGACGCCGACTCCACAGAGAGGCACTTGCGCCATGACCGCCGTACAGGGAACCGACGTGGACATCACCACCACGGACGGAGTCGCCGACGCCTACCTGGCTCACCCGGCCGACGGACTCCCGCACCCCGGTGTGCTCTTCTACCAGGACGCCTACGGGATCCGCCCGCACCTGAAGGCGATGGCGGACCGGCTCGCGGGCGAGGGCTACACCGTGCTGGTCCCGAACGTCTTCCACCGGCATGGCCGGACCCCGGTGTTCGACCTTCCGGAGTTCATCGACCCCTCCGCGGACCCCACGATCTGGCAGCAGATCATGCCGGTCATGATGTCGCTGACGCCGGAGCTCACCGACCGGGACTCGGCCGCCTACCTGGACTGGCTGGCGCAGAGCCCGCTGGTCGCCGACGGGCCGGTGGCGATCACGGGTTACTGCATGGGCGCCCGGCTCGCCATGCGGACCGCCGCCGCGTTCCCGGACCGGGTCGCGGCCGTGGGCGGCTTCCACGGCGGCCGGATGGTCACCGAGGACGCGGACAGCCCGCACCTGCTGGCCGACCGGGTCACCGCCGAGCTGTACTTCGGTTTCGCGGACCAGGACCACTCGATGACCGAGGAGCAGATCCGCACCTTCCAGGAGGCGCTCGACGCCGCCGGGGTCCGCAACACCTGCGAGATCTACCGGGGCGCCGACCACGGCTACACGCAGGCCGACACCCCGGCCTACTCCGCCGAGGCCTCCGAGCGGCACTGGGAGGCGCTGCTCGGCCTGCTGAAGCGCACGTTCTGATCCGGCCGGGCGGCCCCGCGACCGGATTACGGTCGCGGGCCGCCCGACCGCGGTACGTCAGCAGGCCGTCCCGGCGGTGTCGTCGACGCCGAAGCCCGACCCCGGACTCGGCGGGACGGCGCCCGAGCCATGAAGACGTCCACCGGGTCCTCGGTCTCGACGGTGAACCCGTGCCGCTCGTACAGCCGTCGGGCCGCACTGCCCCGCAGGACGTTCAGCCGGACCCGGGCCCCGTCGCGGTCGCACCGCGCCAGCAGCTCGGCCAGGACTCCCGAGCCGATCCCGGCTCCCTGGAGCTCCGGTGCCAGGTAGAAGTGCTCCAGCCAGAGCGCGTCCTCGGCCGGTCGCAGCGCCACGCATCCGGCGAAGGCGCCGTCCACCTCGATCACCGAGGTGCGGTCGGCGTCGAACCCGTCCCTCAGCCGTTGCCGGACGCGTTGCGGGTCGTACCGCCCGAGCCGCTCCAGATCGGCCCGCAGCACGACGGCGCGCAGCTCGGCCACCGCCTCGACGTCCGCCGGTGACGCCGGCCGTGTCCTCCAGCCCCTCATGATCGCCACGCTATCCGGTGCGGCCCGCCGCCAAGGGGCCGGGGTGAGGAGAACAGCGGGGTCGGCCGCACCGTTTTATCCTGGTTCGGCCGGAGTGTGCTCCCCCACACGGAAGGGGCTCCTCATGCGGGTCTTCATCGTGGGCACAGGCAACATGGCGGGCGGTATCGCCACCCGGGCCCTGGCGGGCGGACACACGGTGCGGCTGATCGGCACGGATCCCGCGAAGGCCGGCACCCTCGCGAAGGCACTGGCCGAGCGGGCGGCGGGGGCCGACGTGGAACCCGCCGTGCCGGACGCGGTCGGGTCGGCGGACGTGGTGGTGCTGGCCGTGCCGTTCGACGCGGCCCGGGAGGTCGTGACCGAGTACGGGGACCGGCTCGCCGGGAAGGCGGTCGTCGACATCTCCAACCCGGTGGACTTCGCCACCTTCGACTCGCTCACGGTGCCCGCGGACAGCTCGGCCGCCCAGCAGCTCGCCAAGGCCGCCGCGCCGGGCACGCACCTGGTCAAGGCCTTCAACACGACCTTCGCGGGTGCGCTGGTCGCGGGCCAGGTCGGCGGACTGCCCCTGGACGTGTTCATCGCGGGCGACGACGCCGCTGCCCGGGACCGGGTGGCCGAGCTGGCCGCCTCCGGCGGGCTCAACCCGGTGGTCGTCGGCGCGCTGCGCCACGCCCGCGAACTGGAGGGCATGCAGCTGCTCCACATGGCCCTGCAGACCCGGCCCGAGGGACACGGCTGGATGAGCGCGATCAAGATCGTCCCGCCCTGAGCACCGGCCCGTGACGCCCTCCCCCGCCCCTGACCCCCGCGCCTCGCCGCCGCGTTGATCGTTGCTACGGTTCCGGCGTGTCCAACTCCTCACGCGAGACCGCAGAGGGCGCCGGCTGGGGCGAGGCCGAGCGGGGTGCCTACCGGCGGCTGATGCCGGACCACGTCCAGAAGCTGTTCTGGTTCGACCCGGCGACCATGTGGGCGGCCCGCAACGGCGTGCTGGCCTCCTGGTTCGGTGACCCGACCGGCCGCACCCGCAGCCGTTGGGTGGCCGCCCGGGAGGCCGCCGGAGCGCCGGCCGACAAGGTGATCCGGCGTCATGAGGCCGACCGTTTCTCGTTCATGGTGATCGGCGACACCGGTGAGGGGGACGACTCCCAGTACGCCGTGGTGCCGGGTTTCCTGAAGGCGGGCCGGGACACCGACTTCGCGGTGATCGCGAGCGACGTGATCTATCCGGTCGGCACCACCGACGACTACGGCCCCAAGTTCTTCCGCCCGTACCGGGACTATCCCGCCCCGATCTACGCGATACCCGGCAACCACGACTGGTACGAGGACCTCGGCGCGTTCATGCGCGTCTTCTGCGACGACACCCCGCCCCTCACCCCCGAGCCGGGGCCCCGTCCGCTCACCCGCGCCTGGTGGCGCACCCTGCTGTGGCACCGGGCCCGCCCGGCCGACGAAGAACTGCTCGCCGAGGCAAGGAAGCTGAGGCCGCAACCGGAGCAGAAGGCCGTGCAGCCGGGACCCTACTGGGCGATCGACGCCGGCCCGGTCCGGATCGTCGGCATCGACACCGGTCTGCTGGGCACGATCGACGCCGAACAGAGCGCCTGGCTCCGGGAGGTGTCCCGGGGACCGCGCCCGAAGATCCTGGTCACCGGCTCCCCGCTGTACGTGGACGGCGAGCACCACCCGTGCCCCGTCGAGGGCGGCGGTACGGTCGACGACGTCGTCCGCGACCCGGCCCACCACTACGTGGCGGCGATCGGCGGCGACATCCACAACTACCAGCGGTACCCCGTCGACGTGGCCGGCCGCACCATCCAGTACGTGGTCGCGGGCGGCGGCGGTGCCTTCATGCACGCCACCCACACCATCCCCCGGGTCTCGGTCGCGAACGTCACCGAGGACGACTTCCGCTGCTACCCGCTGCGCGGCGACTCGCTCGCCTTCTACAGCCGGCTGTACGGCCGCAGACTGCGTCTGCCCCGCCTGTTCACCCTCAGCGAGGCGGAGGCGACGGCCGTGATCGCCGAGCGGCTCGGCATCCGGCCCGCCCGTACGCCCCACCCGGACACCCGGGTCACCCGCCGGGCCCGGGTGATCGCGACCCTGCTCGGCGCGGGCAGCCGCCCGGACCGCGGCCCCCGCTTCCGGCTGCCGGTGAAGAAGATCTACACCCAGCTGTTCTCCCCCGGCTCGGTCAGCTTCAGCCCGCCGTTCTTCAAGTGCTTCCTGCGCCTGGACGTGAGCCCGGAGGCGGTACGGCTGCGCTGCTTCGCCGCCACCGGCAACCGCCCGCAGGAGCTGGACCCGCCGGTCGAGGACGAGATCGTCATTCCGCTCGTCTGATCACACTCCCGCAATGTTCGGGTGCCACAATCACAGAACTGACGTACGACCGCTGGAGGACCGGTGCCGTCCACTCCCCGCCCGCTGCGCAGACTGGGCTTCCTGACGATCGGCCTGTTCGACGCGGCGGATCCGGCCGAGGGGCACGAGTCCACGCTGGAGATCATCGAGCTGGGCGAACGGCTGGGCTTCGACAGCGCCTGGGTGCGCCACCGGCACCTCCAGTACGGCATCTCGTCCCCGGTCGCCGTCCTCGCCGCCGCCTCCCAGCGCACCAGCCGGATCGAGCTGGGCACCGCGGTGATCCCGCTGGGCTGGGAGAACCCGTTGCGGCTCGCCGAGGACCTGGCGACCGTCGACGTGCTGTCCGGCGGCCGGCTCAACCCCGGGGTGAGCGTGGGGCCGCCCATGCACTACGACCAGGTCAGGGAGGCCCTCTACCCGGACACGGCGGACAGCGAGGACTTCGGCTACGAGCGGGTGCGGCGGCTGCTGGACTTCGTGCGCGGCAAGCCGGCCACCGACTTCAGCGGGGTGGAGGGCTTCGAAATCTTCTCGGACGTGGTCCAGCCGCACTCGGCCGGACTCGGACGTCGCCTCTGGTACGGCGGTGGCAGTCTCGGTTCGGCCCGCTGGGCCGGCGAGCACGGCATGAACTTCCTGACCAGCAGCGTGGTCAAGGCCGAGGGGCCGGACACGGCGGGCGGCGCCCACGACTTCGCGGAGATCCAGCGCGCGCAGATCGCCGAGTTCCGTGCCCACCACCCCGACGGGGAGGCGGCCCGGGTCTCCCAGGGGCTCGTCGTGATCCCCACCGACTCCGCCACACCCGGGCAGCGCGCGAAGTACCAGGCGTACGCGGCCGAGCGGCTGCCCCGCACCACGGCCCCGCAGGGCCCGGCGCGGCTGCTGTTCGCGCCGGACCTGGTGGGCACCTCGGCCGAGATCGCCGAGCGACTGCACGCGCACGCCGGGTTCCGCGAGGTGGACGAGGTGGCCTTCGCGCTGCCGTTCACCTTCGAGCACGCGGACTACGTCCAGATCCTGACGGACATCGCGACCCACCTCGGCCCGGCCCTCGGCTGGCGACCCGGAGCCGTGTGAGGTCACCGGGTCACCACCGCCCTGCCTCCGTGCCGGTGACCGGTTCCGACGGTCGGCCGTCCACGCCGACCGGGATTTCGCCGTGCAGCATCACCCGGTGCATGACCCGGGGGAAGCCGAGGTGGGCGTTGTCGCCGGGGGCCAGGTGGATGGTGGCCCGGTTGTCCCAGAAGGCGACACTGCCGGGTTCCCAGCGGAAGCGGACGGTGTACTCGGGCCGTACGGCCTGCTCGAGGAACATTTCGAGGAGCGCGGCGCTCTCCGGCCGGGAGACGTCGACGATCTGCTCGACGTAGTAGCCGTTGACGTACAGCACCCGCTCACCGCTGTGCGGGTGCACCCGGACCAACGGGTGCACGGACGCCACCTGGTGGTCCAGCAGGTGGCGGAGGTAGGAGTCGTCCCCCGGCCGGGGCTGGTAGCCGACACCGAGCCGGTGCTCGGCCCGCAGCCCGTCGGCGAAGGCCCGCACGGGTGCGGAGAGCCCGGCGTAGGCCGCGGCGAGATTGGACCAGGTGGTGTCACCGCCGTACGGCGGGACGGTCTCGGCGCGCAGGATGGTCGCCGCCGGCGGGTCGACGCGGGCGCCGTGGTCGCAGTGCCAGCCGCGCAGCAGGGTGTGCCGGCGCCGCTGGAGCCACTCCTCGTGCTCCATCCCGAACCGCCCGCCCAGCTCCAGCCGGTCGGCGGTGGTCTCCACCTCGGGGAAGTCCACGGGGGAGGCACTGCCGCGCCGTCCCAGGACGACGGGTTCGCCGAAGCGGCGCGCGAAGGCCACGTGGGCCGCGTGGTCGAGCCGCTGGTCGCGGAAGAAGACCACCTTCCAGCGCAGTACGGCCTCCCGGATGACGGCGACCACGGACTCGTCCAGGTCCTCGGTGAGGTCGACCCCGGTGATCTCGGCACCGATGTGCCCGGCGACGGGACGCACCGCGACCGTCCGGTTCCCCGTGCTGCTTCCCGTCGTCATACGTGCTCCGATGCTCGCCGGTACCGCTTCCCCGAAGATCGTGACAGCCGGGAGCGCCCAGCAGAAGACGCCCCGCTTGATCACCACTGCCCGGTCCGTGAGGGTGGAGACAGGACACGTTCGAGGGAAGGTCGCATCGTGATCAGCATTCCGGCGTACACGCTCAACGACGACACGACGATCCCCGCGATCGGCCTGGGCACCTGGCCGATGGACGACACGCAGGCGGAGCAGGCCGTCCGGCACGCGCTCGAGACCGGTTACCGGCTGGTGGACACGGCGGTGAACTACCGCAACGAGACCGGGGTGGGCCGGGGTGTGGCGAGCAGCGGTGTGCCCCGCGAGGAGGTCCGGGTCACGACGAAACTGCCGGGCCGCCACCACGGGTACGAGGAGACCCTCGCCTCCTTCGAGGAGTCCAGGCGGCGGCTGGGCCTGGAGTACCTGGACCTGTATCTGATCCACTGGCCCAACCCCCGGGTCGGCAAGTACGTCGACTCGTGGAAGGCGATGATCAAGCTGCGCTCGGACGGGCTGGTGCGCTCGATCGGCGTCTCCAACTTCACCGAGGAGCATCTCGCCCGGCTGGAGAAGGAGACCGGCGTGCTCCCGTCGGTGAACCAGGTGGAACTGCATCCGCTGTTCCCGCAGGAGGAGTTGCGCGCGTTCCACGCGGAGAAGGGCATCGTCACCGAGAGCTGGAGCCCGCTCGGCCGGGACGGGGGGCTGCTGGAGGAACCGGTGGTGGTCGGCATCGCGCGGTCGCTCGGGGTGACGCCCGCGCAGGTGATCCTGCGCTGGCACGTCCAGCTCGGTGCCGTGGCCATCCCGAAGTCGGCGGACGCCGAGCGGCAGCGGACGAACCTGGACGTCTTCGGTTTCCAACTGCGCGACACCCAGATGACGGCCCTGTCCGAGCGCTCCCACCAGCGGCTGGGCGGCGACCCGGACAGCCACGAGGAGTTCTGACCGGCCGGCCGGTCCGTCCCGGGCCGGCGGTCACTCCTCGACGCGCTCCTCGGCGGTCTCCTCCCGCCCGCCGCCGCCCGTGGCCGCGGCGAGGCTTCCGAGGATGTCCAGGAGTTCGGCGTCGCGGCTGCCGGGCTCGGCGTGGAAGACGACCACGGTGAGCCCGGTGCCGTCCAAGGACAGTTTGGTGGAGTGCAGGTCGAGGTCGCCGACCAGCGGATGGGTCAGGTGGCTCACCCGCTCGCGCCGGGGCCGTATGTCGTGCCGGGCCCACAGGGTGCGGAAGCGTTCGCTGCGCACGGAGAGGTCGCCCACCAGTTCGCGCAGCCGCGCGTCGTCGCTGTCGGGGCCGGCGTACGCGCGCAGGACGGCCACCCCCTCCTCGGTGAGGTCCTCCCAGTCCCGGCGCAGCTCCCGCTCGGCGGGATCGAGGAAGACGGCCCGCAACAGGTTGACGCCGGGGACGTAGTTCGGGGACAGCGCGGTGCACAGCGTGTTGGCGGCCAGGCAGTCGGTGTAGTGGTTCTGGACGTAGGCCGGGTTCCGGGGCCAGCCGTCGATGAGCTGGCGCAGGCCGGTCGGCACCTGTTCGGTCCGGTGCGGAGTGCGGGCCCGCGGATTGCGTCCCTCGGCGGACCGGTCCCGCGCCAGGGACACGAGGTACGCGGTGGCGTCGGCGTCCAGGCCGAGGACCCGGGCGAGGGCTTCGAGGACCTGGACGGAGGGGTTGCGGTCGCGGCCCTGCTCCAGCCTCAGGTAGTAGTCGGAGCTGATGCCGGCGAGCATCGCCACTTCCTCGCGGCGCAGCCCCGGCACCCGTCGCAGCCCGCCGCCGGGCAGGCCGACGTCCGCGGGGCCGACCAGCGCGCGGCGGGCCCGCAGGAACTCACCCAGCGCGTTCGAACCGTCCACGCCCCCAACCCTACGGTCCGGCCGGACGCGGTGCCTGGTCCTGTCACTCCCAGGAACACCGGGGCTTAGCCTCGCCGGCCGCGGGCGCCGCAGGGTGGACGGCGAGGACGGGTCACCGGCCGTACCGGTGGCCCTCGGACCCTTCACGGAAGGCACGACATCATGACCGCACAGCTCGCCGGAACGCTGACCCCGGCGGACGGCCTGACCCTCACCCGCGTCGGGTACGGCGCCATGCAGCTGGCCGGCCCGCACGTCTTCGGCCCGCCGCGGGACCGCGCGAGGGCCGTCGCGGTGCTGCGCGCGGCCGTGGCGGCGGGCATCACGCACATCGACACCGCCGACTTCTACGGACCGGTGGTCGTCAACGAGATCATCAGGGAGGCCCTGCACCCCTACCCGGAGGAGCTGCGCATCGTCACCAAGGTGGGCGCCCGCCGGGCCGCCGACGGCAGCTGGGTGATGATGCGGCATCCCGAGGACCTGAAGGCCCAGGTGTACGACAACCTCCGGAACCTCGGCGTGGAGGCCCTGGACGTGGTGAACCTGCGCCTGGGGGACATGGACACACCGAACGAGGACCCGATCGGCGATCAGTTCGGCGCGCTGGCCGAGCTGCGCGAGGCGGGCCTGATCCGGCACCTGGGGCTGAGCACGGCCTCCGCCGCGCAGCTGACCGAGGCGCAGGCCATCGCGCCCGTGGTCACCGTGCAGAACCTGTACAACCTGGCCAACCGGCAGGACGACGCGCTGGTCGCGCGGACCGCGGCCGAGAACATCGCCTTCGTGCCGTACTTCCCGCTGGGCGGTTTCACCCCGCTGCAGTCGGAGACGCTGAGCAAGGTCGCGGACCGGCTCGGGGCCTCGGCGCAGCAGGTGGCGCTGGCCTGGCTGCTGCGGCGTTCCCCGAACATCGCGCTGATCCCGGGCACCTCCTCCCCCGAGCACCTGCGGGAGAACATCGCGGCGGCCGCCCTGGAGCTGCCCGAGGACGCGATGGCCGAACTGGACGGGATCGGCCAGCGGGCCGCGGGCTGATCGGGAGGGGCCCGGCCGGGTACCCGGGGTGCGGCAGGACGGGTACGGCGGAAGGAGTCGTGGTGGGTGCTGACGACCGGTTGCGCACATACCGTGACAAGCGCGATTTCGGGCGGACCAGGGAGCCTTCGGGGCAGGCGCCGGCGGCCGGGGAGCGGCCCCGGTTCGTGGTGCAGATCCATGACGCGCGCCGGATGCACTTCGACTTCCGGTTGCAGGTGGACGGGGTCCTGAGGTCCTGGTCGGTCCCGAAGGGCCCGTCGGCCGACCCCGGGGACAAGCGGCTGGCCGTGCCGACGGAGGACCATCCTCTGGAGTACGAGGAGTTCGAGGGGGTGATTCCGAAGGGCGAGTACGGCGGCGGCACCGTGATCGTCTGGGACCACGGCTGGTACGAGCCGCTCAGCCACGACCGCAAGGGGCGGCCGGTCGGTTTCGAGGAGTCGCTGGCGGCGGGGCACGCGACCTTCCGGCTGCACGGCGCCAAGCTGCACGGCGAGTACGCCCTGACCCGCTTCCGCGGGCGGGACGGCGACGACGCCTGGCTGCTGGTGCGGAAGGGCCCGGCGCGGTCGGGCGACCACGGCACCCCCGACCCCCGGCGGGCCCGCTCGGTGCGCTCCGGCCGCACCCTCGCCCAGGTCGCCGCGGACGCCGACTCCTGACACCCGGCACCCGGCACCCGGCACCACACCTGACGGCTGACCGAGGGCCGCCGTCCACCCCGGCCGGCCCGGTCACGACGGGTCGTCAGGGAGGGGCTGTTCGGCCCAGATCGACTTGCCGGTGCTCGTCTGCCTGCTGCCCCAGCGCTGGGTGAGCTGGGCGACCAGGAGCAGTCCGCGGCCGCCCTCGTCGTAGGCGTGCGCCCGGCGCAGGTGCGGTGAGGTCGAACTGCCGTCCAAGACCTCGCAGATGAGCGCGCGGTCACGGATCAGGCGCAGCTGGACGGGCGGTTCGCCGTAGCGGATGGCGTTGGTGACGAGTTCGCTGACGACGAGTTCGGTGACGAAGGCCGCCTCGTCCAGACCCCAGGCGGTCAGCCGCTCGACGGCCGCCTGCCGGTAGTGCGCCACCTCGGCGGGGTCCGGCGGGATGTCCCAGGTGGCCACCCGGTCGGCGCCGAGGGAGCGGGTGCGGGCCAGGAGCAGGGCCACGTCGTCGGAGGGCTGTTCCGGCAGGACCGCCTTGAGCACGTTGTCGCCGAGGGCCTCCAGGGAGTCGGCGGGGGCGCTCAGGGCGCGGCACATCTCCTCGATGGCACGGTCCACGTCCCGGTGGCGGTCCTCGATCAGGCCGTCCGTGTAGAAGGCGAGGACGGCCCCCTCGGGCAGGTGCAGTTCCACCGCCTCGAAGGGCAGCCCGCCGACCCCGAGCGGCGGCCCCGCGGTCATCGGGACCAGCTCGGCGCAGCGGCCCGGCAGCACGAGTGCGGGTGCGGGGTGTCCGGCTGCGGCGAGCGAGAGGGTCCGCGAGACGGGGTCGTAGACCGCGTACAGGCAGGTGGCGCCCAGTTCGGCGATCTCCTCACCGCTGCCGTCGGCGGCGAGGTGGGTCACCAGGTCGTCGAGATGGGTGAGGAGTTCGTCGGGTGGCAGGTCGACGTCCGCGAGGGTGCGTACGGCCGTCCGCAGCCGGCCCATGGTGGCGGAGGAACGGATGCCGTGCCCGACGACGTCGCCGACGACCAGGGCGACCCGGCTGCCGGAGAGCGGGATCACGTCGAACCAGTCGCCGCCGATGCCGGCCAGCGATCCGGACGGCAGGTAGCGGTGGGCCACCTCGACGGCGGCCTGGCCGGGCAGGCCCCGGGGCAGCAGGCTGTGCTGGAGGGCCAGCGCGGTGGAGCGTTCGCGGGCGAAACGGCGGGCGTTGTCGATGCAGACGGCGGCGCGGCTGCCGAGTTCCTCGGCGAAGACGGCGTCGTCGGGGGCGTAGTCGTCGGGGTGGGCGATGCGCACGCACACGGCGACGCCGAGCACCACGCCCCGGGCCTTGAGCGGCACCGCGATCATCGAGTGGGCGCCCTCGCGGTGGGCCCGGCCGGCCGGCGCGCGAGCGCTGCGTTCCTCGACCCAGCTGCGGAACGCGGGTTCGCCCGCCTGGCTGAGCACGGCGTGGCCTTCCCGCAGGGCGAGGGCCGGTGGCGACGCCTCCAGGTACATGTCGGTCTCGCCCGGGTGGACCACCGCTTCGGGGTTGCCGTCGGTCCTCGATCCGTGGGCCACGCGGCGCAGCATGATGTCGCCCCGCGGGACGGTGGGTACCTCCTCGGCGCCGAGCACCCAGTCGAACAGGTCCACGTTCGCGAAGTCGGCGTATCCGGGGACCAGCAGTTCGATGACTTCCTCGGCGGTGCGCACCACGTCCAGGGTGCTGCCGATGGTGGTGGCCGCCTCGTTGAGCAGGGCGAGCCGGAGCCGGGCCAGGTACTGCTCGGTGCTGTCGAAGGCCGCGAGGGCGACGGCGGTCAGTTCGCCGGCCGGATCGCGCAGCGGCCACATCTCGATGCTCCAGGCGTGTTCCCGGCTGAGGGCGGGGGCGCCGGTGAAGCTCTCGTAGCGTACGGGCCGGCCGGTCTCGACGACCTGGCGCAGATGGCGCAGGAAGCCCTGGTGGTGCGGGACGTCCTCGACGGTGTCCAGGAAGAAGCGGCCCACCAGGGCCTCCTCCGGGACGCCCAGGACGTGACAGGAGGCGTCGTTGGAGCGGAGGTAGTGCTGGTGGACGTCGAACACCGACATGGACATGGAGGCCTGTTGGAAGGCCTGGCCCGCGAGGGTGGGGTCGGCCTTCCAGGGCGGGTCCGCGGTGACGGCGTACCCGGTGGTGCGGCCATCGCGGCCGAGGATCGGACAGCCGGTCAGGGCGATCTCCAGCCGGCGCCCGTCGGCATGGCGCAGGGCGACGGTCCCGGAGCGGGCGGCCAGCGCCGCGACCGGGATGCCCGCGGCGAGGAGTTCGGCGGCCGGCCTGCCGACGACCTCCTCGGCCGGGCGTCCGGTGAGCACCCGCGCGCCGTCGCTCCACCCCGTCACCCTGCCCAGGACATCGATGACCGCCGCGGCCGCGACACGCTCCATACGCCCCAGGATGAGACCTGTGTCCCAGCGCATCAACCGCGGGACGCGCGGTCTCAGCCCCGGTGGGCGCGGAGTGCGGCGAGCGCGCGGTCGGCGTGCGCGTTCATGCGCAGTTCGCTGCGGACGACCTCCAGGACGGTGCGGTCCTGGGCGATGACGAAGGTGGCCCGCTTGGTCGGGGCGAGCGAGAAACCGCGCTTGACGCCGAACCGCTCCCGGACCGTGCCGTCGGTGTCGGAGAGCAGCGGCATGCCGAGCGTGTGCTTCCCGGAGAACTCCTGCTGCCGCTCCACACTGTCCCCGCTGATCCCGACGGGCCGGGCACCGGCGGCCGCGAACTCGCTCGCCAGGTCCCGGAAGTGGCAGGCCTCCGAGGTGCAGCCCGGAGACAGGGCGGCCGGATAGAAGAAGAGCACGACGGGCCCGTCGGCCAGCAGCTCCGTCAGCGTCCGGGTCGTGCCGGTCTCGTCCGGCAGCGCGAAGTCCTCGACCTTGCTTCCGACCTCGACTGGTTCCGCCATCTAGCGGCCCTCCTCGTTTCGTGCGACGCCGCGCGCCCACAGCACCAGGGGTACCTGGAGCGGCAGCCGGGCGAGGGCCGCGGTCTGGTACGGCTGGGGCCGCTTCTGCCAGTCGACGGCCATCTGGACGTTGGCCGGGAACACGCCGACGAAGAAGGCGGCGGCCGCCCGGGCCGCCGCCGTCCGGGTGCGGGGCAGCGCGATCCCCGCGGCCAGTGCCAGCTCGACGGCCCCGCTCCCGTACGTCCACGCCCGCGGTGACCCGGGCAGGGCCTTCGGGATGGTGGCGTCGAAGGACTTCGGGGCCGCGAAGTGGGCGACCCCCGCGGTGGCCAGCAGCCCGGCGAGCACCAGGGCGGAACGTTCGGACCGGGACACGGAGCCTCCTCTGACGACCTGTCGCCGGATATTACCCGGCGGTATCGCCCCGGCCCGCGCCGGGCCCTGTTCCAGGCGGTGGGTCCCGGTGCCGTCGTCGTTGGGGTGGCTCAGACCGCCGGGGCCGGGGGCACCGTTGCGCCGGCCTCCCGGTCGGGCTCCTCCTCGACCGCGCAGGACAGGAAGTCGTCGACCATACGGTGGAAGAGCACGGCCAGTTGACGCAGTTCCTCCGGCTGCCACTCCCCCAGGGCCAGCTGCATGCCGCGCGCTCCGGCGTCCCGGACGCGGTCGACGGCTCCCCGGCCGGCGTCGGTGAGTTCGATTCGCTGGGCACGGCGGTCGTCGGGGTCCGGCACGCGCGTGACATGACCCGAGCGCTGGAGCTGCTGCACCGTGCGGGTCACGTGGGACGCCTCGACTCCGAGCCGCTGCGCCAACTCCCCAGGCCGCAGCGGCTCGGAGTCGGCGACCTGGCGCAGCAGTGCCACCGCGGCGCGGTCCAGGGGGACTCCCGCGAGCGCCATCAGCCGCTCGTGACGGCGAGCCCGCGTGCTCAGGTACGTGATGCGGGTCAGGGCGCGCTCGATCTCGACGACCTCCCGAGTCGCGGCGGGGACGTCGGGCGGGGAGTCTGTGGGCATACCCACCAGTTCACCATATCGTTGCGTAACTCAAGTAAGTTGGCTGGTCGCCGGCGCCCGGCCGGACCGTCCCGCGTCCCCGCACGCGTCCCGCACCACCGCCGGCACCCGCGGACAAGAGCGTTGCGCACCTCCGCGCCGGACCCCGCACGGCCGGACCCCGTCCCCGGGGACGTCCCACGCGTCCCGCGGCACGCCGGGACGACATGGTGCCCCCCGGTCACGGCAATCCTCCGAATCGTGATCACGCTTCGTGGTCACGGGCACGACAGCACGGAGGTTTCCATGTCCCGTCGGATCCTGAAGAACGGCCTGCTGGCCACGGTCGCGGTGTTCGCGTTCCTGCCCACGGCCGGAGCCGCCACCGCGAGCGCCGCCGCCCCGGTCCCCGCGCCCCAGGGAATCGTGCAGTACTCCGGCTACACCACGTTGCCTGCCCCGGCGACCCCCCGTCACCACCGGCACCACACCTACCGCAGCGTCGGCCGGGTGACCACGCACCATGTCCGGCTCAACGTCCGCTCCGGCCCGAGCACCCGCTACCGCGTGGTCGGCCACCGGCACAGCAACCGGCTCGTCCCCGTGACCTGCAAGACCTGGGGCGGCTCGGTGCGCGGCACCCACCTCTGGTACCGGCTCCCGCACCGCAGGGGCTACGTCACCGCCCGCTACGTCCGGGTCGGGCACGCCGTCCCCTGGTGCTGACGCCCGCGCGACGCTGACCCTCCCCGCCCGCCGTACTCCCTGACCGTCGAGGCCTGTTCGGGACCCCCATGTCCCGCACAGGCCTTCGACGCGCCCCCCGTTTCACGTCTTCACACCTGTCCGCCGGTTGCGGACCCGGTCTCCATGGGAAGCCATCCCGACAACAGGGGCGAAACGCCCATAGCGTAATGAAGTCGAGGCACGCACCATGCGGCACCCCGAAGGAGCGCCCACCACCCCACCGGACGATTCACCCGCGGCGCGGCTGCGCGAACTCAAGGAACGTACGGGGCTCAGCCTGGCGGCACTGGCCGCCCGCACCCCGTACAGCAAGTCCGCCTGGCACCGCTACCTCTCCGGCGCCAAACGCCCGCCGCGCCCGGCCGTGGAGGCGCTGGCCCGGCTGGCGGGCGTGGACCCGGACGCCGTGCTGGCGTCGTGCGAGGCCGTCGCGGAGCCGCCGGCCGTCGTACCGGCCCCCCGGCGGCCACGGGCGAGGCGGTGGTGGCGGCTGCCGCTGACCGCGCTCGCCCTGCTCGCGGTGGCCGGGGTGACGGCGGCCGCCATGACCGTCTCGTACCGGCGCGGCACGCCGGGCGCACAGCCCGTCTCCGCGGCGCCCGGCTGTCACGGCAGGTCCTGCCAGGGCGAGTTGCCCGACGCCTCGGCGTGCGCCCGGGACGCGCAGACGAAGAGCGCCGTCGCCGACACCGCCTACGACGTCCGGCTGCGCTGGTCCCCCACCTGCGGCACGGCCTGGTCCGAGGTGCGGCTGCACACCCCGCACGCCCGGGAGGTCTCGGTACGGGCCGGCCAGGACGTGCTCTCCGCGAGCTATCCCGCCGAGGACTCCGTCGGGTACACCAGCCCGATGCTGGCGGTGCCCACGCCCCGCGGCGTGGAGGCCTGCGCCGACGTCGAGGGGAAACTCGCGTGCACCGGACTCGAGGCGGAGCCCGGCCTGGAGGACTGAGGAAGCGCACCCCGCCCACGGCGGAAGCACAGCGCCGGACCGGCAGGCGGCGGCCCGTGGGCGGCGACCGCCGTCTCCCGACCGAGACCGGACCGCGGCTGCCCGGCGGCCCGGCCGTCGCCCCTGGCGCTCAGCCGGTGACGGGCGCCAGCCACAGGCCCAGGAGCGCGTCGGTCAGCCCGGTCGCCGCGTCGCTCCAGGTGGCGCGCGGGGTGGCGGTGCCCTCGGCGAGGGCGCGTTCCCGCTCGGCGCAGGTGTGCAGGATCAGCGTACGGGCCATCAGGCCGCGCTCCGCGCGGACCTCGGCGGGCAGTTGCGGCAGGCGCCGGTTCAGCGCGTCGACGGCCTGCCGGAGCGAGGGCGAGGCGAGGGACTCCGCGATCATGATGTCGTAGAGGGCGGGGTCCGTCATGACCTGGGCACAGAAGCGGGCGTACCAGGTGGGGCTGCCCAGGCTCGCGAGGTGCTCGGTGACCGGGCGGACCAGGCAGTCCACCCAGTCGCGGACGTCGGCGGAGTCGCCCACCGCGGCCAGCAGCCGGACCCGGATCTCCTCGATCCGGTCGAAGTGCCGGGCGGCGATGGCGCGGACGAGGTCCGCCTTGGTGCCGAAGTGGTAGCCCACCGCGGCGTTGTTGCCCTGGCCGGCGGCCTCGCTGACCTGGCGGTTGGACACGGCGTACACACCGCGCTCGGCGAACAGGCGCTCGGCCGTGCTGAGGATCGCCTCGCGCGTGGCGCCCGCCTGCTCCGCCCGCGCCGTCCTGCCCGCCATGTCCACCACCGCTCCGGGACCGCGCATCACCCGGACCGGCCTGTCCCGCGAGCCGTACCGGGGCCTCGCCCGGGGCGGCGAGGTCCAGCCGAAAAAGCCTACGCGGCGACGCGGCCGTGTGAGGTCAGGGACTGCCAGTAAGGTAAGTCAAGCGACTGACTTAACAGGTGGTCATGGTCGTCGCTCCTCGTCATGCCTACGGAGGCCTACTCCCATGTCCGAAGCCCCTGTCCGGCCCGCCGGGTCCCTGCGGCCCGCGCGACCGAGTCCGAACGCGGTGGTGGCGGTGCTGGCCCTGGCCGGTATCACCGTCTCGCTGATGCAGACCCTGGTGATCCCGATCGTCCCGGAGCTCCCGAAGTACCTGAACGCGTCCGCCTCCGACGCCGCCTGGGCGGTGACGGCGACCCTGCTGGCGGCCGCGGTGGCGACCCCGGTGGCCGGCCGCATCGGCGACATGTTCGGCAAGCGGCTGATGCTGCTGGTCAGCCTGGTGCTGCTGGTGGCCGGCTCGGTCGTGTGCGCGCTGAGCGGCGCACTGGTCCCGATGATCGTCGGCCGTACCCTCCAGGGGCTCGCGGCGGCCGTGGTGCCGCTCGGCATCAGCATCATGCGCGACGAGCTGCCGCCGGAGCGGCTCGCGGGCTCGACGGCCCTGATGAGCGCCTCCCTCGGCGTCGGCGGCGCCCTGGGGCTGCCGGCCGCGGCCTTCATCGCGGACCACTTCGACTGGCACGTACTGTTCTGGACGTCCGCCACCCTCGGCGTCGTCGCGTTCGCGCTGGTCGTGCTTCTGGTGCCGGAGTCCACGGTGCGCTCGGGCGGCCGTTTCGACGCGGTCGGCGCCGTCGGTCTCGCGGTCGGTCTGGTCTCGCTGCTGCTCGCGGTGTCCAAGGGAGCCGACTGGGGCTGGGCGAGCGGCACCACGCTCGGTCTGTTCGCGCTCGCGGTCGTGGTGCTCGTCGCCTGGGGCTTCTTCGAACTGCGCACCAGCCGGCCGCTGGTGGACCTGCGCACCACCGCCCGGCGCCAGGTGCTGTTCACCAACCTCGCCTCGATCGCGTTCGGCTTCTCGATGTTCGCGATGTCCCTGGTGCTGCCGCAGCTGCTCCAGCTGCCGGCCCAGACCGGTTACGGCCTCGGCAGGTCGATGATGACGGTCGGTCTGGTGATGGCCCCGCAGGGTCTGGTGATGATGGGCTTCGCCCCGGTCTCGGCGGCCATCACCAAGGCCAGGGGGCCGAAGATCACCCTCATGATCGGCGCCGTGATCGTCGCCGCGGGGTACGGACTGAACATCGTCCTGATGTCCCAGGTCTGGCACCTGGTCCTGGTCTCCTGCATCATCGGCGCCGGTGTCGGCTTCGCCTACGGCGCGATGCCCGCGCTGATCATGGCGGCGGTCCCGGCTTCCGAGACCGCCGCCGCGAACAGCCTCAACACGCTGATGCGGTCCATCGGCACCTCGGTGGCCAGTGCGGTGGCCGGGGTGATCCTGGCCCAGCTGACCATCAGCCTCGGCGGCGCCACCCTCCCGTCCGAGAACGGCTTCAAGGCCGTCATGGCCATCGGCGCGGGCGCGGCCGTCCTGGCCTTCGTCCTGGCCTCCTTCCTGCCCGGCCGCCGGACCGCGGAGGCCGGACCCGCCCCGGCCCCCACCGAGCCCTCGGCCGAGCCGGTGCGCTGACGGACGGCGGCCGCAATACGCTTCCGGACGCCTGAGGCCTGTTCGGGGGAACCGGCGCCGGAAGGGGCGTGCGGCGGACACGGCCGGTCCACACCTTCTGGGTGACCGTCCTGCCGCTGATCGCGCCCATGCTCGCCACTCCCGGCACGCTGCCGCCCGCCGCCCAGGACGCCCGGTGGGCGTACGAGACCAAGCAGGACGGCCAGCGGGCGGTCCTCTACCTGCCCGGTGACGGCACGCTGGTGCTGCGTGCCCGCTCCGGCGAGGACATCACCGCCGCCTACCCCGAGCTCCGGCCGCTCGGCGCGGCCCTGGGCCGGGTACCGGCGGTCCTGGACGGTGAGGTGCTGGCCCTGGACGATCAGGGCCGCGCCGACTTCCAGTTGCTGCAGAGCAGGATGGGGCTCGCCCACGCTCCGGGCCGGGCGGCGCGGATGGCGGCCCGGGTACCGGTCCACCTGATCCTGTTCGACGTCCCGTTCCTGGAGGAACCGCTGTTCACCGTGGCGTACCGGGAGCGGCGGGCCCGTCTGGAGTCCCTCGCCCTGAACGGGCCGTACTGGTCGACGCCGGGTGCGGTCGTCGGGCACGGCGCCGAGGCGCTGCGGGCCACCCGGGAGCACGGTCTCGAGGGCGTGGTGTGCAAGCGGCTGGACTCCGGCTACGAGCCCGGGGTGCGGTCCCGTGCCTGGCTCAAGATCCGCAACAGACATGCCGAGGACGTGATCGTCGGCGGCTGGCTGCCGGGCAGGGGGCGGCTGACCGGCCTGCCGGGCGCGGTGCTGGTGGGCCAGCGGTCCGCCGACGGACGGCTCCGGTACGTCGGCGGGGTGGGCACCGGCTGGAGCGAGCCGGAACGCGCCGAACTGGGCGCGCTGCTGCGGGCCGCCGAGGCCGGTGTCTGCCCCTTCGATCCGGTGCCACCGGTCGCGAACGCCCACTGGGTGCTGCCCCGCCTGGTCGGCGAGGTCGACTACAGCACGCGCACCCGGGCCGGGCTGCTGCGCCAGCCGTCCTGGCTGCGGCTGCGCCCCGACCTCGCCCCGCAGGAGTCGGCGGCGGACCTGCCGGAGCAGCCGGCCTGAGCGGCGGGCCGGTGACCGGACGGCCCGCTCCCCTGCCCGGCGGCCGACAGGATGTCGGAATCAGCGGGGGGCTCCTGGGTCTATCGTGTCCCCATGTCCGTGCCCGAGTTGATCCGCATCGTGTCCCGCGACTCGCCGATGGCGCTCGCTCAGGTGGCCCGTGTCCGGGCCGAGTTGGCCGCCCTTCATCCGCAGGTGCGCACCGAGGTCGTACCGGTGCGGACGACCGGTGACAAGTGGCTGGGCGATCTGTCCCAGGTGGAGGGGAAGGGCGCGTTCACCAAGGAGGTGGACGCCGCGCTGCTGGCCGGCGAGGCCGATCTCGCGGTGCACTGTGTGAAGGATGTGCCGGCGGACCGCCCGCTGCCCGCCGGGACGGTGTTCGCCGCGTTCCTGAAGCGGGACGACATCCGTGACGCCCTCATCCACCCGGGCGGCCTGACCCTGGACGAACTGCCGCCGGGCACCAGGGTCGGCACGTCCGCGGTCCGCCGGGTCGCCCAACTGGCGGCGACCCACCCCCATCTGCGATGCGTGCCGTTCCGGGGCAACGCCAACCGCCGGCTGGAGAAGCTGGCCGCCGGTGACGCGGACGCGCTGCTGCTCGCGATGGCGGGGCTGGAGCGGATCGGGCGTCCCGACGTGGCCACCGAGGTGCTGGACCTGGAGACGATGATGCCGCCCATCGGCGCGGGCATCCTCGCCCTGCAGTGCCGGGAGGACGACCGGGACCTGATCGACGCGGTGAGCGGCCTCGGTGATCCCGCCACCCACCGGGAGGCGACCGCCGAGCGGATGTTCCTGCATGTGCTGCAGGGGCACTGCAACAGCCCGATCGCCGGCTACGCCCGGGTCGACCACGCCGGTGAACTGTCCCTGCGGGCCTGTGTGTTCACGCCCGACGGCAAGACCCGGCTGAACGCCCACGAGTGGGCGGGCCGCCTTGATCCGGCGACGCTCGGCACCTCGGTCGCCGTGGCCCTGCTGCGCCAGGGGGCCCGCGAACTCATCGACGGCATCCCGCACTGACGCCGGTCAGGCGGAGGGGCCGGGCTCCGTCTGGTCCTTGAGGAAGGCGGTCACCTGGTGGGCCAGGCTGCCCAGCCCGGCCCCCTGGCAGGCGGAGCCGGCCGTCGACTCCAGCACACCGATGCCGCCCGCCCACAGCCGGCGTTCGGTCCACTCCTCGTCGACGCGCAGGTGGATCTGGATGTCCACCTGGCCCAGGGCGTTCTCCGGGCAGGCCGCGTAGAGGATCGCGGTGGCGCGGCGCAGCGGGTAGACGTCGAAGCCCTCGATGAACTGGGAGTTGCGCCAGTCGATGAACGCGCCCTCCCCGTCGGGGCCCACCCGGACGTCGATCTGACCGTCCTCCAGCTGGACCCCGAAGGTGCGTGAGCCCCGGTTCTCGATGGTCACCCGGGCACTGAAGTACGTCAGACCGGCCGCGGCGTCGTCCCGGCCGCGCGGCGGCTCGGCCGCCTCCAGACGGTGGACGCGGACCCGCAGACCGGCATGCTCGTCGTACTCGTGCCAGTCCCCGACCACGTTCGGCTCGTACACAGTGCCCCTCTCGACCCACGCTGTCTATCTGTGGGCTCAGCGCACTGTCAAATGAGCGGAATGCGCTGTGGCCAGGGGGTTCGCCCCCTTTGATCGCTGATCAAGCGTTGCGCAGGGGTTATCCCGCCCCGGTCGTCCGGGACGGGGTCCGGGCGCGTGCCGCACATCACGTCGGCGTCCGGCCCGTCGCAAGATCAGCGGGCGAGGCGGCCGAGCAGCGAGGAGGCCGCGGTGATGCCGAGGGCGGCGGCCACCGCCAGCACCCCGAAGTCGAGGCCGAGATGTGCCGGGGTGCCGAGCAGCAGCCCGCGCAGGGCGTCGACTTGGTAGCTGAGCGGGTTGACCTTGCTGACCACCTGGAGCCAGCCGGGCATGATCGCCACGGGGTAGAGGGCGTTGGAGCCGAAGAACAGCGGCATGGTGATGGCCTGCCCGATGCCCATCAGCCGGTCGCGGCTGAGGACGATCCCGGCGATGCTCATCGACAGGCAGGAGAAGAACGCGGAGGCGAGGACGACGGCCAGCCCGACCCCGAGCAGCTTCAGCGGGTTCCAGGTGAGCGAGACCCCGAGGACCGCGGCGATGACGATCACCACGACGGCCTGGATCAGGGACTTCACGCCCGCCGCGAACGCCTTTCCGGTGATCAGCGCCGAGCGTGGGGTCGGGGTGACGAGCAGCTTGTTGAGGATGCCCGCGTCGCGTTCCCAGATGATCTGGATGCCGTAGAAGATGGCGATGAACATCGCGGACTGGGCGATGATGCCGGGCGCCAGGTAGTCGATGTAGGGGATGCCGCCGGTGGGGATCGCCCGGATCCGGGTGAAGGTCTGGCCGAAGATCAGCAGCCACAGGGCCGGCTGGATCGCCCGGGTGTAGAGCTCGGTGCGGTCGTGCCGGAGCTTCTGCAGTTCGACGGCGCACATGGCGACGACCCGGGCGGGCAGCAGCCGCCAGCCGGAGCGCGGCCGGGGCGGGGTCAGCAGCAGGGACGCGGCTGCCGTGCGCTCAGCCGACGCGCTTCGCGGTGCGGCGGGTGCTTCGGACATCGCGGAAACCTCCTGACTGGTCGTCGAGGCCGCTGCCGGCCACGTCGCGGAAGACGTCTTCCAGGGTGGGCAGGGTGTCGGCACCCCGGCGTTCGGCGAGGCCCTGCCGCAGCTCGGCGGGGGTGCCGAGGGCGCGGATCCGGCCGCGGTGCATCAGGCCGACGCGGCCGCAGTGCTGGTCGGCCTCGTCCATGTAGTGGGTGGTGACCAGGACGGTCATGCCGGTGGCTTCGCGTACGGCGTTGATCTGGTCCCAGACGCCGGTGCGGGCGATCGGGTCGAGGCCGATGGTCGGCTCGTCGAGGATCAGCAGCCGTGGCGCGCTGACCAGCGCCTGGGCCAGTTCGAGGCGGCGCACCATGCCGCCGGAGTAGGTGCCGGCGAGCCGGTCGGCGGCGTCGGCGAGGTCGACGGCCGCCAGTGCCTGGGCGACCCGCTCGGCGCGTTCGCGGCGGGGGACGTCGAAGACGCGGGCGAACAGCGCGACGTTCTCCCGTCCGGTGAGCCCGCTGTCGGCGGACAGCTGCTGCGGGACGTAGCCGAGCAGTCTGCGTACGGCCATCCGGTCCTTGCCGGTGTCGTGGCCGAAGACGCGGACCATCCCGGCGGGGACGGGGAGCAGGGTGGTGATGCAGCGGATGGCGGTGGTCTTGCCCGCTCCGTTGGGACCCAGCAGTCCGAAGACCTCGCCCTCGCCGACGGTCAGGTCGAGCCCGTCCACGGCTCTGGTGTCCCCGAAGGAGTAGGAGAGCCCGGTGCAGGCGACCGCGGCGGTGTCCGGCGTCATGATTCCTGGACCTCCTCGTGCAGGGTGACGGCGAGTCTGCGCAGGGCGGGCAGGGCCGCCGCGAGCAGGTGCTGGTCGGCCTCGTCGAGCCGGGCGACCTGACCGGCGAAGAGTTCCGCGCGGCGCCGCTGCCAGTCGGCGAGGCGCTGCGTGGCGGCCTCGGTCAGCAGCAGGCGGGCGGCCCGCCGGTCGGCCGGGTCGGTCTCGCGCAGCAGGTAGCCGTCCTTGACGAGCTGGTTGACCAGTGTCGACACGGAGTTGCTCGCCAGGTACAGCTCCTTGGCGGCGTCCGAGATGCCGATGCCGGGCCGGGACTCGACCAGCCGCAGCAGCTCCACCTCGGCCCCGCGCAGCCGGGGCGCGGCGAGCCCCCGGCGCAGCCGGCGGCGGACCAGCCGCTGGATGCCGAGGAATGCCGCGGCCAGCTCTTCCGGAAGGGATTCGGATGCCGGAGGTGTCGCTTCTCGGGGTTCCACGTTTCGAAGATTACCTCTGCTACAGAGGTATCTCACCCCAAGGGAGGGTCAAGAACCGCTCGACAATGAGACCAATCTCACCTTTTCGAGGTATCTGTTTTGCTTTGCCTCATTCGGGGCATTCGACGGTAAGTGCTTCGGATCGGAGGCACGTGCGTGGGAGCCGGTCTCTCCGGACGCCCCCCGTGTCCTCCCCGGGATCCGAGCGCGTTCCTCCTACGGTCTGTCCACACCAGCACCTCGCTGAGGAGGTGCGCGCGATGCGTACCACCACCCACTGCTCCACCCAGCCCCATCCGCACGACGACGCGCCCGACACGGCCGCGGACTTCGTGCGGCTCGCGGAACTGCCCGAGGGCGCGGAGCGCCGGGCGCTGCGCGACGAGCTGGTCGAGCTCTGGCTGCCCATGGCCGAGCGGATCGCCGTGCGGTTCCGCGGCCGCGGGGAGACCCTGGAAGACCTCTACCAGGTCGCCGCACTGGGCCTGGTGAAGGCCGTCGACCACTACGATCCGGAGCGCGGCCGGGCCTTCGAGGCGTACGCCGTGCCGACGATCACCGGCGAGATCAAGCGGCACTTCCGTGACCACATGTGGACCCTGCACGTGCCCCGGCGGGTCCAGGAGCTGCGCAACCGCGTCCGGGTGGCCCTGAAGGAAGCCGGACAGGCCACCGGGGGGCGTGCGCCCACCGTCGCCGAGATCGCGGCGCTGGCCCAGCTCACCGAGAGCGAGGTGCGGGCCGGGATGGAGGCGCTGGAGTGCTTCTCCGCGCTGTCCCTGGACGCCGAGGTGCCCGGCGGCGACGGCTACGTGCTCGGTGACACCCTGGGCGGGGCGGACCCCGGTTACGACCTGATCGTGGACCGGACCGCGGCGCAGCCCTGTCTGCAGGGCCTGCCCGAGCGCGACCGGGTCATTCTCTACCTGCGGTTCTTCCGCGGGATGACGCAGAGCCGGATCGCCGAGCAGCTGGGCATCTCGCAGATGCACGTGTCCCGGCTGCTCACCGCCTGTTTCGACCGGCTGCGCGAGGAGCTGCTGGCCGACGGCGGCTGAGAGCCGCCGCTCACTCGACGCTCACTCGGCGGCGGGGGCGCCGGGGATCTGGGTCGGGCCGTACCGTTCGAGGGCCTCCGTCAGCTCGACGCGGATCTCGTCGGGCATGTCACCGGTGCGGCCCCACAGGAGGATCAGGTCCGCGACGTTGCGGAGTCTGATGTTGGTGTGCTGGGAGACCTCCTTGAGCACCTGCCAGCCCTCGTCGGGTGTGACCCGGCCGAGCGCCACCACCATCCCGATGGCCTGGTCCACCACGGCATGGGAGGAGACGGCCTCCTTGAGCTGGTCGACCTCTTCCTGGAGGTGGAGGATGCGGTCCGGTTCGCTCTCGCTCACACCCCCATCGTCGTCATCCGACTGGGCGAACGCCACCGGGGTACTCGGCAGGCGTTCTGCACGCTTCCGGTTGGAGACTGGTGTCAGACCCGTTCCCCGCCGGCCCCGACCCCAGGACGCGAGTGCCATGAACAACGACCTGTCTTCCCCCGGCCCCGCGCAGAAGAAGCGGGACGTCGTGTCCACGCACTCGGTGTTCGGCGCCCCCTGCTGGGTGAGCCTCACCAGCCGCGACCTGGGGGCCACGGAGGACTTCTACAGCGCCGTGCTCGGCTGGCGATGGCGCAGCGTGCGGCTCGGGGACCACTTCCGGATCGCCCTGGCGGACGGGGTGCCGGTGGCGGGCATCGCCGCGGTCGCCTCGATGTGGCAGATGGCGGTGGCCTGGACGCCGTACTTCGCCGTGCCGGACGCGGACGAGGCGGTGTCGCGGGCCCGGGAGCGCGGGGGCACGCCGGCGGTCGGGCCGCTGTCCTTCCCGCCCGGCCGCGCCGCGCTGATCGCCGACCGGGACGGTGCCGTCTTCGGTATCTGGGAGGGGGAGCTGGTCTCCAACTGGGAGACCTGGCGGCGGGCCGCCCCCACCTTCATCCGGCTGCACACCCGCAACGCCTTCGACTCGGCGATCTTCTACGGGGAGGTCCTCGGCTGGGCCTCCGACAAGCCGGGCTGCTGCGAGGTCGAGTACGAGGGCGGCGAGGTCGTGCTGCGCAGCCGGGGCGACGCCGTGGCCCGTATCGACTCGGGGGCCGTGGAGGCGGCCCCCGATCCGTCGGTGCGGCCGCACTGGCAGGTGCACTTCGCGGTGGCCGACGTCGGCGAGTGCGCACGGGCCGCCGAGAAGCACGGCGGCAGCGTCCTGCGGGAACTGGACACGGAGGCGGTGCTGCGCGACCCGGACGGCGCCCAGTTCACCGTGACCGTGCGCCCCCTGCTCCCCTGACCCCCGTCCTGCGGGGCTTGCGGGCCCTGGCGGCCTCCCGTCCCCGGCCCTTGCCGTCCCCGCTGTGTGACGGCCTGGACAGCAGGACCAGGCTGCGGGCTGCCACGGGCACCCTGGTCCCGGCCTTGCGTTCGCGTTCGTCGGGCATGCCGTCGGGTTCGGCGGTGTCGATGAGGGTGGTCCAGCGTTCGCCGTAGGAGTCGTCGGGCAGCCGGAAGTCGATCGGCTCCCAGTGCCCGTTGAGGAGCAGCAGGAACGAGTCGTCGACCAGGCGTCCCCCGTAGGGGTCGCGCTCGGCGATGGCGTCGCCGTTGAGGAAGACCCCGACCGTGTGCGCGTCGGGGCGCTGCCAGTCCCGGTCGGTCATCTCGCGGGCGTCGGGCAGCAGCCACACCAGGTCGGGCAGCGGCTGACCGGGGTGCACGGCGGTCTCGCCGCGGAAGAAGCGGCGGCGGCGCAGTACGGGGTGGGCGGCGCGCAACGCGATGACGTGCCGGGTGAAGTCGGTGAGGGCCCGCTGTTCCTCGCTCAGGTTCCAGTCGGTCCAGGAGACCTCGTTGTCCTGGCAGTAGGCGTTGTTGTTGCCGCGCTGGGTGCGGCCGAGTTCGTCGCCGTGGCTGAGCATCGGGATGCCCTGCGAGAGCAGCAGGGTGGCGAGGAGGTTGCGCTGCTGGCGGGCCCTCAGTTCGAGGACGGCCGGGTCGGTGGTCTCCCCTTCGGCACCGCAGTTCCAGGACCGGTTGTGGCTCTCGCCGTCCCGGTTGCCCTCGCCGTTGGCCTGGTTGTGCTTGTCGTTGTACGACACCAGGTCGCGCAGGGTGAAGCCGTCGTGCGCGGTGACGAAGTTGACGCTCGCCCGCGGTCTGCGCCTGCTGTGCTGGTAGAGGTCGGAGGAGCCGGTGAGCCGGGAGGCGAACTCGCCGAGCGATCCGGGCTCGGCCCGCCAGAAGTCCCGTACGGCGTCCCGGTAGCGGCCGTTCCACTCCGACCACAGCGGCGGGAAGTTGCCGACCTGGTAGCCGCCCTCCCCGACGTCCCAGGGTTCGGCGATCAGCTTGACCCGGCTGATGACCGGGTCCTGCTGGATCAGGTCGAAGAACGCCGAGAGCCGGTCCACCTCGTGGAACTGCCGCGCCAGGGTGGCCGCAAGGTCGAAGCGGAAGCCGTCGACGTGCATCTCGGTCACCCAGTACCGCAGCGAGTCCATGATCAGTTGCAGCACGTAGGGGTGCCGCATCAGCAGGCTGTTCCCGGTGCCGGTGGTGTCGTAGTAATGCGCCCAGTCGCCGTCGACCAGGCGGTAGTACGACGCGTTGTCGATGCCCCGGAAGGAGAGGGTGGGCCCCATCTCGTTGCCCTCGGCGGTGTGGTTGTAGACCACGTCGAGGATGACTTCGAGGCCGGCCGCGTGCAGCGCCTTGACCATCGCCTTGAACTCGTTGACCTGCTGGCCCCGGCTGCCGAAGGCGGCGTAGGCGTTGTGCGGGGCGAAGAAGCCGATGGTGTTGTAGCCCCAGTAGTTGGACAGGCCCCGGTCCTGCAGCACGCCGTCCTGCACGAACTGGTGGACCGGCATCAGTTCGACCGCGGTGACGCCCAGCGAGGTCAGGTGCTCGACGACCGCCGGGTGCGCGAGGCCGGCGTACGTGCCCCTGAGCCGTTCGGGTACGTCCGGATGGGTGCGGGTCAGACCCCGGACGTGGGCCTCGTAGATCACCGAGTCGGAGTACGTCCGCCGGGGCGGACGGTCGTCGCCCCAGTCGAAGTAGGGGTCGGTGACCACACCGAGCATGGAGTGCCCGGCGCTGTCCGCCGGGGACGGCCCGCCGGGCGTGCGCTCGTACAGGGACGGGTGGTTGTCGATCTGGCCGTCGACCGCCCTGGCGTACGGGTCCAGGAGCAGCTTCGCCGGATTGCAGCGGTGCCCGACGTCCGGGTCCCAGGGACCGGTGACCCGGTAGCCGTAGCGCTGACCGGGTCCGACGCCGGGCAGGTAGGCGTGCCAGACGAAGCCGTCGGCCTCGGTCACCGGCACCGGCGTCCGGGTGCCCGCGTCGTTCACCAGGACCAGCTCGACCTGCTCGGCGACCTCGCTGAACAGGGCGAAGTTGGTGCCCTGGCCGTCGAAGGAGGCACCCAACGGGTAGGGGTGCCCGCTCCACACGGGCACCCCTTTCCGGGACTTGCTCGCCGTCACCGGGCGCCCTCCAGGACGCGTTCGGCGGATTCGGCCAACTGGGCGACCGGCAGGCTGCGGGGCACCCGGAGCGTCCGGCGCAGACTGGGCGCCGGCGCCGTCGGGACCAGCGGGACGCGCTCGCCGGACCGGGCGCGCTGCGAGAACCAGATGATCTTGCTGCCGGTCTCCGAGGCACAGCAGCCCCAGCCGTCGCTGGTGGCGGCGAGATGCGCCAGGCAGGACCGCAGGTCCTGGTCGGGGCGCAGGTCGCGGTCGTCGTCACCGATGGCGGTGATGAGGTGCTGCCCGTTCCACCACATCTCGATGGACGTGTGCTTGTCGGTCGCGTGCCGGTCGATGGCGGTCAGCAGCAGTTCGGCACCGCGGCAGACGGGGTCCACGAGGTTGTCGAGGTCCCAGTAGCGGAGATGGGCGGCCAGGATGCGGCCGACCTGTCCCACCCGTTCCTGGCTGACCTCGACGTCGAGGTGGTAGTAGCAGGGCACTGCGGTCTTCATTGTCGCTTGCTCCTCACCGGCGTCGGGCTCGCGCTCACTGTCCGGAAACCGTTCCGTACGCACAGCGTGAGCACTGTTCGCTTCTGAGTCACCATCCACAGTGCGGGCGCTACGCCATTCGTGCAACACGAGAGCCGCCGGGGGAGCCATGGGGTGTGGTTGAAGATCCAACAAGACGCTCCGTCATGATGCGTGCACCATGAGTGAAAGCCTCGATTCGCCGTAACGGCTCCGTGCCCCTCCGTGCCCGGACGCTCCCCCGACCCTCGGGGACACGTGCCCATTCGAGAGCGTCGGAAGGAACGACACGGCCATGCTGCTACCCGCGAAGGCCGAGGTGGCCCGGCAGCTGCGGCGCTACCGGGCGTGGGAGCGAGTGATGCTCGCCTCGCCGCACGACCGCGAGGTGCGGTCCACCTTCGAGGACTCGGGCTACACGCTGTGCGTGCTGATGGGCAAGCGCTGCGCCCGGGAGGCGGTGGACGCGGCCGAGCGCTATCTGCGCACCAGCCTCGTCACCTATTTGCGGGAACAGAGCGGACGGCCCCAGCTGAGCGGGCAGGTCCGGCGCGGGCCGCCGTCGGACCGGCGTTCCGCGAGGCAGTGATCCCACGGACGGACCGCGGGAAGACGCCTGTCTTCCGGCGCACTACGGATCGCGGAGCCGGGCCACGGGCCCGGCTCCGCGCACGGCGGAGGTGAGACCCATGAAGGCGACCGAGACCATCGGCCGTGTTCCGGTGCGTGACGTCCGGCCGGCCCCGGAGTGCGGCGGGCGTCCGGCGAAGGCGGTTCCCGGCGAGACGTTCCCGGTCACCGCCACGGTGTTCCGTGAGGGACACGACGCCGTCGGCGCCAATGTGGTGCTGTGCGACCCGGAGGGCCGCCCGGGCCCCTGGACGCCGATGCGCGAGCTGGTGCCCGGCACGGACCGCTGGGGCGCCGAGGTCACCCCGGACGCCACGGGCCGTTGGACGTATTACGTGGAGGCCTGGAGCGCCCCGCTGCGCACCTGGCGGCGGCACGCCCGGATCAAGATCCCGGCGGGCGTCGACACCGGCCTGGTCCTGGAGGAGGGCGCCGAGCTCTACGAGCGGGCGGCCGCCGGGGTCCCCGAGGGCCCGAAGCGCGAGCGGGTGCTGGCGGCGGCCCGAGCCCTGGGCGACGACTCGCTGCCCCTGCACACCCGGCTGGCGAACGCGCTGGCTCCCGAGGTGGACGAGATCCTCGCCCGCTTCCCGCTGCGGGAGCTGGTGACCGCCTCCGAGCCGCTGCCGCTGCTCGTCGAGCGCGAACGGGCCCTGTTCGGCTCGTGGTACGAGTT
>NZ_JBFACN010000015.1:0-244318 GCF_040640875.1 Streptomyces sp. NPDC021562
TTTTTGGGGTTGTTTTACTAAATCCCGGCCCCCCTCCCCCCCTTGCCCCCCCCCCCCCCCCCCCCCTAACCCCCGGGCCGGCCCCGGCCGGGCCGCGGACCCTGGCCCGCCGGGCCTGCACATCCTGGGTCACCGGCCCTCGGCCCCAAGGACCCCGGGGCCACCGGGGCCCGCGGACCCCGGGCCTGCGGGCCACTGGGCCTGCGGACCCCGGGCCTTCGATTCCCGGGCCCGCGGGTCACCGGGCCCGCGGGTCACCGGGCCTGCGGGCCACTGGGCCTGCGGGCCCCCGGCCTACTGGGCGGTGGGTCCCGGGTCACCGGGCCTGCGCACCTCGGACCTCCGGGCCACCGGGCCCTCGGCCCTCAGGGCCTGCGGACCTCCGGGTCACCGGGCCTCGGGCCCACCGGGCCTGCGGCCCCTGGCCCACCGGCCCACCTGGCCTGCGGGCCACGGGGCCCTCGGCCCCCCCCGGGCCTGCGAACCCCGGCCCCTGGCCCACCGGCCCACCTGGCCTGCGGGCCACCGGGCCCTCGGCCCCCGGGCCTGCGAACCCCGGGCCCCGGCCCACCGATCCGCCGGCCCGCTGACCTCGGGTCAGCGGCCCCCCGTCCACCGGCCCCCTCGCTCCTCGCTCCTCGGTCGATCGAGTCAGCAGGTGGGCGGAAAGGAAACCCGGCTCGTGCCAGAAGGGCACACGATTCACCGGCTGGCGCTGGACTACGGCCGTCTCACCGGCCCCGTCCGCGCCAGCAGCCCGCAGGGCAAGTTCTCCGACGCCGCGAGCCTCGTCGACGGCGCCCCCCTCGCCCGTACCGAGGCGCACGGCAAGCACCTCTTCCTCGGCTTCCGCGACAGCGACTGGGTGCACATCCACCTCGGCCTCTTCGGCAAGGTCACCTTCGGCCCCGTCCCCGCGCCCCCGGCCGCCGACACGGTCCGGCTGCGCCTCACCGACGCCACCTCCTACGTCGACCTGCGCGGCCCCACCACCTGCGCCCTGATCAACGACGCGGAGAAGGCGGCCGTACACGCCCGGCTCGGCCCCGACCCGCTCCGCGACGACGCCGACCCGGGCCTCGCCTACCGGCGGATCTCCCGCAGCCGCACCACCGTCGCCGCGCTGCTCATGGACCAGAAGGTCGTCGCGGGCGTCGGCAACGTCTACCGCGCCGAGGTGCTGTTCCGGCAGCGCATCGACCCCTACCGCGCCGGCCGGGACATCACCCCGGCGGAGTGGGACGCCGTCTGGGCCGACCTCGTCGCCCTCATGCACGAGGGGGTCCGCAACAACCGGATCGACACCGTCCGGCCCGAGCACACCCCGGAGGCGATGGGCCGCCCGCCGCGCGTCGACGACCACGGCGGAGAGGTGTACGTCTACCGCCGGGCCACCCTGCCCTGCCACCTCTGCGGCACCGAGATCCGCACCGCCGACCTCGCGTCCCGCAACCTCTTCTGGTGCCCCGGCTGCCAGCGGAGCTGACCGCCGCCCCCCGGGCGACCGCGTGTCAGAAACCGTGCGGCAGCCACGGCGGCACCGGCGACCCGAACGCCACCGACGCCTCCGCCAGCACCCCCGGCCGCAGCTCCCGCACCCGCCCGGCCCGCGCCAGCGACAGCAGGGAGACCCCGCCGAGGTACACCGTCCCCAACTCCCGCACGGACAACGCGAGGTCGGCCGCGTCGGACGTACGTTCGCAGGACGCGCCCTTGGCGTCCCCGGTGAGCCGCCAACGCCCCGCGTTCCAGGGGCAGAAGGCGTCGGCCACCTCCAGCACCACGTCCACCGGGGCCTGGTACGTACGCGCCGTGAGCGCCGCGCCGACGTCGACGAGCCGCACGTACCCCATGTCCCGCAGCCGCGTACGGCAGCGCCGGATGTCGGAGACCAGGTACTGCCAGGCGTCGTCGACCGGCCGCCTGCGCACCACCAGCGTCGTCATCAGGTCGATGCCGAACAGGAACCGCCACAGCGCCGCGTCGGTCGCCGGATCGAGGGCGGCCAGCTCCTCCAGCGTCACCGTGCCGTCGTGCCCGCCCGCCCCCCAGCCCAGCTTCGTACGGAACCGGGCGAACCCGGTGACCTCCCCGTCCCGCTCGGCGACCACGCACTGCAGCGCCGACGCCCCGTCCCGCTCGCTCTCCGGGTCCAGCAGCCCCACCTGCTCCCAGCCGGGCTGCCGGACCAGCATCCCGGGGCGCAGCGGCACGGTGCGCGCGTACACCGCCTCGCACTCGGCGAGCGCCTCGGCCGGCCCGGCGTACCGCAGCCGTACGGCGTCGGTGCCGGCCGGCACGTCCAGCGTCACCCGGCTCGTGTCGATGTCGGCGAGCAGCTGGTGGGTCGCGGCGCCGTACCCGAAGCGGCCGTAGATCGCCGGCTCGGAGGCGGTGAGCGCGGCGAGCGGCTCGCCCCACTCCCGCACGTCGTCCAGCTGGCGCCGCATCATCGACGTCAGCACCCCGCGCCGCCGGTGCGTCGCGGACACGCTCACCATGGTGACGCCCGCGGCGGGCAGCACGGCACCGCCCGGCACGGTCATGCGGAAGCGGAACGCCGCGGTCGTACCGACGAGTTCGGCCCCGTCCCACACGGCCAGCGCCCGCTCGGTCTCGGTGAGGGACCGGTCCAGCTCGCGTTCCCCGACCGAGGCCGGACCCGCCCCGAAGGCCCGCACCAGGTGGTCCCACCACCCGTCGAACTCCTCGCTACGCAGGACTTTCACGTCGGTCGGGCGTTCGGTCGTCATGCGTCATGCCTACCAGGGCATTGCAGGACGAGCCAGCGAATTTCTCCCGGACGGCGACGCGAGGCCTTCCGGTGAAGTTCACTGTGAAGTCGCACCTGAAGTTGAGTCTCGGACGGGGGACAAGTGGGACCTCCCGTGCCAAGCAGCTGGTCCGATGGATAGGGTCCCGAACTGATGGCAGCAGACGGAGAGCGGCGCGGGAAGGCCGAGACGCTGACGGCCCGGTGGAAGATGCAGTGGCACCGGGCCCGCGTCGGCGTGCGCAGAAGCGCCGTGGACTACTTCCGCGGCGACGGCTCCGACTGGATCGCCCTCGCCGGACTGCTCCTGACCATCCCCGTCCTCGCGGCCATGACCCTCGCCAACTCCGTGTGGTTCTCCCCGGCCACGCTGGTCCTGCCGATCGTCGCGGGCGGCCTGCTGCTGCGCCCGGCGAGCCTGCTCGGCCTGTACGCGGCCGCGGCGACGGCCCTGATCGTGGAGTCGGTACGGCTGGGCCCCTACACGGAGGGTCCCTCGCGGGTCACTCCCGGAGTGGTCCTGACCGTGGCCGCCTGCGGTTTCTTCGGACTGCTCACCGCACAGTTCCGCAGCCGCGTCGGCGTGCCCTGGCGGCGCGGCGGCACCATGCTCTTCGACCTGCGCGAACGCATCCGGGTGCAGAGCAAGCTGCCGAAGCTGCCGCCGGGCTGGCACCGCGAGATGGCCCTGCGGCCGGCCGGCGGGCAGTCCTTCTCCGGTGACTTCGTGGTCGCGGCCCGTACGAACAACGGCCGCACCATGGAGGTCGTCCTCACGGACGTCTCCGGCAAGGGCATGGACGCCGCGTCCCGGGCGCTGCTGCTCTCCGGGGCGTTCGGCGGCCTGCTGGGCTCCCTGCCCCCGCACGCCTTCCTCCCGGCCGCCAACGGCTACCTGCTCCGCCAGGACTGGGACGAAGGCTTCGCGACCTCCATCCACCTGGTCCTCGACCTCGACTCCGGTGACTACGAGCTGTACTCCGCGGGCCACCCGCCGGGCCTCCAGCTCAGCGCGGGCAGCGGCCGCTGGGAGGAGAAGGCCGCGGAGGGCCCGCTCCTCGGCGTGTACGACGGCGCCCAGTTCGACTCCGTCAAGGGCTCCCTGCGCCCCGGAGACGTCCTGATGCTCTTCACGGACGGCCTGGTGGAGACGTCCGACCGGGACATCGTGGAGGGCATCGACCGACTGACGGGCGAGGCCGACCGCTATGTCGCCGGCGGCTTCCACGGCGCGGCCTGGCACCTGATCGAGGCGGTCGCCAAGGACGTGAACGACGACCGGGCCCTGCTGCTGATCTGCCGCGAGGCGGCGAGATGACCGCGCCCCGCCTCTCCCTCCCCGAGGTCGAGAGACTCGCCCGGGCCGCCCACGCCGGTCAGACCGACAAGGCGGGCCGTCCCTACGTCGAGCACCTGGCGGCCGTGGCCGACGGGGTACGGGCCCGCGGCGGGGACGACGACCAGATCGCCGCCGCCTGGCTGCACGACTCGGTCGAGGACGAGGCCCTGACCGAGCAGTGGCTGGCGGCCGCGCCGCTGAGCGACCGTACGAAAGCCGTCGTACTCGCCCTCACCAGGCGTGCGGGCGAGCCGCCCGAGTCGTACGCCGGCCGCATCCTCGGCACGCCGGGCGCACTGCTCGTCAAGGAGGCCGACCTCGCGCACAACGCCGACCCCGGGCGGCTCGCCGTACTGGACGCGGCCACCCGGAAACGGCTGACGGAGAAGTACGCCCGGATGCGCGCCCTCCTCGGCCTGCCGGCGTAGTGTGCGTCAGGCGTTGACCGGCTCCCGGCTGCCCCGGCTCCGCGCGCTCTCCTGACCCTGACGCCCCCGCTCCCGGGCCGCCGCCACCGCGTCGCGCCGGAACGCCCAGTCCATCCTCGGCTCCATGGCGAACCGGAACACCCGCCGGACCGGGCCGGTGCACAGCAGCGTCACCCCCGCCCCGGCGACCGCGGTGACGAGGATCTCGCCGAGCGGCCCGTGCAGCCACCGCGCGTCGAACCAGCCCTCGTGGTCGGCGTACTTCACGACGAAACCGTGCAGCAGGTAGCCGTAGAGCGTGCCGGCGCCCAGGGCCGTGCACCACATCCGCCGGCCCGGTATCCAGGAGAGGAAGCAGGCGGTCAGCAGCAGCGAGCAGCCGAACAGGGCGAGCACCATCACCGGCCCGCACCACCACGGCGCGCCCAGTTCCTGCGCCGAGTCACGGTGGTAGAACCAGCCGGTGTTCATGCGCGGCACCGACCACCACGCGAACAGCAGCGCGGCGGCGAACACCGGCACCGCGGCGATCCGCACCGGCCACCGGCGCACCAGCCGGAAGTGCTCGGGCCGCAGGCACAGACCGAGCACGAAGTAGGGCAGGAACTGCAGCACCCGCTGGAGGTCCAGGTCGTCACCGATGCTGGGGGAGACGGACGCCAGCATCGCGACGACGAAGGCGAGCGGGAGGGGGTGGCGGACGGTCCGCCAGATCGGGGTGGTCAGCCGCCAGACGAACAGGGCGCACAGGAACCAGGTCAGGTACCAGGGGTCGAGCAGGCTGATGTCCTGGTCGGCGGCCCCGCCGACGTAGCGCTGGAAGAGGGAGTAGGCCGTCTCGAACAGGACGTACGGCACCACGACGCCGGTGACCAGCTTCCGCACCCGGTCCGGGCGCATGTCGAAGGTCCGCGAGAAGTAGCCGGAGATGATGATGAACGCCGGCATGTGGAACGCGTAGACGACGGTGTACATCGCCTCCAGGACGCGGCTGTCGCCCTTCAGCGGCTCCCATGAGTGACCCATCGCGACCAGCACGATCGCCAAATACTTGGCGTTGTCGAAGAACGCGTCGCGGGGTCTGCCGGGCGGCGGCGGGGCCGGGAGGCGGGGTGTTCGGTTCTGGCCGGGGGACGTGGCGGCGTCAGACATCTGAGGCACCCTAGCGGCGCCTGTGCGATTTCGTAAAACCACCGAAGCGAATACTGCTTATGCGCGACCACTGCCACCGAAACGCCGGATGACGCAAGCGGATTGACGCCGATCCCTATGCGGTTCCATCCCGCACTTCCATCCGTGATGTCCCTTTTCATCCTGATGAAATGCCGCATATCGGCCCGTTGTGCGCCGCCCTTGCCGCGCCTGTGAGGACAATTCGAATTACCTGCGCACGGGTTGTGTGGACATGGAAACCAAGGCCGTCAATTACCGTGCGCCCGAGGGCGGGTGGGCCCTCGAATTACCGTGCGAGCGGTTGTCGGAGTGGGGCCTGTTGTCCACGTTGTGTCACGAGCCGCATAGTGCGGCCGGGTTGGTGGCACGATGGATCTGGCGGGGGTGCGGGCCGTACCCCTGGGCCGGGAGAGCGGACCGACCGAGGGTGTGATCAGTTGTGGCCATTTCACTGTCTGTGGTGCTGCTGTTGGCGATCGTCCTGGTAGTGCTGATGAGAGGGGGCAGCATCAAGGCGGGCCCCGCCATCGTCGCCGTGCTCTTCGGCTTCTTCCTCGCCTCGACCGGGATGGCCCCGTCCATCCAGCGCTTCCTCGACTCGCTGGCGCAGACCATAAACTCGATCAACTTCTGATCCCGCGCGACGAACCACGCGACGGACCGCTCCCTGGGCACGCCGAAGGCCCAGGGAGCGGGTAGACCTACCCTCACACCTGGGCCTTCGGCATACAGAGCGGGCGACGGGAATCGAACCCGCGTAGCTAGTTTGGAAGACTAGGGCTCTACCATTGAGCTACGCCCGCACAGCACGCGCCGCAGGTCGGTGACCGCGGCACAGGAGGCATCGTAGCGGGTCGCCCGGTGCCGAGGCCAACAGGCCGGGCGGCGGGGACGCGCGCCCGGCCCGGGTGCACAATGCGGCCGACGCGGGCGTGCCCGGGCATGTACCCTACGTGTCGCACCGAAACGGGGTGTGGCGCAGCTTGGTAGCGCGTCCGCTTTGGGAGCGGAAGGCCGTGGGTTCAAATCCCGCCACCCCGACCACCACCTGACGGCGTCCGTCTTGATCGCCTTTTGGGGCGCTGAGCGGCTGCGGTTACTATGCAAGCTGCGCGCCCGTGTGTCCCGGCCCGCCAGACGGCGGCCTACGAACTCCTCCGGGCGGCGAAACTCCGCCGGGCCCCTCTGGCCCCGGCAGAACCCGAGAAGTCAGCCACAAGGAGACCGAACCGTGAAGAGCGCCGTGGAGACCCTGAACCCGACCCGGGTTCGGCTCACTGTCGAGGTGCCCTTCGAGGAGCTCAAGGACAGCCTCGACGCGGCGTACAAGAAGATCAACCAGCAGGTCACGGTGAAGGGCTTCCGCAAGGGCAAGATCCCGGCCCGCGTCATCGACCAGCGGTTCGGCCGCGGTGCGGTCCTGGAGGAGGCCGTCAACGACGCGCTTCCGAAGTTCTACACCGACGCGGTCAACGAGGCCGAGCTGAGCCCCCTGGGCCAGCCCGACGTCGACATCACCGAGCTGAAGGACGGCGACACGCTGAACTTCACCGCCGAGGTCGACGTCCGCCCCGCCCTCGAGATCCCGGACTACACCGGCATCGAGGTCGAGGTCGACGCCGTCGAGGTGACCGACGAGGACGTCGAGAAGTCCGTGGAGCAGCTCCGCGAGCGCTTCGCCTCGACCTCTCCCGTCGAGCGCCCCGCCGAGGACGGCGACGTCGTCACCATCGACCTGGAGGCCAAGGTCGACGGCGAGGTGCTGGAGGACGGCATCGCCAACGGCGTCTCCTACACCATCGGCTCCGGCGAGCTGCTCGACGGCATCGACGACGCCGTCAAGGGCAAGTCGGCCGGCGAGGAGGCCACCTTCACCTCCGAGCTCAAGGGCGGCTCCGCGGCCGGCAAGGAGGCCGAGGTCACCGTAAAGATCACCCAGGTCGCCGCGCGTGAACTGCCCGAGCTGGACGACGAGTTCGCGCAGCTCGCCTCCGAGTTCGACACCCTGGAGGAGCTGAAGGCGGACAGCCGCAAGCGGCTCGCCAACATGAAGACGTACGACCAGGCCACCCAGGCCCAGGAGCGCGTCCTCGAGAAGCTCCTGGAGCTCGTCGAGGTGCCCGTCCCCGAGAAGCTCCTCGAGGACGAGATCAACACCCGCAAGCACAACCTGGAGCACCACCAGCTCGGCCAGATGGGCCTCGACCTCGAGAAGTACCTGGAGATCCAGGGCAAGACCGCCGAGGAGTTCGAGACCGAGACCCGCGAGGCCGCGGTCAAGGGCATCAAGACCCAGTTCGTCCTCGACGAGCTGGTCAAGAAGGAGAACCTCAACGTCAACCAGGAGGAGCTCACCGAGCACCTCATGCGGCGTGCGGCCTCCTCCGGCATGTCCCCCGACCAGTTCGCCCAGGCCGTCGTCGAGGGCGGCCAGGTCCCGCTCCTGGTCGGCGAGGTCGCCCGCGGCAAGGCCCTGGCCGTCGTGGTCGAGGCCGCCACGGTGAAGGACACCAACGGCGAGATCGTCGACCTCGACGACGAGGACGAGGACGAGGCGGAGACCGCGACGGAGGCCCCTGAGGCCGCCGCCGAGGCCGCCGACGCCACCGGCGAGGAGAAGACCGAGGGCTGAGCCCTCCGGCGCCCGTAACGGCGTACAGGGGCCCCTGGGACCGCGCATCCCCGGGGCCCTTCCGTCGTTCCCGGGCTGCGACGCGCCCCTGAGGGGCGCGCGGAACCGCGCGACGAGCCACGGCGCACGCGCACGCGCCCAGGCGCCCCACAACCACGGCGCGTGGCGACCGGCCCGCCGCCGTAGCCGCTACGCCCCCGGCGAACAGCCCTCTTACCGGGATTCCCCGAAGGGACCATCGCGTTAGGGTCCATGAGTACGAGGGCAGCCAAGCCCCCGGCTACGGAAACGTGAGACGGCCCGGCGCCGTCGTAAGACGAGCAGGTGGATACGTGACGAATCTGATGCCCTCCGCCGCCGGCGAGCCTTCCATCGGTGGTGGCCTCGGCGACCAGGTCTACAACCGGCTGCTCGGCGAGCGGATCATCTTCCTCGGCCAGCAGGTCGACGACGACATCGCCAACAAGATCACCGCGCAGCTGCTGCTCCTTGCGGCCGACCCCGACAAGGACATCTTCCTCTACATCAACAGCCCCGGCGGCTCGGTGACGGCCGGCATGGCGATCTACGACACCATGCAGTTCATCCCGAACGACGTGGTGACCATCGGCATGGGCATGGCGGCCTCGATGGGCCAGTTCCTGCTCACCGGCGGCACCGCCGGCAAGCGCTTCGCCCTGCCGCACACGGACATCATGATGCACCAGGGCTCCGCGGGCCTCGGCGGTACGGTCTCGGACATCAAGATCCAGGCCCAGTACCTGCTGCGCACCAAGAAGACCATGACGGAGCTGACCGCGCTGCACTCCGGCCAGTCGATCGAGACGATCCTCCGCGACGCCGACCGCGACCGCTGGTTCACCCCGGAAGAGGCCAAGGAGTACGGTCTCATCGACGGGATCATCACGCATGCCTCCGGTGTTCCGGGAGGCGGTGGCACCGGCGCCTGAGACCAGGCCCGGCCACGCCACGCTCCGCGACTCCAGCCCCCCGAACGCCACCAGGACGGTGAACACCCTCATGAGCAACTTCCCCGGCGCCGCTGACGCCCGCTACGACGGGCCCCGGCCCGACGCCCGCTACGTCATCCCGCGCTTCGTCGAGCGCACCTCCCAGGGCATCCGCGAGTACGACCCGTACGCGAAGCTCTTCGAGGAGCGCGTGATCTTCCTCGGCGTCCAGATCGACGACGCCTCCGCCAACGACGTCATGGCGCAGCTGCTGTGCCTGGAGTCGATGGACCCCGACCGGGACATCTCGATCTACATCAACAGCCCGGGCGGCGACATGACCGCCCTCACGGCGATCTACGACACGATGCAGTTCGTGAAGCCCGACATCCAGACGGTCTGCATGGGCCAGGCGGCCTCCGCCGCGGCCATCCTGCTGGCCGCCGGCACGCCCGGCAAGCGCATGGCGCTGCCGAACTCCCGGGTGCTGATCCACCAGCCGGCCGGCTCCACCGGCCGGGGCCAGCTCTCCGACCTGGAGATCATCGCCAACGAGTTCACGCGGATGCGCGACCAGCTGGAGGACATGCTGGCCAAGCACTCCAACCGGCCGATCGAGCAGGTCCGCGAGGACATCGAGCGCGACAAGATCCTCACGGCCGAGGAAGCGCTCGAGTACGGCATCGTGGACCAGATCATCTCCACCCGGAAGATGAACAACTCGTCCGTCCGCTGACCGAGGCCGCTGACAGAGGATGTATTCTCTGCCGCCCTTGGCACGGTTTGACCACGTGCCCGGCAAGGCGCACGTCACAGTGAACCGTGCCAAGGGGGGCCCGTACGGGGGGCCCGGCAAGGTACCGTCGACATAAGGCAGCACCAGGAGCCGCTGGATTCGACAGAGTCCAGGCGTCTCCCAGGCGAAGGGGAAGCACACCGTGGCACGCATCGGTGACGGCGGCGATCTGCTCAAGTGCTCGTTCTGCGGCAAGAGCCAGAAGCAGGTCAAGAAGCTCATCGCAGGGCCCGGTGTGTACATCTGCGACGAGTGCATCGATCTCTGCAACGAGATCATCGAGGAGGAGCTCGCCGAGACGAGCGAGGTGCGCTGGGAGGAACTCCCCAAGCCCCGCGAGATCTACGAGTTCCTGGAGGGCTACGTGGTGGGCCAGGAGCCCGCCAAGAAGGCCCTCTCGGTCGCGGTGTACAACCACTACAAGCGCGTCCAGGCAGGGGAGAACGGCGGCGCCCAAGGCCGTGACGACGCCATCGAGTTGGCGAAGTCCAACATCCTGCTGCTGGGCCCCACGGGCTCCGGCAAGACCCTCCTGGCGCAGACCCTGGCCCGCATGCTGAACGTCCCGTTCGCGATCGCCGACGCCACCGCGCTGACGGAGGCCGGCTACGTGGGCGAGGACGTCGAGAACATCCTCCTCAAGCTGATCCAGGCCGCCGACTACGACGTCAAGAAGGCCGAGACCGGGATCATCTACATCGACGAGATCGACAAGGTCGCCCGGAAGAGCGAAAACCCGTCGATCACCCGGGACGTCTCCGGCGAGGGCGTCCAGCAGGCCCTGCTGAAGATCCTCGAAGGCACCACGGCCTCCGTGCCGCCGCAGGGCGGCCGCAAGCACCCGCACCAGGAGTTCATCCAGATCGACACGACGAACGTGCTGTTCATCGTGGGCGGCGCGTTCGCCGGACTGGAGAAGATCATCGAGTCCCGGGCGGGCGCCAAGGGCATCGGCTTCGGCGCCACCATCCGCTCCAAGCGGGAGCTGGAGGCCAAGGACCAGTTCGAGGACGTCATGCCCGAGGACCTGGTCAAGTTCGGCATGATCCCCGAGTTCATCGGCCGCCTCCCCGTCATCACCAGCGTCCACAACCTGGACCGGGAAGCCCTCCTCCAGATCCTCGTCGAGCCGCGCAACGCGCTGGTCAAGCAGTACCAGCGCCTGTTCGAACTCGACGGCGTGGAACTGGACTTCGAGCGCGAGGCCCTGGAGGCCATCGCCGACCAGGCCATCCTCCGCCAGACCGGCGCCCGCGGCCTGCGCGCCATCATGGAGGAGGTCCTGATGTCGGTGATGTACGAGGTGCCGTCCCGCAAGGACGTGGCCCGCGTCGTCATCACGGCCGACGTCGTCCACTCCAACGTCAACCCGACCCTGATCCCCCGCGACGCCCGCGGCCGGGGGTCGGGCGAGCAGAAGTCGGCGTGACCGCGCTCGACACACAAGCACACGGAAGCGCCGGGCCCTCCTCGGAGGTGCCCGGCGCTTTCGTCCTCCTCCGCCCGCCTACCTGGCGACGCGCACCTCACCCCGCACGTCGGCGGCGATCTTCGCCGACTCGTCGACGCTGTACGACTTCACCGCCGCCGTCGGCTCCACGATGCCGATGGTGCTGTAGTCCGCCCAGATGCACAGGTACGCCGTCTGGACCTTGCCGGTGAGCTGGTTCTTGCCCTTCGCCTGCTGGCACTTCATCACCGCGCCGTCCAGGCCGGCCGGGGACACGGACTGCGCGTCGCCGACGAACTGCACGCCGTCGGACGAGGAACCGTCCTTCTTCATGTTCGCGAAGGTGGTGTCGAGCGCCGTCTGCGGGTCCTTCACCGTGCCGTACAGCCCGAACAGGGTGACGTTCTCGGCGGTCTGCGCCTTCGCCACGTCCGTCGGATCGGTGAGCTTCAGGGACTGCAGGTCGACGGTCGAGTAGATCGCGTTGACCGAGGTGGCGTCGGTGACACCGGCCTGGGCGAGGTCCTTCGCGTCGCTCGAACTCGTCTTCTCCTCGCTGGAGTCACCCACCCGCTGGTACTTGGCGGACAGCAGGGAGGCCGGCGCGGTGAGCTTGTGCGGCCCGTCGTCCTTCAGCCCGCTCCCGCCGCCCGCGAGCACGAAGTACGCGCCCACCGCGACGGCGGCCACCACCGCCACCGCCCCGATGACCAGGCCCGTCTTCTTCTTCCCGCCCCCCGGAGCCGGCGGCTGCGGAGCGCCGTAGGGCGGCTGGCCGTACGGGGGCTGACCGTAGGGCGGCGGCTGCTGACCGTACGGGTTCTGCTGCGGGGGAACGCCCTGCTGCTGCGGGTAGCCGTACCCCGGCTGTTGCGCGGGCTGCTGCCCGTAGGGCCCGGGCTGGGCCGGCGGCGCCTGCTGGGGGTAGCCGTAGCCGGGCTGGGGCGCCTGCGGCGGCGAGCCGTACGGACCCGGCTGCTGCCCGTACGGTCCCGGCTGCTGAGGCGGCGGCCCCCCGTACGGGCCCGGCTGGTTGTAGCTCATCTCTGGGTTCCCCTCCAGATGCTCATGTGTTCCTGACATCCTGGCGCAGTCACAGGGGACCCATGGCGCGGGGGTCTTCGCCGTTACAGAACAAACGCGTTTCGGGACACGCCCGGGACACCTCTAAACTGAGCCCGTGACCGACAACGCTCAGCAGCAGCCCACCGCGCCCAGCACCGAACTGCCGACCCAGTACGCGCCGGCCGATGTAGAGCGGACGCTGTACGAGCGCTGGGTGGAGCGCGGTTACTTCGCGGCCGACGCCAAGAGCGACAAGCCCGCGTACACCATCGTCATCCCCCCGCCGAACGTCACCGGCTCACTGCACCTGGGCCACGCCTTCCAGCACACGCTGATGGACGCGCTGACCCGCCGCAAGCGCATGCAGGGCTTCGAGGCGCTGTGGCTGCCGGGCATGGACCACGCCGGCATCGCCACCCAGAACAAGGTCGAGCAGCAGCTCGCCGAGGAGGGCAAGTCCCGCCACGACCTGGGCCGCGAGGAGTTCGTCGAGCGGGTCTGGCAGTGGAAGGAAGAGTACGGCGGCAAGATCCTCGGCCAGATGCGCCGGCTCGGCGACGGCGTCGACTGGGACCGCGAGCGCTTCACCATGGACGAGGGGCTGTCCAAGGCCGTCCAGACCATCTTCAAGAAGCTCTACGACGACGAGCTGATCTACCGCGCCGAGCGCATCATCAACTGGTGCCCGCGCTGTCTGACGGCCATCTCGGACATCGAGGTGGAGTACCAGGAGGACGACGGCGAGCTGGTCTCCATCAAGTACGGCGAAGGCGAGGAGACGCTGGTCGTCGCCACCACCCGCGCGGAGACGATGCTCGGTGACACGGCCGTCGCCGTCCACCCCGACGACGAGCGGTACCGCCACCTCGTCGGCAAGCGCATCAAGCTCCCGCTGACCGACCGCACCATCCCGGTCGTCGCGGACACGCACGTCGACCCGGAGTTCGGCACCGGCGCCGTCAAGGTCACCCCGGCCCACGACCCGAACGACTTCGCGATCGGCCAGCGTCACGGCCTGGAGGCCATCACCGTGATGGACGAGCGCGCCGTCATCACGGCCCACGGCCCCTTCCAGGGCCTGGACCGCTTCGAGGCGCGCTCCGCGATCGTCGGCGCCCTGCGCTCGCAGGGCCGGATCGTCGCCGAGAAGCGTCCCTACGTCCACTCCGTCGGCCACTGCTCGCGCTGCAAGACCACCATCGAGCCGCGCCTGTCCATGCAGTGGTGGGTCAAGGTCGGCCCGCTCGCGCAGGCCGCGGGCGACGCGGTCCGCGACGGCCGGGTCAAGATCCACCCCGAGGACATGTCGAAGCGGTACTTCGACTGGGTCGACAACATGCACGACTGGTGCATCTCGCGCCAGCTGTGGTGGGGCCACCGCATCCCCGTCTGGTACGGCCCGGACGGCGAGGTCGTCTGCGTCGGCCCCGACGAGCAGCCGCCCACCGGTGAGGGCTGGACGCAGGACACCGACGTCCTCGACACCTGGTTCTCCTCCGGCCTGTGGCCGTTCTCCACCCTCGGCTGGCCCGAACAGACCGCCGACCTGCGGAAGTTCTACCCGACCGACGTCCTGCTCACCGGCCACGACATCATCTTCTTCTGGGTCGCCCGGATGATGATGTTCGGCCTCTACGCCATGGACGGCGAGGTCCCCTTCCGCACCATCGCGCTGACCGGCCTGGTCCGTGACGAGCGCGGCAAGAAGATGTCGAAGTCCTTCGGCAACGTCGTCGACCCGCTGGACTGGATGGACAAGTACGGCTCCGACGCCGTCCGCTTCACCCTGGCCCGCGGTGCCAACCCCGGCACCGACGTCCCGATCGGCGAGGACTGGGTCCAGGCGTCCCGCAACTTCGCCAACAAGATCTGGAACGCGACCCGGTTCGCGCTGATGAACGGCGCGACCGTCGAGGGTCCGCTCCCGGACGCCGCCGAGATGTCGGCGACCGACCGCTGGATCCTCTCCCGCCTGAACGAGACGGTCGCGGAAGTCGACGCGTTCTACGACGACTTCCAGTTCGCGAAGCTGTCCGACTCCCTCTTCCACTTCGCGTGGGACGAGGTCTTCGACTGGTACGTCGAGCTGTCCAAGACCACCTTCCAGGCGGGCGGCCGGGGCGCCGAGGTCTCCCAGCGCGTCCTCGGCGAGGTCCTCGACGTCACGCTCAAGCTGCTCCACCCGGTCGTCCCGTTCGTCACGGACACCCTGTGGACCACGCTGACCGGCGGCGAGTCCGTCGTGATCGCCGACTGGCCGAAGGACTCGGGCTTCCGGGACCAGGCCGCCGAACGCGAGATCGAAACCCTCCAGTCCGTCATCACCGAGGTCCGCCGCTTCCGCGCCGACCAGGGCCTCCAGCCCGGCCAGCGGGTCCCGGCGCGCCTCACCCTGGACGGCACGGCGCTGGCCCCGCACGAGGCCGCGATCCGCCAGCTGCTGCGCCTCCAGCCGGAGGGCGACGCTTTCACCGCCACCGCCACCCTGCCGGTCGCCGGCGCCGAGGTCGCCCTGGACCTGTCCGGCACCATCGACGTCGCCGCCGAGCGCAAGCGCCTGGCGAAGGACCTCGCGGCGGCCGAGAAGGAGAAGGCACAGGCGACGGCCAAGCTCGGCAACGAGGCGTTCCTGGCGAAGGCCCCGGACAACGTGGTGGACAAGATCCGCGGCCGCCTCGCCAAGGCGGAGGAGGACATCACCCGCCTCCAGACCCAACTGAACCGCCTCCCCGAGGCCTGACCCCCAACCCCCCGACGGGCGCCCCGCCCTCCACCAGGAGAGCGGGGCACCCGCCTGCGCCCGCGTCGCCCCCCCGTCCACCGACCATGACGCCACCTGGCGCCCCCTCCCGCAGGCGCCGAGCACACCGCCCGTGCCCGCTCCCCGGCCCAGCCCCGCCGCCCAGCCACACGGCCACCCGGCATCCCTGCGCGGGCGTCGAGGAAGTCACCCCCGGTCGTCCGACGCCGTCCGCCCTGGCGCCTTCCCCGTCCCGCAGCGGCCGACCGGCCCGCCCGCGCCGGGGCACCCGGGGCCCGCGCCGCCGGGTACGCATCGCCCGTCCCCGCCCCCCGACCGGCAGACCCCCGCGGGCGGTCGTGAACCGTCCCCGACGCCGTCCGCCGGCGCTGCTCCCCGTCGGCTCCGCGCGCGCCGCACCGGGCAGCCGGTGGCCCACGCCGGGGAGACAGCCCCCGCGGCCGGCGAACCGTCCCCGACGCCGGCCGCCGGCGCTGCTCCCCGTCGGCTCCGCCCGGCCCGCGCCGGAAAGGCGGCTCCATGCGCAGTCGTCGGCGTGACCGCGCGTACGTGGGGGCGGGGGGCTCCGTAGACTGGTTGCGTGAGTGATCTGCCCCCGCGCGACCCCAACGAGAGTTTCGACGACTTCGACGAGATCATCTCGGCCGAGACGGACCGCGACCCCGATCTCGCGGTGATCGAGGCCGGCAGCCGGACCCTGCGTACCCAGGGCGGTCCGCAGCAGCCCGACGTCCCGGCCCGCCCCGAGGACCCCGAGGTCGACCGTGCCCTGCGCGAGGTGGAGGCGGAGCTCGCCACCCGCTGGGGCGAGACCAAGCTGGAGCCCTCGGTCGCCCGTATCGCCGCCCTCATGGACGTGCTGGGCGAGCCGCAGCGCTCGTACCCCTCGATCCACATCACCGGCACCAACGGCAAGACCTCCACCGCCCGCATGATCGAGGCCCTGCTCGGCGCCTTCGAACTGCGCACCGGCCGCTACACCAGCCCGCACGTCCAGTCGATCACCGAGCGCATCAGCCTCGACGGCGCCCCGGTCTCCGCCGAGCGGTTCATCGAGACGTTCCAGGACATCAAGCCCTACCTCGACCTGGTCGACTCCCAGCAGGACTACCGGCTGTCCTTCTTCGAGGTGCTCACCGGCATGGCGTACGCGGCGTTCGCGGACGCCCCCGTGGACGTCGCGGTCGTCGAGGTCGGCATGGGCGGCTCCTGGGACGCCACGAACGTCATCGACGGCGACGTCGCCGTGGTCACCCCCATCGACCTCGACCACACCGACCGGCTCGGCGGCACCACCGCGGAGATCGCCGCCGAGAAGGCCGGGATCATCAAGCAGGACGCGACGGTCATCCTGGCCCAGCAGCCGGTGGACGCGGCCCAGGTGCTGCTGAAGAAGGCCGTCGAGGTGGACGCGACCGTGGCCCGCGAAGGCCTGGAGTTCGGCGTCGTCGCCCGCCAGATCGCCGTCGGCGGCCAGCTGCTCACCCTGCGCGGCCTGGGCGGCGAGTACAGCGGGGTCTACCTCCCGCTGCACGGCCCCTACCAGGCCCACAACGCGTCCGTCGCGCTCGCCGCCGTCGAGGCGTTCTTCGGGGTCGGCTCCCAGCGCCCCGAGCCCCTCGACATCGACACGGTCCGCAAGGCGTTCGCCGGGGTCTCCTCGCCGGGCCGCCTCGAAGTCGTACGACGTTCTCCCACCGTCGTCCTGGACGCCGCCCACAACCCGGCCGGCGCCCGCGCCACCGCCGAGGCCGTCGGCGAGGCCTTCGACTTCAGCCGGCTGATCGGCGTGGTCGGGGCCAGCGCCGACAAGAACGTCCGGGGCCTGCTGGAGGCGTTCGAGCCGGTCTTCGCCGAGGTCGTGATCACCCAGAACACCAGTCACCGCGCGATGGACGCGGACGAACTGGCCGCGATCGCCGTCGACGTCTTCGGCGAGGACCGCGTCCAGGTCGAACCGCGGCTGCCGGACGCCCTGGAGGCCGCGATCACGCTGGCCGAGGAGGAGGGCGAGTTCGCCGGCGGCGGGGTGCTGGTCACCGGCTCCGTCATCACCGTGGGCGAGGCCCGACTGCTCCTCGGGAGGGGCTGACCATGCGCACGCTGTGTTCGTCCACGCTGATCGGCGAGTTCTTCGTGATCGGCTTCGCCGCCCTGGTCGCCATGAAGGACCCCGGCCTGTCCGCCGCCACGGTGTGGCTGGTCAGCGGGGTCGCGATGGCCCTGTGCGTGGCCCTGTGCGGGGTGATCACCCGCCCGGGCGGCGTCGCTCTCGGCTGGGCCCTGCAGCTCGCCCTGATCGCCTCCGGGGTCTTCGTCCCGACGATGTACTTCCTGGGCGCGGTCTTCGCGGGTCTGTGGTGGGCCTCGGTGCACTACGGCCGGAAGATCGACGAGGCCAAGGCCCGCTTCGCGGCGCAGGCCGCCGCGGGGACCGGGGCCCCCTCCGCACCTGACGCTGCGTAACGGGTCCCCGGACCCGCCCTGTAGCCTGCCCTCACCGCACACGTCAGTACCGAAGGAGCCCTCGTGACCCAGCGCACCCTCGTCCTGCTCAAGCCCGACGCCGTCCGTCGCGGCCTGACCGGCGAGATCATCGGCCGTATCGAGCGCAAGGCCGGCTGGCAGATCACCGCGCTGGAACTGCGCACCCTGGACCGGGCCACCCTGGAGCAGCACTACGGCGAGCACGTCGGCAAGCCGTTCTACGAGCCGCTCGTCGAGTTCATGTCCTCCGGCCCGGTCGTCGCCCTGATCGTCGAGGGCGAGCGGGTCATCGAGGGCATCCGCGCCCTCGCCGGCCCCACCGACCCGATCGCCGCCGCGCCCGGCTCCATCCGCGGCGACTTCGGCGTGATCGTCCGTGAGAACCTGATCCACGCGTCCGACTCCGAGGAGTCCGCCGAACGCGAGGTCAAGATCTTCTTCCCGGGCCGCGCCTAGGGCGTGCCGCGCCCCGGCACCACGAGGCCCCGGTACGCCCCGTACGGAGTTTTCGTGGATCTTTCTGATGTGGCGTCAGTCCGTCGATCCGCATGACCTGGGGCGGCCGAACGATTTCGGCCGTCCCTCGGCATATGCGTGCCGATCGGGGGAACGCATGGCCCCGTTGGGCCGTCTCCACAAGCGAGGCGGCCCCGTACATGCTGACAATGGCGAAGACCCTCGCGCAGTGTTCGTGCAGGCGCGTCTACGATGGAAGCCTTCACGTCACAGCACCCACTTCGCCGACCTGAAATGCCCTCAAAAGCTCCCAGGAAGGCCAGACGAATCCTGATGGGGAACTCAATGTCGTTCATCGGCCGTGACATGGCTGTCGACCTCGGGACCGCCAACACGCTGGTGTACGTCAGGGGTCGCGGGATCGTACTCAACGAGCCGTCCGTCGTCGCGATCAACACGAACACCGGTGGAATTCTCGCGGTCGGCGCGGAGGCGAAGAAGATGATCGGGCGCACGCCCGGCAACATCGTCGCCGTCCGGCCGCTGAAGGACGGCGTGATCGCCGACTTCGAGATCACCGAGCGGATGCTCCGCTACTTCATCCTGAAGATCCACAAGCGGCGCTACCTCGCGCGCCCGCGCGTGGTCGTGTGCGTGCCCTCCGGTATCACCGGTGTCGAGCGCCGCGCGGTCATCGAGGCGTCGTCGCAGGCCGGCGCCCGCCAGGTGCACATCATCGAGGAGCCCATGGCCGCCGCCATCGGCTCCGGCCTGCCGGTCCACGAGGCCACCGGCAACATGGTGGTGGACATCGGCGGCGGCACCACGGAGGTCGCGGTCATCTCGCTCGGCGGCATCGTCACCGCCCAGTCCATCCGCGTCGCCGGCGACGAACTGGACAACGCGATCATCCAGCACATCAAGAAGGAGTACAGCCTCCTCCTCGGTGAGCGGACGGCCGAACAAATCAAGATCACGATCGGTTCCGCGTACGAACTCGACTCCGACGAACACACCGAGATCCGCGGCCGCGACCTGGTCTCCGGCCTGCCGAAGACCGTCGTCATCTCCGCCGCCGAGGTCCGCAAGGCGATCGAGGAACCGGTCAACGCGATCGTCGACGCCGTCAAGACCACCCTCGACAAGTGCCCGCCGGAGCTGTCCGGCGACATCATGGACAGGGGAATCGTTCTGACCGGCGGCGGAGCCCTGCTGCGCGGTCTGGACGAGCGGCTGCGCCGGGAGACCGGCATGCCGATCCACATCGCCGAGGACCCGCTGGACAGCGTGGCGCTCGGCTCCGGCAAGTGCGTCGAGGAATTCGAGGCGCTCCAGCAGGTCCTGGACGCCCAGCCGCGCAGATGAGGTAACTCTTCGATTCCGCCGTACGAGATGATCTCCTCTCGTGCGGCGGATCGTTGATATAGAGGCATAAGCTGACACAAAACGAGCGCTGTTCACCCACCCCCCGTACAACAAGCTCCCCAAGTTCCTATTGAGGAAGGCACGGCCGCCGCACGTGAGGGACACGAAAGAGAGCCGGCTGCTCCTGGTGCTGCTGATCGCCATCGCGTTCGCGCTGATCACGGTGGACATCCGAGGGGGCCGGAACTCCCCGGTCGACGGCGCCCGGCAGGCCGCGGCCGCGGTCTTCGGCCCGATCGAGAACGGCATGTCGACGGTCGTGGACCCGGTGGGCAACGCCGTCTCCGCCATCCGCGACTCCGGCGAACGCCACGACCGCCTCGCCCGCCTGGAGAACCAGAACGCCGCCCTCAAGGCCAAACTCGGCAGCGACGACCGCAACCGCAGCCGCCTGCGCCAGCTCGACAAGATGCTCAACATCGCCGCCGAGGGCCAGTACGGCATCAAGGGCGCCCAGGTCATCGCCATAGGGTCGGCCCAGGGCTTCTCCTGGACCATCACCATCGACGTCGGCTACAACGACGGCATCACACGCGACATGACCGTCCTCAACGGCGACGGCCTCGTCGGCCGCGTCACCACCGTCGGCCCCGACGCCTCCACCGTGCTGCTCGCCAACGACCCGGACTTCACCGTCGGCACCCGCATGGAGGGCAGCGACGAACTCGGCTTCGCCTCCGGACAGGGCGACCGCCCGCTGCGCGTCGAACTCCTCAACGGCAAGGCCGAGGTGAAGAAGGGCGACCGGCTCGTCACCTTCGGCTCCCAGGCCGACAAGCCCTTCGTACCCGGCGTCCCGGTCGGCACCGTCACCGGCGTCGACCCCTCCAACGGCGGCCTCACCCGCACCCTGTACGTCACGCCGTTCGTGTCCTTCACCAAGCTCGACGTCGTCGGCGTGGTCGTCGAGGCACCGAAGAAGGACCCGCGCGACGAGGTGCTCCCGGCCAAGCCCAAGCCGACCCCGACCCCCACGGTGACCGTCACGGTCACCCCGTCCGCGGACGCGAGCGCCAACGCGTCCGACACCACCGGCCAGCAGCAGTAGGAGCTGAATCCCCATGCGCGTCAACCGGATCCTGCTCTCCTCGGCCCTCATCGTCGTCGCCCTGGTGATCCAGGTGAGCGTCCTCGCCCGCCTGCACCTGCCCGGCGCCGTCCCCGACCTGATGCTCCTCACCGTCCTCGGCCTCGCCATGGTCTACGGCCATGTGGGCGGCGCCCTCGTCGGCTTCGGCGCCGGCCTCCTCGCCGACCTCGCCCCGCCCGCCGACCACGCGGCCGGCCGCTACGCCCTGGTGCTGTGCGTCGTCGGCTACTTCGCGGGCCTGATCAAACCGGAGAACGGCCGGCTGAAGTCCGCGACCGGCCCGATGCTCGTCGTGGTCGCCGCCGCCGTCGGCTCCACTCTGCTGTACGCGGGCGTCGGCGCCCTCGTCGGCGACACCGCCGCCCGGCACGTCGGCATGACCAGCCTCCTCGTCACCGCCGGCCTCTACGACCTGCTGCTCGCCCCGTTCGTCGTCCCCGGCGTGATGGCGCTGGCCCGCCGCGCCGACAACGACCCCCTCACGGAGGCCAACTCCGGCACCAAGGCCGGGAACGTCTCCTCGGGCTGGATCTCCTCCGGCACCGGACTGCGCGTCGGCGGCCAGCGCGGCGCCCTCGGCTCCCTGAAGGCCAGGGCCCGCACCCGCAACGTCCGGGTCGGCCGCATCAAGGGGGTCAAGCGACTGTGAGCACGGGGGAGTCGGGCGACGGAGCCGTTCACAGCTCCGTCGGATATGACACGAACACACACCGCTGAGAGGGGGAGGCAGCCCAGTGACCAATATTCCCGAGACCGGTCGGACCCCACGGGTCCAGATCCGTCTCGTCGTCATCCAGATCCTCGTCCTGTCCCTGCTCGGCACCCTCGGCGGCCGCCTGTGGTACCTGCAGATCCGTGAGGGCGCCGCCTACCAGAAGGAGGCCTCCGGCAACCACGTCCAGCAGGTCGTCGACCCCGCGGTGCGCGGCTCGATCCTGGACGCGCGCGGAGTGCCCCTGGCCGACAACGAGACCCGCCTCGTCGTCTCCGCCTCCCGCACCGACCTGCTCAAGCAGAAGGACGACGGCAAGGCGGTCCTCACCAAACTCGCGGGCGTCCTCGGCCTGAAACCCGAGGAGGTCCTGCAGAAGGTCCGCCTCTGCGACGCCAAGACCCCCCAGCCCTGCTGGAACGGCTCCCCGTACCAGCCGATCCCCATCACCGACGAGGCCACCGCCAAGCAGGCCCTGCAGATCCGCGAACGCTCCGAGGACTTCCCCGGCATCACCGCCGAACCCGAGGCCGTACGCCGCTACCCGGCCCCCGGCAAGGCCCACACCGCCCAGGTCCTCGGCTACCTCTCCCCGGTCACCGACGCCGAGATCCAGCAGGCCAAGGACACCTCCTCCCCGTACCTGCGCTCCGACATGGTCGGCCGCTCGGGCCTGGAGCGCGAGTACGACAAGGAACTGCGCGGCAAGGCCGGCGTCACCCGCTACGAGGTCGACAACCTCGGCCGCGTCATCGGCAAGGCCAAGTCCGACGCCGCAGAACCCGGCGCCAACCTCGTCACCAGCATCGACTCCCGCGTCCAGCGCGTCGCCGAGTACGAGCTGGACAAGGCCATGAAGACCGCCCGCCAGCAGTACGACGACATCACCCACGAGAACTACAAGGCGGACTCCGGCGCCGTCGTCGTGATGGAGGCCAAGACCGGCCGCATCGTCGCCATGGCCTCCGCCCCCGACTACGACCCGAACGTCTGGGTCGGCGGCATCTCCGCCAAGGACTACAAGGCCCTCACCGGCAAGGACTCCGACTACCCGCTGCTCAACCGCGCCATACAGGGTCAGGCCGCGCCCGGTTCGACGTTCAAGGTGGTCTCCACCGCCGCCGCCGTCCAGGCCGGGTACGCCTGGGACGGCGGCTACCCCTGCACCAGCTCCTACTCGGTGGGCGGCCAGGTCTTCAAGAACTTCGAGGGCGAGAACTTCGGCGACATCTCCCTGGGCCGCGCCCTGGAGGTCTCCTGCGACACCGTCTTCTACGGCCTCGCCGACCGCGAGTGGAAGAAGGACGGCGGCATCAACCCGAAGAAGGGCGAGCCCAAGGACTGGTTCTTCAAGACCGCCCACGAGTTCGGCCTCGGCAAGGAGACCGGCGTCGACCTGCCCAACGAGGTCACCGGCCGGGTCCCCGACCGCCAGTGGAAGCTCGACTACTGGAAGGCCAACAAGGACGCCTGGTGCAAGTCCGGCAAGAAGGACGGCTCCTACGTCGAGCGGATCGAGTACGAGAACTGCCTCGAAGGCAACAAGATGCGCGAGGGCGACGAGATCAACTACTCCATCGGCCAGGGCGACACCCTCGTCACGCCGATCCAGGAGGCCATGATCTACGGCGCCGTCGCCAACGGCGGCACCGAGTACCAGCCGACCATCGGCAAGGCCGTCATCAGCGCCGACGGCAAGTCCGTCCAGGAGATCAAGCCCAAGGTCGTCCGCAAGCTGCCCGTCAGCCAGGCCACCCTCAAGGGCATGGACGACGCCTTCGCCGGCGTCATCACGCGCGGTACCGCCGCCTGGAAGTTCAACGGCTGGCCCCAGGACAAGATCGCCCTGCACGGCAAGACCGGCACCGCCGAGGTCTACGGCAAGCAGACCACCTCGTGGCTGGCCACCTACAGCAAGGACTACACGGTCATCATGACCATCGCCCAGGCCGGTACCGGTTCCGGTGCCTCCGGTGAGGCGGTCCGCAACATCTACAGCGCGCTCTACGGCGTGTCGGCCGACGGCTCCATCGACAAGAACAAGGCGCTGCTGCCCACCCCGCAGCAGGGCCTGCCGAAGGTCCGCACCGACGGCACCATCGCCTCCCCGAAGATCTCCAGGGACCCGGCGAAGGACTTCCAGGCCTCGCAGCAGGGCGACCAGCAGAACGGCGGCCAGCAGACCCCGGCCGCCACCACCGCCTCGCCGTCGGCGGGCAACCGCACCACCCGCAGGAAACCCCGCAGGCGCGGCAGCCGGAGGATGCTCACATGACCGGCGTCAACAGTTTCTCCGTCTCCGGGTACGGGCCGGCCCGCCCCGGCTGGACCAGGGTCTTCGCCCGCGACTCGCTGGCCCGCCGGCTGGACTGGCCGATGCTGCTGGCGGCCGTCGCCCTGTCCCTGCTCGGCTCCCTGCTGGTCTACTCCGCGACCCGCAACCGCACCGAGATCAACCAGGGCGACCAGTACTACTTCCTGGTCCGCCACCTGATGAACACCGGCATCGGGCTCGCCCTGATGATCGGCACCATCTGGGTCGGCCACCGCCAGCTGCGCAACGCCGTACCGATCCTCTACGGCCTGTCGCTGCTCGGCATCCTCGCGGTGCTCACCCCGCTCGGCGCCACCATCAACGGCAGCCGCAACTGGATCGTCTTCGGCGGCGGCTTCTCACTGCAGCCCGCCGAGTTCGTGAAGATCACGATCATCCTGGGCATGGCGATGATACTGGCGGCCCGGGTCGACGCCGGGGACAAGAAGTACCCCGACCACCGCACCGTCCTGCAGTCCCTCGGCCTGGCCGCGGTGCCCATCATGATCGTGCTTCTCATGCCCGACCTCGGCACGGTCCTGGTCATGGTGACGATCATCCTCGGCGTGCTGCTCGCCTCCGGCGCCTCCAACCGCTGGGTCTTCGGCCTGCTCGCCGCCGGCGTGATCGGCTGCATCACGATCTGGCAGCTGCACATCCTGGACCAGTACCAGATCGCCCGCTTCGCCGCCTTCGCCAACCCGAGCCTCGACCCGGCCGGCGTCGGCTACAACACCAACCAGGCCCGGATCGCCATCGGCTCCGGCGGCCTGACCGGCGCGGGCCTGTTCCACGGCTCGCAGACCACCGGCCAGTTCGTCCCCGAGCAGCAGACCGACTTCGTCTTCACGGTCGCGGGGGAGGAACTCGGCTTCGTCGGCGCGGGCCTGATCATCCTGCTCATCGGCGTCATCCTGTGGCGCGCCTGCCGCATCGCCCGCGAGGCGACCGAGCTGTACGGCACGATCGTCGCGGCCGGGATCGTCGCGTGGTTCGCGTTCCAGGCGTTCGAGAACATCGGGATGACCCTGGGGATCATGCCGGTCACCGGACTTCCCCTGCCGTTCGTGTCCTACGGCGGCTCCTCGATGTTCGCGGTCTGGGTGGCGGTCGGACTGCTCCAGTCGATCAGGGCGCAGCGGCCGATGTCGGCATAGGCGCAGCCGACCGGGGAACCCGGCGGGGTGAGGACACCGGCAGCGGTGTCTTCACCCCCTTTGCATGTCCCGTTTCCCAGGGATTCACCTCCATCGACGTCTGCCGCCCGAGGCGGCCAAACCACTAGATTCAGCTCATGGCGGATACGAAGCGTGAAATCGAGCGCAAGTACGAGTCCGACGACAGCGGCCTGCCCGACCTGACCGGAGTCGCCGACGTGGCGCACGTCCTCGACAAGGGCACCACGGAACTCGACGCGACCTACCACGACACCTCGGACCTACGACTGGCCACGGCCAAGATCACCCTGCGCCGCCGCAAGGGCGGCGCGGACGCCGGCTGGCACCTCAAGCTCCCCGTCGCCCCCGGCGTCCGCGACGAGATCCACGCCCCGCTCGCCGACACCGTCCCCGGCGAACTCGCCGCCCTCACCCGCTCCCGGGTCCGCGAAGGCCAGCTCGTCCCCGTCGTCCGGCTGCGCACCACACGCGACGTGCGCAACCTCGTCGACGCCCGGGGCCGACTGCTCGCCGAGGTGAGCGTGGACCGTGTCCACGCCGAACGCCTCTTCGGCGGCGAGGGCACCGCCCAGTGGACCGAGATCGAGGTCGAACTCGCCGACGGCGGCGACCCCGCCTTCCTCGACAAGGTGGACAAACGCCTGCGCAAGGCCGGCGTACGGCCCTCCGACTCCCCGTCCAAGCTGGCCCACGCCCTCGCCGAGACCAAGGGCGGCCGACCGCACCCCGCCCCCGCCCCCGGCACACCCACCACCGCCGGGGACCACGTCCTCGCCTACGTCCGCGCCCAGCGCGACGCCCTCGTCGCCCTCGACCCCGCCGTCCGCCTCGGCACCGAGGAGGGCGTGCACGACATGCGGGTCGCCACCCGCAGGCTCCGCAGCACCTTCCGCACCTTCGGCAAGGTCCTCGACCGGAAGATCACCGACCCGGTCGCCGCCGAACTGAAATGGCTGGCCGGCGAACTCGGCCTCGGCCGCGACCTCGAAGTCCTCGCCGAACGCCTCACCGGCGCCCTCGCCGACGTACCCCCCGCCCTGGTCTCCGGCCCCGTCCACGACCGCCTGCGGGCCTGGGCCGACGCCGGTGAGCGCGGCTCCCGGCACCGCCTGCTCGGCGTCCTGGACTCCCGCCGCTACCTCGACCTCCTCGACACCCTCGACGCCCTCGTCGCCGACCCGCCCCTGCTGAAAGCGGCCGCCAAGAACCCCGAGAAAGTGCTCGCCAAGGCCGTACGCAAGGACTTCGACAAGCTCACCGGTCTGATCGAGACGGCCATGGCCGAGCCCCCCGGCCGCGACCGCGACCTCGGCCTGCACGAGGCCCGCAAGAAGTCCAAGCGCACCCGCTACGCCGCCGAAGCCGCCCGACCCGCCCTCGGCCGTCCGGCGAAGTCCCTGGTCAAGGTCATGAAGTCGCTCCAGTCCAAGCTCGGCGAACACCAGGACAGCGTGATGGCCCGCGAAACCCTCCGGGAACTGTCCGCGGTCGCGCACGCCGCCGGCGAGAGCGCCTTCACCTACGGGCTGCTGTACGGCCGCGAGGAACAGCGGGCGGCGGCCGTCGAGGCCGGGCTCCCGCACGCCTGGAAGAAGACCAGGAAGGCGGCGCACGGCTGAGCGGACGTACGGGGGACGCCGCCGGGCACGTTAGGCTAGATGGTCACCCTCCCCCCAGCCTTCGGCCGGGGGTGCCCCCAGTCAGCTCACAAAGGTCCGCGACATGCCTGCCGAAGCCGCCGCCCAGGTCGCCGAGTCTGTGTTCCCGCAGCTGGAAGCCCTGCTCCCGCATGTGCAGAAGCCGATCCAGTATGTCGGCGGAGAGCTCAACTCCACGGTCAAGCCCTGGGAGTCCTGCGACGTCCACTGGGCGCTCATGTACCCGGACGCCTACGAGGTCGGCCTGCCCAACCAGGGCGTCATGATCCTCTACGAGGTCCTCAACGAACAGGACGGCGTCCTCGCCGAGCGCACCTACAGCGTGTGGCCCGACCTGGAGGCGCTGATGCGGGAGCACGGCGTCCCGCAGTTCACCGTGGACAGCCACCGCCCCGTGAAGGCCTTCGACGTGTTCGGCCTGTCCTTCTCCACGGAGCTCGGCTACACGAACATGCTCACGGCCCTCGACCTCGCGGGCATCCCCCTGGAGTCCAAGGACCGCACCCTCGACGACCCGATCGTCCTCGCGGGCGGCCACGCGGCCTTCAACCCGGAACCCATCGCGGACTTCATCGACGCGGCGATCATCGGCGACGGCGAACAGGCCGTCCTCGACATGACGGAGATCATCCGCGCCTGGAAGGCCGAGGGCCGCCCCGGCGGCCGCGAGGAGGTCCTCCTCCGCCTCGCCAGGACCGGCTCCGTCTACATCCCGGCCTTCTACGACGTCGAGTACCTCCCCGACGGCCGGATCGCCCGCGTCGTCCCCAACCGCTCCGGCGTCCCGTGGCGCGTCTCCAAGCACACCGTCATGGACCTGGACGAGTGGCCGTACCCCAAGCAGCCGCTGGTCCCGCTCGCCGAGACCGTCCACGAGCGGATGTCCGTCGAGATCTTCCGCGGCTGCACCCGCGGCTGCCGCTTCTGCCAGGCCGGCATGATCACCCGCCCGGTCCGCGAGCGCTCCATCACCGGCATCGGCGAGATGGTGGAGAAGGGCCTCAAGGCCACCGGCTTCGAGGAGGTCGGCCTGCTCTCCCTGTCCTCCGCCGACCACTCGGAGATCGGCGACATCGCCAAGGGCCTCGCCGACCGCTACGAGGAAGACAAGATCGGCCTCTCCCTGCCCTCCACCCGGGTCGACGCCTTCAACGTCGACCTGGCGAACGAACTGACCCGCAACGGCCGCCGCTCCGGCCTCACCTTCGCCCCCGAGGGCGGCTCCGAGCGCATGCGCAAGGTCATCAACAAGATGGTCTCGGAGGACGACCTCATCCGCACCGTCGCCACGGCCTACGGCAACGGCTGGCGCCAGGTGAAGCTCTACTTCATGTGCGGCCTGCCCACCGAGACCGACGACGACGTCCTCCAGATCGCCGACATGGCGACGAAGGTCATCGCCAAGGGCCGCGAGGTCTCCCGCTCCAACGACATCCGCTGCACGGTCTCCATCGGCGGGTTCGTCCCCAAGCCGCACACACCCTTCCAGTGGGCCCCGCAGCTCTCCGCCGAGGAGACGGACGCCCGCCTGGAGAAGCTCCGCGACAAGATCCGCGGCGACAAGAAGTACGGCCGCTCCATCGGCTTCCGCTACCACGACGGCAAGCCGGGCATCGTCGAGGGCCTCCTGTCCCGCGGCGACCGCCGCATCGGCGCGGTCATCCGCGCGGTCTACGAGGACGGCGGCCGCTTCGACGGCTGGCGCGAGCACTTCTCCTACGACCGCTGGATGGCCTGCGCCGACAAGGCCCTCGCCCCCTACGGCGTGGACGTCGACTGGTACACCACCCGCGAACGCACCTACGAGGAGGTCCTCCCCTGGGACCACCTCGACTCGGGCCTCGACAAGGACTGGCTCTGGGAGGACTGGCAGGACGCCCTCGACGAAACAGAGGTCGAGGACTGCCGCTGGACCCCGTGCTTCGACTGCGGGGTGTGTCCGCAGATGGACACCCACATCCAGATCGGCCCCACCGGCAAGAAGCTGCTGCCGCTCACGGTCAAGAACGCGGGTCCGGCGCCTGCTTCGAGCGGGCACGTGCACTGAGGTCAGCGAGGTCCGAACCCGGCCGGGGGCGTGCCTCCCGGCCGGATTCGGCCCGGCACCAGGTCACTGCTACCAGGTCACCGGCAGTTCCAGCGGGAAGCGTCTGATCGTCTCCGTGTCCCAGCGCACTTCCTCCGCGGGCACCGCGAGACGCAGGCCGGGGAACCTCTCGACGAGGCGGCCGACGGCCACTTCGAGTTCCGCCATCGCCAGCGGCATCGCGATGCACCGATGCCCGCCCCAGCCGAACGTCATGTGCGGGACGCCGGGACGGTCCAGGTCGATCTCGTGCGCGTCCGGATACCGCTGCGGGTCCCGGTTGGCCGTCAGGTACGACACGTGCACGAAGTCGCCCGCCTTGATCCGCGCCCCGTCCAGTTCCACGTCCTCCAGAGCCACCCGGGGGATCCCGACCCCCTTGCGGAACGGGATCCAGCGCAGCAGTTCGTGCACGACGTCGGTCAGCGTCTCGGGCCTGCGCCGGAGGTGCCGCATCAGCTCGGGGCGGGTCAGGAGCAGGTAGACGATGTCGCTGATCTGGCAGGTCGCCGTGTCCTGGCCGCTGAGCGCCAGCGTCAGGGTCATCACCGCCAGCTCCCTGTCGTCGAGCTGCTCCTCGCCCTCCCGCGCCGCGGCCATCGCGCTGATGATGTCGGGGCCGGGCGCGGTACGGCGCTGCGCGACGAGTTCGGCGAAGTAGTCGATCAGCTCGGCCTTGGCCGTCGCGGCGGCCTCCTTGCTGCCCGCGCCGACGACGAGCAGCCGGTGCACGGACTCCTCGATCCGGGGCCAGTCCTCCCGCTCGATGCCGAGCAGGTCGAGGACGGCGTGCTGGGGGAGCCGGTTGGACAGGTGCCGGACCAGGTCTGCCGGCGCCCCGTCCTTCTCCATCTCGTCCAGGAGACGGTCCGCGAGCCAGACGATCCGGGGGCGCATGCCGTCGACCTGCTGCTGGGTGAAGGCCTGTGAGGCCAGGTGGCGGACGCGGCTGCTGTGCGGCGGGTCCATCACGTTGATCGATTCCGGGGAGACGATGGGCTCCGGCGTCATCCGGGGGTAGTCGTGGCCGATGATGCCCGCCCTGCTGAGGCGAGGGTCGGTGGTGACCTGCTTGACGGCGTCGAAGCCGGTGATCAGCCAGGCGTCGGCCGCGCCGTAGGGCAGCCGGATGCGTGCGGGGGAGCGGCGCTGCATCAGATCGGCGAGCGCCGGGTCGAAGTCGAGCGCTTCGCTGAAGTCGAACGGGCAGATGCTTGTCTCGTTGTCCGCGGCCATCAGCCGGTTCCTCCAGAGCTGGGTACGACGTCGGTGGTGGGCCTCCCCTCGCAGGAATGCAAGCACGGGAGTGCGCGTCGGCCGCTGACCGGCACAGGTGCACCCGGCCAGGTGGGCTAACACCGAGTCGCTGTGATGTCCCCCACGAGGTCTTGTCGGGACCGGACAGCCTCCCTAAATTCGGTCATATGTCCGACAAAGATTCCTCCCTTCCCGCTGGGCCGGTCGAGTTCTCCGTCGATCTCACCGGGCACGAGATGACCCGGCGCGCCCACGTCATGAACGCGCTGGGCGCCGAGTGGGACCCCGTCGAAGTGATGCGGGGCGAGGAGGAGGCGTACGACATGCTGTACTCCGGGCTCGACGCGGAGCAGCAGCGGCTGTACGACTCCCTGGTCGAGGCCGGAGTCCTGCCCCGGCGCACCTGAGCCTCCCCGCGCCCCTGGTTCCTCGGGTCCCTTGAACCCGTGTTTGCGTCCGCGACGGGTGACGGTCACCGTGGACGGGTGCTTCTCGGTCCCTGAGCAAGCGTGCGCCCGGCGCCGGAACCACCCCTCGGGGGTGAGGCGCCCCGGTGCGACCCGACCGGATGCTGCTGGGAAGCGGACGAAGGGACGACGGACGATGGGCGACGACAAGGTGGAGCGCGACGAGAGAGCGGAGCGCATAGCCGAGTTCATCGAGCCGCTGCGGGTCCGGCCCGGGACCGAGGTACGGCTGGCCAAGGACTTCGACCCCGGGGACAAGGCGGGCATCAGCAAGAAGAAGGAAGGCGTCGCACTACTGCGCACCGGCGTCGAACTGCTCGCCGACTACCAGCGGCGGCTGGCCGCCCAGGACACCTACGGCGTGCTGCTGTGCCTGCAGGCCCTGGACGCCGGCGGCAAGGACGGCACGATCCGCCACGTGATGAGCGGAGTGAACCCACAGGGCGTGCGCGTGTCCAGCTTCAAGGTGCCCTCGGACGAGGAACTCGACCACGATTTCCTGTGGCGCTACACCCGCGCACTGCCCCGACGCGGAGAGATCGGCATCTTCAACCGCTCGCACTACGAGGAAGTGCTCGTCGTCCGCGTCCACCCGGAGAACCTGCTCCGGCAGAAGCTGCCCGACGCTGCCCGCGGCCCCGACGTGTGGGAACGGCGCTACCGGGAGATCAACGACTGGGAACGTTATCTGAGCGACAACGGCTTCAGGATCGTCAAACTGTTTTTGAACCTTTCCAAAGAAGAACAACGTTCCCGTTTCCTCAAACGCATCGACGTTCCCGAGCGGAACTGGAAGTTCTCGTCGGCCGACATACGCGAACGGGCCCGATGGGACGACTACCAGCAGGCCTTCTCGCAGATGCTGTCCCGTACCAGCACGCCGTGGGCGCCCTGGTACGTCGTTCCCGCCGACCACAAGTGGTTCGCCCGGGTGTGCGCGGCCGCCGTTCTGGCGCACACGCTCATCGACATCGACCCCCGTTACCCGCACGTCGGCGCCGCGGCCCGGCGTGAACTGGCCGAGGCCAAAAGGGAACTGAAGGCCGAGAAAAAACACCGGTGACGAAGGAGTGACGGACCGGCCCCGGACGGAGGCACCTTCATGACCGCGCAGACAGACACTCCGCAGGACCGGGACACCGGCGGCCGCCCGTGGTACGCGCGTCCGCCGGCGGAGGTGGCGGCGGCGTTCGAGGTGGACCCGGCCGTCGGACTGACCACCGCACGCGCCGCGGAACTGCTCCGTACGCACGGCCCCAACGCACTGCCCGAGGAGAAGCCGCTGCCGGGCTGGCGCCGCTACCTCGCCCAGTACCGCAGCTACATGCAGCTGGTCCTGCTGGCGGCCGCCGTCGTCTCGCTCGTCATCAGGGAGTGGAGCACCGGGGTCCTGCTGCTCGTCCTGACCGTGGTCAACGCGGTCGTCGGCATGCGCCAGGAAGGCAAGGCCGACAGCGCCATGAACGCGCTGAAGTCGATGATGAGGGCGACCGCGCGGGTCCGCAGGGACGGCACCGAGTCGAAGGTGCCCGCCGAGGAGGTCGTCCCCGGCGACGTGGTGCTGCTCGCGGCGGGCGACGAGGTGCCCGCGGACGGCCGGATCGTCACGGCGAACGCCCTGGCGATCGACGAGTCGGCACTGACCGGTGAGAGCGTGCCGGCCGCGAAGGAACCGGGGGCGCTCACCGGAACCGGTCTCCCGCCCGGCGAACGCCACAACATGGCGTTCATGAACACCCCCGTCACCCACGGCAGCGGCACCGTGGTGGTCACCGCCACCGGCATGGACACCGAACTCGGCCGTATCTCCGGCATGCTGTCGAGCACCCGCCGGGAGGCCTCGCCGCTGACCAGGGAGATGGACCGGCTCACCCTGTGGATCACGGCGACCGCCGGGGTGACGATGATCCTGATGTTCGTGCTCGGCCGCGCCCGCGGTACGGCCTGGGACGCGCTGTTCGTCAGCGCCGTCTCCCTGGCGATCGCCGCCATCCCGGAGGCGCTGCCGACCGTGTCCCAGACGATCCTGTCCATCGGCGCGATCGACCTGTCCCGGCGGCAGGCGATCGTCAAGGACCTGCCTTCGGTGGAGGCACTGGGGTTCACCTCGGCGATCAACTCCGACAAGACCGGCACGCTCACCATGAACCAGATGACCGTCGTCGAGGTCGTCGACCCCGGCGACCGCTACACCGTCTCCGGCACCGGTTACGGCCTGGAGGGCAGGATCCGGCACCCGGTCGGCGGCGCCCCCGACATGACGGACGCGATCCTGCCCTACCTGGTCGCCAACGACGCCCGCCTGGTGGACGGCAGGGTGATCGGCGACCCCACGGAGGGCGCCCTGCTGATCCTCGGCCACAAGGCGGGCCTGGACGTCGACGCCACCCGGGAGCGGCTGCCGCGGCTGGCCGTGCTGCCCTTCGACCCCGCCTACAAGCTGATGGCCACCTTCCACCGGGCCACCGACGAGACGGGCCGTCCCGTGGTCCGCTGTTTCGTGAAGGGCGCGGCGCCCGCCGTGATGGCCCGCGCGGCCACCGCACTGCGCGAGGGAAGGACCGTCGCCTGGGACGACGTCCTGCGGCGACGGGCGCAGGAGCACGTCGACCGGATGGGCGGCGAGGGCCTCCGGGTGATGGCCGCCGCCCGCCGCGATCTCGACCCGGCCGACTTCGACCCGGACGGCGACCTCCTCGGCCACGTCACCGACCTGCAGATGACCAGCCTGGTGGGAATGGTCGACCCGCCGCGCGCCGAGTCGAGGGCCGCCGTCGCCGACGCCCAGGCCGCACACATCAGGGTCCGCATGGTCACCGGCGACGACGTCGTCACGGGCGCCGCCATCGCCCGGCAGCTCGGCATCGAGGGCGAGGCCGTGCTCGGCGCCGACTTCGCGGCGCTTTCCGAAAGCGAACGACTCGCGCGGATCGACGGCATCGGTGTCGTCGGCCGCGTGGCACCCGAGCACAAGGTGCTGCTCGCCGAGACCCTGAAGAAGAAGGGCCACGTGGTGGCCATGACCGGCGACGGCGTCAACGACGCCCCCGCCATCAAGGCCGCCGACGTCGGCATCGCCATGGGCTCCGGCACGGAGGTGGCCAAGAACGCGGGCCGGATGGTGCTCTCCGACGACAACTTCGCCACGCTCGTCCACGCCGTCGAGCAGGGCCGCAAGATCTACGACAACCTCACCAAGTACATCCGGTTCGTGCTCGTCCTGCTGGTGGTGTTCGTGCTGACGTTCCTCGGCGCGACGCTGTTCGACATCGCCGCGGGGGAGCCGTTCACCCCGGCGCAGGTGCTGTGGATCCACTTCTTCGTCAACGCGGCCTTCGGCTTCGCGCTCGGCTTCGACCGGCAGAGCCCCGGCCTGATGGCCCGCAGGCCGCGTCCGCGCGGCGCACACGTGCTGTCCCGGGGCGTGATGCTCACCGTCGGCCTGTCCGGGCTGACGATCACCATCGGGCTGCTCTGCCTGATCGAACTCGGCACGACCCGCTACGGCAGCGTCGCGGTCGGCCAGTCGATGGCGTTCACGTCCTTCGCGCTCTGCCTGATCGTGGCCGCGCTGGAGTGCCGCAGCGAACGGGCCACCGTGCTGACCACCGCCAGCTTCGACAGCAAGCAGATGAACCGGGCGATGCTGATCGAGTTCGTCCTCGCGGTCCTGGTCACCCAGACGGACGCCTTCCGCCGCCTGCTGGGGACGACCGAGCTGAACCTGGCCCAGTTCGCCTGGACGCTCGTCCCGGCCGTGGCGCTGCTGGTGCTGTGGGAACTCGGCAAGTTCCTCGCCCGCTGGAACGGCCGGCCGGTCGCGGGGACCTGACAGGCGCCCCGCCGATTCCGCGGCCCACCCCGGGGAGCTCCCGCGGGCTCACCCGCGGGAACGGCTACCGGTGCGCCGTCCCCGCGGGGTGAGCGCCAGGCGCAGCACCCGCCGCCAGTCGGCCGGGGGCCGGTTCGGCGGGGTGCCCGGCCGGTGCCTGGGCACCCGGACCCGCAGCGCCCCGGGGGAGATCCGGCAGACCACCGGCGCGGGCAGCACGACGGACTCCCCGTCGATCCCGGCCGGCACGCTGCCACCCCGCACGCCGACCTCCGCCCCGATGCCCGTACCGGCCACCGCGCCGACGCCCGTGTCGGCCGCTGTGCCGACGCCGGTATTGGCCGCCGTGCCGATGCCCGTACCGGCTGCTGTGCCGGTGTCCGTACCGGCCGCCGCGTCGACGTCCGTACCCGGATCCGAACCGGGGCCCGCGCCGGCGTCGACGGGATTGGCCCCCGGAACCGGGCCGGTGCCGGCGTCGCGGGCCGCTCGCGGAACCGCGTGACCTGACCTGGATCCCGGATCGGCGTTCGCGCCGGGTCCTGGTCCTGGTCCTGGTCCTGGAACCGCGCCGGTGTCCGCGCGGGCACCCGGTCCCGGGCCTGCGCCGGCCTCCGGTCCCGGGCCCGCGCGGGTGTGCGCGTCGACGACGACTTCGCGGGCGGTCAGTCTGGTCACGGCAGGCGACCGACGGCCGCGGGTCAGCAGGCGGGCCGCCCGGCCGGGGCTGTCGACGCACACGCCGAGCACGCCCAGCCGCCCGGAGTCCAGGCCCTCCCGGAGCCCGGGGCGGGCCGGGTCGGGCAGGGGCCGGTAGGGGTTGTTGCTGACGAGCACGGCCTGCAGCCCCCGGGCGCGCCGCCGCCCGGCGCGCATGCTCAGGCGCGGCGCGTCGGGACCGGTGAGCAGGGCGGGCAACATCTGCAGGACGGTGCGCAGTTTCGCGTCCCGGTAACCGGGGTCGCCCACGACGGCCGCGTACGTGCCGAAGGACGCGTTGTTGACGAACACGCGCCCCGCGGCGTACCCGAGGTCCACACGGACCTCCTCGGCGTCGGTGAACGCCTCCAGCGCGGCCGCGGGGTCGTCCCGGTCCAGACCGAGGTCCAGGGCGAAGTGGTTGCGGGTCCCGGCCGGGATCACCACGAACGGCACGTCGTGCCGGGCGGCGACCTCGGCGACCAGCGCCTGGGTGCCGTCCCCGCCGGCCACCGCCAGCAGGTCGGCGCCCTCCGCCAGCGCACGCCGGGCCAGCTCCGCCACGTCCTGGTGGTGCGCCGGATCCAGCAGGACCACCCGGGCGCCCGCCGCCCTCGCCTTCTCGGCGAGCCCGAAGCGCGCCACCTTGCCCCCGCCGGAGCGCGGGTTCATGACCACCCACGGCTGTCGCGCGGGCGGCACCGCGACGGGTGCACCGGCGCTGACGGCCGCCCGGTCCGCGGGGGTCGTCGCGATCCGCGCCGCCGTCAGCGCCAGCAGCCACAGGCCGAGGGCCAGGCAGGCGGGCACCAGCATGCCGTGGGTGGCGAACAGGACCAGTGCGGTCACGGGGGCGGCCGCCGCCAGCAGCGCCCCGGCTGCGCGGAGCGGTCCGGGACGGGCGAGTGTCCACCACAGGCCCCCGGCGGCCAGGGCCACCGCGGCGATGGCTACCAGGACCCACAGGAGGCTCCGCAGCCCGGCGCTGACGAGCAGGACGAGGAGACTGCCGAGCAGGGCGAGCAGCGCGACCCGGGCCCAGGAGAAGGCCGTCAGACGGTCGGAGCGCGGCGCCGGACGGGTCTGCGGGTTCATGGTCGTCCCTCCGACACGGCTCCCCGACGCCGGACACCTGCCGCGTCGAGCATGCACCCGGCCCGACGTCGTACGCCTCACCCGGGCAGGGTGACCCGGGAACCGTTCCTCCCGCCCGGCCGGCGACCGCACCCTTCCACGACGCTGCGAAACCGTGACACGACCGCCACGCACGCCGGACCGGCCCGGCCGCACAATCGGGGAAACCGAAGGCGGGCGACGAGCGACGGGGAGCCGGCGGCCATGGAACTGGAACTCAGCTACGACTGGACGGGCGGCCGACTGCGTGCCATCGGGGACGTCCCGCTCACCTACGGACGGTGGGGCGGCCGACCCCTGGCGCTCGGCCCGCATCCGCTGGAGTACGACATGCTCGGCAGCCGGTTGCGGCGGATCGGCGACACGGACATCGGCTACGGACGGCTGGGCAGCGTCCCGAGGACGTTCGGCACCTGGGACGTGGACTGCGCCGCGTGGTCGGGCATCCCGCAGCGCATCGGGCCGTACCCGGTGGACCACCCCAGGTTCGGCGGGCGGGCGCGCGCGGTGGGCCCGCTCTCCGTGTCGTACGACTTCCTGGGCGGCCGTCCCCGCCGCGTCGGGCTGCCCGACGGCTGGACCGCCCTTCCCGACGACCTGCTGCGCGTGCTCTTCCTGGTCCTGCATCTCCAGGCCGAACGCAACCGGCGCGGTTCGGCGGCAGCCGGATAGGCGCCGGACGGGCGAAGGCCCGCCGGACGGATCCGGCGGGCCTTCGGGTGATGCGGGGTCAGACGGCGGCCGCGTACTTCGGGTTGGGGCCGTACTGGTTCTCCTCGGGCTTGCCCTCGGAGGCGAGCCAGACGATCAGGATGATCCAGCCGACCAGCGGAATGATGCCGATCAGGATCGCCCAGCCGGACCGGCCGGTGTCGTGCAGCCGGCGGACCGCGACGCCCAGGCCGGGCAGCAGGACCGCGAGCGCGTAGATCGAGCTGAGGGCGGCGAACCCGATGGCCCGGCCGACGACCGCCAGCACGATGCTGATGATCAGGTTGAACAGGAAGAACATCCAGTATTCCTGCCGGCGCGCGCGACCGCTGAACACCGCGTACTTCTTGAGTACGTCCACGTACCAGTTCATTACTCGTCCCCCCGGGGATCAAGGCTTGATTGGCCCTCAGCAAATCAAGCCGACCTGGCTGGATCCATCCATATTGGCGTGAGCGGGTCAACCGTTACCGTGTCGCCGCCATTCGGTGATCAAGGGGCTGCGCGATGCCGCGTCCGGGCGGCCCCCGGCAGCATCTGTACGGGTATGGGCACACAGAACCAGCCACAGCGGCGGCCTCCGACGACCGGGGACCCCGAAGGGTCTCGTCGTACCAGCCCTCGGACGCCCGGTACGGCCGCCGGACGAGTACCCGGCACCCTCTTCCGGTGGATCCTCGTGGAACCCGCGCACCGGGCGTACCGGACCGTCCTCACCCCGGTCGCGCACGTCCGCCAGGCCCGCGCCGACCTGCACCGCGCCCTCCTCGGCAGCCCGGCCCGGCCGGCGCCCGCGGACCGACGGGAACCCACGGGCCGCGACACACGTACTCTTGGTGGATAGCAGTACACAGCGGTACGGCCCACAGCGGTACGGCCGCTTCCGCGAGAACCTCACGAGAACCACGAAGGACTGACGACACTGGGCAAGCGACAGCCCGAAGGCCCGCCGCCCGCACCCGCGGTGCAGCGCATCCGACTGCGCTACACCAAGCGCGGCCGCCTCCGGTTCACCAGCCACCGTGACTTCCAGCGCGCCTTCGAGCGTGCGTTGCGCCGCGCCGAGGTGCCGATGGCCTACTCGGCGGGGTTCACACCGCACCCCAAGGTGTCGTACGCCAATGCCGCACCCACCGGCACGGGCAGTGAGGCGGAATACCTGGAGATCGCGCTCACCGCACCCCGCGACCCGGAGCGGTTGCGCGCTCTCCTCGACGAGTCCCTGCCCACCGGCCTCGACATCGTCGACGCGGTCGAGGCACGCACGTCAGGACTGGCCGACCGGCTCACCGCATCCGTGTGGGAGCTCCGGCTGCCCGGCGTGGACCCGGCCCAGGCCGAACAGGCCGTCGCCGCGTTCAACACCGCCGCGGCCGTCGAGGTCCAGCGCATGACCAAGAACGGCGTCCGCACCTTCGACGCCCGCCCCGCCGTCGTGCAACTTGAAACACAGAGTGAAACGGCTGATAGGCCGACCGACCAGCCCTGTGCGATACTGCGGCTGGTTGTTCGGCACGTGACGCCTGCCGTACGACCCGACGACGTCCTGTCCGGTCTCCGCGCCGTGGCCGACCTGGCGCCGCCGGTCCCCGCAGCGGTGACCAGGCTGGCGCAGGGGCTGCTCGATGAAGAGACCGGCACGGTGACCGACCCGCTCGCGCCCGACCGCGAGGCAGTGGAGGCCCTCTCGAAGGCCGAACCCGCTGCCACCGCGACGGCGCCGGCGTAAGGAAGGTCCCGCGAAGGACGGACGTCGTAGCGCAGCCCTCGTACTCGGGAGCCACCTGGGTCGGGCAGCGCACCGACCAGAAGACTTTCGCCAGGCCGTCCGCGACAAGGCGTACGGAACCGGCGAGACAGGACACAGAGAGCTCCTGTGCGGCGCCCGCGCCCCACACGGCGGCACCGCGCACCGCGCGAGCCGCGGACGTCACCGGTGGTCGCTCGACGAGTGACTCCGGACCAGGCGCGGCGCCCGGGAGCCTGACGGGAGAAACGCCCGCATGCTCGAACCGACCGAACCCGCAGAGACCCCTACGGGCTCCGAACCGAACACCCCCAGCGACACCCTGCCGCCGCGCAGGCGTCGCCGTGCCGCGTCCCGCCCCGCGGGACCGCCCGTCGCGGCCGAGGCCGTGACCGCGGACCAGGCCGAGACCACCGCTCCGGCCATACCGGCCGCCGAGCCCACCGAGGCGGCGCAGCCCGCCGCCGCTGCCGCGCCCACCGAGGCCACAGCGGCCGGCGACGCGGCGCAGAGCGGTGCGGCCACGGAAGAGGCCGCCCCCGCCCCGCGCACGCGCCGTCGTGCGACCCGCCGGGTCTCCGCACCCGCCGGGACCCCGGAGACCACCGAGACCGCCGAGACGGTCGTCCCCGCCACGGCCGCGGCTCCCGCTGCCGCCGTCGCCGAGCCCACCGCGAGCCCGGCCGAGGCCGCCGCGAAGGGCGCGGAGAGCGACGAGGAGACCGCCCCGCCCCGGGCACGCCGCCGCGCCACGCGCCGCGCCTCCGCCCCCGCCGGAGCCCCGGCCGCCGTGGCCGCGACCGAGCCCGCCGACACCCCCGCGGCCCAGGCGGCCCCCGCGGCGGCCCCCGAGGCGGCCGAGGCCGCCGCCGCGGAGACCGTCGAGGAGGCCGCGCCCGCTCCCGCCCCGCGCACCCGTCGCCGCGCCACCCGCCGGGTGTCCGCGCCCGCCGGAGCCCCCGAGAGCGCCGCGGAGACCGCCGCGCCCGCCGTCGCCACCGAGGCGACCGAGACGACCGAGGCACCTGAGGTGAGCGAGACCACAGCGGCCGCCGACGCCACCGAGGCCGCGGAAGCCACCGAGACCGCGCAGGCCACCGAGACCGCGCAGGCCACCGAGACCGCGCAGGCCACCGAGACCGCGCAGGCCACCGAGACCGCGCAGGCCACCGAGGAGGCCGCACCGGCCCCCCGCGCACGCCGTCGTGCCACCCGCCGGGTGTCCGCACCCGCCGGGGCGCCCGAGGCCGCCGCCGACACGGGCGCAGCCGACGCACCGGCCGCCCAGGCCCCGGCCGCCTCCGCACCCGCGGCCGCGGAGGCCGCCGAGCCCGTCGAGGCCGAGGCCCCGCGTCGTCGGCGCCGCGTCGTACGGCAGGCCGCCACCGGCTTCTCCGAGCCCGCCGCCGCGGCCGGAGCCGACGAGGAGCCGCGCCGCCCGGCCCGGCCCGCCGTCGCCGTCTTCCAGGCCCCCGTGTTCACCGAGCCCAGGTTCCAGACCCCCGAGCGCGCCGCCGCCGAGGCCGCCGCCGCGTCCGTCGGCACCGAGGAGCCCGAGGAGGTCGCGGAGACCCCCGCGCCCACCGGTGCCACCGGTTCCACCGGCAGCCCGGACTCCGCCGAGCAGGCCGAGGCCGGTTCGCGGCGCCGCCGTCGCCGCCGGGGCGCCGTCGAGGAGGCCCCGGTCGCCGAGGCCGCCGCCGAGGACGAGACCGAAGAGCCGGAGGACTCCGTCGAGGACGCCGCCGACGGCGACGACGAGACCGAGGAGTCCGGCTCCCGCCGGCGCCGCCGCCGGGGCGGCCGACGCCGCCGCCGTGGTGACGCCGCCGACGGCGACGGCGCCGACGACGGCTCCGACGAGCTCGCCGCCGAGCAGGCCGAGCAGGACGCCGAGGACACCGCCGAGCAGGAGGAAGAGGACGACGAGGACGCCCACGACGACGCCGGCGCCTCCTCCTCCAGCAGCCGCCGTCGCCGTCGCCGCAGGCGGCGCGCCGGGGACAGCCCCGCCGACGCCGAGCCCGGCGAGGGCGACCCGGAGCGCACCGTCGTCAAGGTCCGCGAACCCCGCAAGCCCTCCGAGCCCTCCGACGAGGTGCAGTCCATCAAGGGCTCCACACGCCTGGAGGCCAAGAAGCAGCGCCGCCGCGAAGGCCGCGAACAGGGCCGCCGACGCGTCCCGATCATCACCGAGGCCGAGTTCCTCGCCCGCCGCGAGGCCGTCGAGCGCGTCATGGTCGTCCGCCAGCACGGCGACCGCACGCAGATCGGCGTCCTGGAGGACGGCGTGCTCGTCGAGCACTACGTCAACAAGGAGCAGTCGACCTCGTACGTCGGCAACGTCTACCTGGGCAAGGTCCAGAACGTGCTGCCCTCGATGGAGGCCGCCTTCATCGACATCGGCAAGGGCCGCAACGCCGTCCTGTACGCCGGCGAGGTCAACTTCGAGGCCCTCGGCATGGCCAACGGCCCGCGCCGCATCGAGTCCGCCCTGAAGTCCGGCCAGTCCGTCCTCGTCCAGGTGACGAAGGACCCGATCGGTCACAAGGGCGCCCGTCTGACCAGCCAGGTCTCCCTCCCGGGCCGCTACCTCGTGTACGTCCCCGAAGGCTCGATGACCGGCATCAGCCGCAAGCTGCCCGACACCGAGCGCGCCCGGCTGAAGACCATCCTCAAGAAGATCGTCCCCGAGGACGCGGGCGTCATCGTGCGCACCGCCGCCGAAGGCGCCAGCGAGGACGAACTGCGCCGCGACGTCGAACGGCTCCAGGCGCAGTGGGAGGACATCCAGAAGAAGTCGAAGAACGGCAACGCCCCGACGCTGCTGTACGGCGAGCCGGACATGACCGTCCGTGTCGTCCGCGACATCTTCAACGAGGACTTCTCCAAGGTCGTCGTCAGCGGCGACGAGGCCTGGGAGACCGTCCACGGCTACGTCTCGCACGTCGCCCCCGACCTCGCCGGCCGGCTGTCGAAGTGGACCTCCGAGGTCGACGTCTTCGCCACCTACCGGATCGACGAGCAGCTCGCCAAGGCACTGGACCGCAAGGTCTGGCTGCCCAGCGGCGGTTCGCTGGTCATCGACCGGACCGAGGCGATGGTCGTCGTCGACGTCAACACCGGCAAGTTCACCGGCCAGGGCGGCAACCTCGAAGAGACGGTGACCCGCAACAACCTGGAGGCGGCCGAGGAGATCGTCCGCCAGCTCCGGCTGCGCGACCTCGGCGGCATCATCGTCATCGACTTCATCGACATGGTGCTGGAGTCCAACCGCGACCTCGTGCTGCGCCGCCTGCTCGAATGCCTCGGGCGGGACCGGACCAAGCACCAGGTGGCCGAGGTCACCTCGCTCGGACTCGTCCAGATGACCCGCAAGCGCGTCGGACAGGGCCTGCTGGAGTCGTTCTCCGAGACCTGCGTGCACTGCAACGGCCGTGGCGTCATCGTCCACATGGAACAGCCCGGCTCCGCCGGCGGTGGCGGCGGCAAGCGCAAGAAGCGCGGCCGCGGCGGCGACGGACACGAGCACGACGTCCACGAGACCCACGAGACCCACGAGATCGTCGACGACGGTGCCGTCGAGCACGCCGAGGCCGTCCACGCGGTCGAGACGGCGGCGGAGGTGGCGGCCGAGGTCGCCGAACCCGTCGCGCTGACCGCGCCCGCCTTCGCGCCGGACGAGGAGCTGTACAGCAGCGTCGCCGAGGCGGAGGCCGCGGCCGGCCGCGGCCGCACCCGCCGCCGGGCGAGCCGCCGGGCCTCCGCTCCGGCCGGCGCGCCCAGGGAGCGCGCGTCCCGCAACCGCGGCGCCGAGGCCGACGCGCCGACCGCGCAGTCCGTGCCGGCCGCCGTGGCGGCCGAGCGCGAGGTGCTGCCGGAGCCGGCCGCCGAGGCGCACGCCGAACCGCCCGCCGTGGAGGACCCGGTCGTCCAGGCGTCGGAGGCCGCACCGGCCCCGGCCGCAGTGGAGGAGGCCGCGCCGAAGGGCCGTACGCGTCGGCGTGCCACCCGGAAGGTGTCGGCGCCCGCCGGGTCCCCGGCAGGGGCCGAGGCCGCCGTGGTGACCGTCGTCGCCGAGAGCGCCCCGGCGCAGACGGTGGCTGAGACGGTCACGGAAACCGCTGCGGAGCCCGCTGCCGAACCGGCCGCCGAGGCCGCGCCCGCCGCGTCTGCCGAGAGCGCCGCTCCGGCCCGTCCGCGCCGCCGTGCGGTGCGCAAGGCCACCGCGCCGACCGCGTCCGAGGAGGCGGCCGTCGTGGTCGTACCGTCGGCGGAGTCCGAGGCACCGGCGGCCGAGGCCCCGGAGACCGGGCAGCCGGCCTCCCAGGAGACCGGGGAACCGGCCGCCGAGGAGGCCGCCCCGGCCAAGAAGACGGCCCGTAAGACGGCCGCCAAGAAGACCGCGGCGAAGAAGACGGCGGCCAAGAAGACCGCCGCCAAGAAGACCGCGGCGAAGAAGACGACGGCCAAGAAGGCGGTCAAGACCGCCAAGACGGCCGCCGCCAAGTCGACGGCGAAGAAGACCGCCACGGTCCCCGCCGCCTCCGACGAGGGCTGACGCCCGGCACGCGGGGCCGGTCCTCGTGACCGGCCCCGCACCGCACCCCCGGGGCCGAGTGACCGGCCCCACACCCCGGGGCCCGGTTTGACCCCCTCGGCCACCGCCCCGTAACCTTGACCGTCGGCGTGTCCATGGATATGAGGACGCGCCACATCCCCGTAAACCTCTTCCTTCGGAGCACAGGGTGTTCCGAAGAGGCCGCCCGTATGCCGGGCGGCTGGACTTCGGGGGTGCCGTTCCCGAGCGAGAGAGTGAGATCCGCGTGTACGCCATCGTGCGCAGCGGTGGTCGCCAGCACAAGGTTGCTGTCGGCGACATCGTTGAGGTTGACAAGATTTCCACCGCCAAGGTTGGCGACACGGTCGAGCTCTCGACCCTGCTCGTTGTCGACGGCGACGCTGTGACCAGCGACCCGTGGGTGCTGGCCGGCATCAAGGTCCAGGCCGAGGTCGTGGACCACCACAAGGGCCAGAAGATCGACATTCTGCGCTACAAGAACAAGACCGGCTACCGCCGTCGTCAGGGCCACCGCCAGCAGTACACGGCGATCAAGGTCACTGAGATCCCCGCGGCTGCGAAGTAAGGGACTGAGGAGAGATGGCACACAAGAAGGGCGCATCGTCCACCCGTAACGGTCGTGACTCCAACGCTCAGCGCCTCGGCGTGAAGCGCTTCGGCGGTCAGGTCGTCAACGCGGGCGAGATCCTGGTCCGCCAGCGTGGCACCCACTTCCACCCGGGTGCGGGCGTCGGCCGTGGCGGCGACGACACGCTGTTCGCGCTGAACGCCGGCGCGGTGGAGTTCGGTACCCACCGTGGCCGCAAGGTCGTGAACATCGTCCCGGTCGCCTGAGCCTGATTCTTCAGGGCCCAGACCGAACGTTTCGCGAGGCGGACCTCACTTCCCGATCGGGAAGGCGGGTCCGCCTTTCGCGTGTTGACATAGGTATTACCCCGCAAGTATCTGGAGGCACTGCACCATGACCACCTTCGTGGACCGCGTCGAGCTGCACATCGCCGCGGGTAACGGAGGCCACGGCTGCGCCTCCGTGCACCGGGAGAAGTTCAAGCCGCTCGGCGGCCCCGACGGCGGCAACGGCGGCCGCGGCGGCGACGTCATCCTGACCGTCGACCAGTCCGTGACGACCCTCCTCGACTACCACCACTCCCCGCACCGCAAGGCCACCAACGGCAAGCCCGGCGAAGGCGGCAACCGCGCCGGCAAGGACGGCCAGGACCTGGTCCTGCCGGTGCCCGACGGCACGGTGGTACTGGACAAGGCGGGCAACGTCCTCGCCGACCTCGTCGGCCACGGCACCTCCTACGTCGCCGCCCAGGGCGGCCGCGGCGGCCTCGGCAACGCGGCCCTCGCCAGCGCCCGCCGCAAGGCCCCCGGCTTCGCCCTGCTCGGCGAGCCCGGTGACTTCGGGGACGTCGTCCTGGAACTGAAGACCGTCGCCGACGTGGCCCTGGTCGGCTACCCGAGCGCCGGCAAGTCCTCCCTGATCTCCGTGCTGTCCGCGGCCAAGCCGAAGATCGCCGACTACCCGTTCACCACCCTGGTCCCCAACCTCGGTGTGGTCACCGCCGGTTCCACCGTCTACACCATCGCCGACGTCCCCGGCCTCATCCCCGGCGCCAGCCAGGGCAAGGGCCTCGGCCTCGAGTTCCTGCGCCACGTCGAACGGTGCAGCGTCCTCGTGCACGTCCTGGACACCGCCACCCTGGAGTCCGAGCGTGACCCCGTCTCCGACCTCGACGTCATCGAGGAGGAGCTCAAGCAGTACGGCGGGCTCGGCGACCGCCCCCGGATCGTCGTCCTCAACAAGATCGACGTCCCCGACGGCAAGGACCTCGCCGAGATGGTCCGGCCCGACCTGGAGGCCCGCGGCTACCGCGTCTTCGAGGTGTCGGCGGTCGCCCACACAGGCCTGCGCGAGCTGACGTTCGCCCTCGGCGAGCTGGTCGGCGCGGCGCGCGCCGCCAAGCCGAAGGAGGAGGCGACCCGCATCGTCATCCGGCCCAAGGCCGTCGACGACGCCGGTTTCACCGTCGTCAAGGAGGACGACGGCCTCTTCCGGGTCCGCGGCGAGAAGCCCGAACGCTGGGTCCGCCAGACCGACTTCAACAACGACGAAGCCGTCGGCTACCTCGCCGACCGTCTCAACCGCCTCGGCGTCGAGGAGCAGTTGATGAAGGCCGGCGCCCGGGCCGGCGACGGCGTCGCCATCGGCCCCGAGGACAACGCCGTCGTCTTCGACTGGGAGCCGAGCATGATGTCCGGAGCCGAGATGCTCGGCCGGCGCGGCGAGGACCACCGCTTCGAGGAACAGCGCCCGGCCGTCCAGCGCCGCCGCGACCGGCAGGCCGAACGGGACGAGTCCCTGCGCGAGTACGGCGACTTCGACCCCTTCGAGTAGCCGCGCCGCCGGCTCCCTCCCGGACTTCCGGGAGCGGCCGGTCCGCCGACGCACCCGACCACGCCCGTTGCGGCCAGGATCTGCTTCCCCGCCGCAACGGGCTTTCCGTCAGCCTCTGATTGTCATGCGCACGTTCGGCGGGTTCAGTGGTCGGACCCACGCGCCAGGGGAGCTTCCCAAGGTCAGACCGCCCCAAAGGCCACCGTGGCAAGGGAGTCCGCGCATGACCGGAGGACCATCGCCCGACCGACGCCGCCCGCCCGACCGACGCCGCTTTCTGACCGCCGGTGCCGCCGACCTCACGACCACCGCATCCACCCGGCTCTGGCTGCCCACCGCCGCCCACGCCGCCGAAACCCCCCTCCCCGAAACGTGTTCGGCCTCGGCGTCGCATCCGGCGACCCCCTCCCCGACGGCATCGTGCTCTGGACCCGCCTCGCCCCGCCCCCTGAACGGCGGCGGCATGCCCGACGAGACCGTGCCCGTCGCATGGGAGATCGCCGAGGACGAACGCCTCCACAAGGTCGTTCGCCGAGGCACCGCGCACGCCCGCACCGCCTACGGGCACAGCGTCCACGTGGACGTACGAGGACTGCGCCCCGGCCGCACCTACTGGTACCGCTTCCGCGCCGGCGGCCGGATCTCCCCGACGAGCCGCACCCGCACCGCCCCCGACCTCGCCGCGTTGCGCGCGAACGCCCCCTGGGTGGTCACCTTCGACGACCACGCACGGGCGACGAGGACTGGCTGGACCACATGCTCCGCAAGGCCCCTACGAGAAGCCCAGCCCCAGCTTCTGGCACCAGCACCGGCACGACCGGCTCGTCGGACGCTGGAGCCGCGCCGTCGGCCCCAACCGGATGATCACCGTCGTCGTGGTCGACGACAGCGACCGCGACGGCCTGCTGCGGACCTTCGAAGCCCTGCTCGGCCTCCCCGGAGAACTCCTCCAGCACGTTCCGGACGCGGCGAACCGCTCCTTCACCCTCGCCGAGACCGAAATGCTGCGAAAGCTCAACGTGGAATTCCGCGGCAATGGCCTGCCCGACGAGCTCTATTCAAAGCTCATCCGCAACGGCGCGGTCATGCATATGAAGAACACGTGCAGTCCCACAGCCGGTGACGTGAAGATCCGCACCCCCGGCTGGGCCGTCGAGGCCGCCGCCCGCATCGCCGCCGAGATGGCGGCACGCATCGACGCCCTGGGCGTCCGCGTCGTCGGCGACCTCGCCCTGCTCTCCGTCGTACCCGAACAGCCGGCACCGGCGACCGGAGAAGCCCGCACCGCCCAGGCGGCCGACGCCAAAGACCAGGACCGTGCACCAGACGTCATCGAGGGAACTCGTACGGGTACTGGGTCATCGATGCCTCAAGAGATTGCGACGACGGTGAGCCGGGCGGGCCGGATGGCTTAGCTCTGCTAAGCCATCCGGATGTCACGGCTTAGCATCGCTGAGGCGTGTCGGGTCACGCAGCGCAATCGGAATGCACTGTGCAGTTACTCACAGCGAATTCACGGAACTTCCCCGGACGGCCGACGAGCGGCACCCGTCACCAGCGGTGCAAGATGAATGAAAGGTTGCGGGTACATATGCGGTGGACGGCGCTCACCTTGCACAGCGGTTACCGGAAGTGGGACCATTTCCAGGTTCCCTGATGCCCCGAGGTAGGTCACCTGTGTCCCAGCGCATAGCCAAGCCCCGAACCACCGCAGTGATCCTGGCCGGTGGCACCGGCCAGCGGGTGGGTCTGTCGATCCCCAAGCAGCTGCTGAAGATCGCCGGCAAGGCAGTCATCGAGCACACCCTGGCCACCTTCGAGAAGGCCGACTCGATCGACGACATCATCGTGCTGATGGCCCCGGGCTACGTCGCGGACATCGAGAAGATCGTGGCGAAGGCCGGCTTCACCAAGGTCAAGAAGGTCATCGAGGGCGGCAACACGCGGAACGAGACCACCGAGCGCGCCATCGAGGCCCTCGGTGAGGGACTGGCCGCCGGAGAGGACCTCAACGTCCTCTTCCACGACGCCGTACGCCCCCTGCTGTCGCAGCGCGTCATCGACGACTGCGTGGCCGCGCTGGACCGCTACCAGGCCGTCGACGTCGCCATCCCCTCCGCCGACACCATCATCGTCACGCGCACGCACGGCGAGGACGGCGAGTTCATCACCGAGATCCCGGACCGCTCCCGGCTGCGCCGCGGCCAGACCCCGCAGGCGTTCAAGCTGTCCACGATCAAGCGGGCCTACGAGGTCGCCGCCGGCGACCCCAACTTCCAGGCCACCGACGACTGCTCCGTCGTGCTGAAGTACCTTCCGGACGTGCCGATCCACGTCGTCGCCGGCGACGAGTACAACATGAAGGTCACTCAGCCGGTCGACGTCTTCATCGCCGACAAGCTCTTCCAGCTCGCCTCCACCGCCGCCCCCGAGCAGAACGGCGAGGACGCCTACCGCGAACTGCTCACCGGCAAGACCGCGGTGATCTTCGGCGGTTCGTACGGCATCGGCAAGGACATCGCCGAACTGGCCGAGTCCTACGGCGCCACCGTCTACGCCCTGGGCCGCTCCACCACCGGCACCCACGTGGAGAACCCGGAAGAGGTCGACGACGCCCTGTCCAAGGCCTACGCCGAGACCGGCCGCATCGACTACGTCGTCAACACCGCGGGCGTCCTGCGCATCGGCAAGCTCGCCGAGACCGACAACGCCACCATCGAAGAGGCCCTGAAGGTCAACTACCTGGCCCCGGTACAGATCGCCCGCTCCAGCTACAAGTACCTCGCCGAGACCAACGGTCAGCTGCTCCTCTACACCTCCAGCAGCTACACCCGCGGCCGCGCCGAGTACAGCCTGTACTCCTCGACCAAGGCCGCCATGGTGAACCTCACCCAGGCGCTGTCCGACGAGTGGGCCGGCGACTCCATCCGGGTCAACTGCATCAACCCCGAGCGCACCGCCACCCCCATGCGCACCAAGGCCTTCGGCCAGGAACCGGCAGGCTCCCTGCTCTCCTCCGAAGCCGTCGCCCGCACCTCCCTCGACGTGCTGCTCTCCGAACTCACCGGCCACGTCATCGACGTCCGCCAGCAGGACCCGACGGCCGCCGCCGGCCAGGCCTCCGGCTTCGAACAGGCCCTGGCCAGTGTCCTGGACCGGCAGGACGGCGTGGCATAATCAACTTCCAATAGTTATCTGTAATTCAGGCCTCTGTGGTTGCGTGTTCCTTGAGCATTCACAGGGGCCTGAACCGTAAAAACCTCAGATCGACTACCACACCAGATCGTCCGCAAGGTCAAATACAGGCCTTTTTGTCAGCAAAAGGTTCTCCGTGATATCCACCGCTATTCGCGTCGCCCGGGTGGGCAGCGCGGCCGAGCTGGCCGCGGCGGCACTCATGATGCTGGGCTTCCCGGTGCTCATGATCGCCGCGCTCGTCCCGAGCGTTTACGCCTTCGCGGCCGCGGCCGCCGTCACGTACCTGGCGGACCACTACCTGCACCGCAAGGGCAGCTACCTCATCAGCCGTCTGAGCAAGGTCCGGGCCGGCCTGTCGATCCGCTTCCTGATCCGGCAGCTGCTGCTGATCCTGCTGCTGGCCCGCATGGACCTCCACAACGGTCTGATCTTCTACGGCGCCATCGCCTGCTTCATCGCCTTCTACGGCCTGCAGGCCCCGCACGGCGCACTGGTCCAGCTGATCCGCAACCGCCGCCGGATGCCGGTCGCCACCCGCAACGTCGACCTCAAGTCCCGCATCCGCATCCCGGACGCCCCGCCGCAGGGCCTGCTGGACCGCTCCGCCGAGAAGATGCTCCATCTCGACCTCGCGGCCGTCGTCGGCCTGCTGATCTCGGGAGTCACCACCAGCGCCGTCGCCGGCATCACCGGCATCGGCCTCACCCTCGGCCTCGGCTCGCTGTACGTGCTGGTGCTGATGCCCTACGTACGCGGCCGCAAGACCCCGCCGGACGCCGACACCGTCCTGGCCGCCGTCGACGACTGGCTCGGCGAGTACAAGCCCGAGACCGTCCTGTACTTCTCCGGCTCCAAGGACTCCGCCTACCAGGTCAACATGTGGCTGGAGACCATGGAGCAGCTGGACTCACGCCCGCTGATCCTGCTGCGCGAACGCGTCATCCTGCAGAGCCTCGCCCCGACCACGGTCCCCGTCATCTGCGTGCCCGGCGGCGTGCACCTGATGAACATGGACCTCGCCACGGTCCGCGTCGCCCTCTACGCGGCCAACGTCGGCAAGAACATCCACCTGCTGCGCGTCCCCACGATGAAGCACGTCTTCATCGGCCACGGCGACAGCGACAAGCTGGCCAGCGTCAACCCGTTCAGCAAGGTGTACGACGAGGTGTGGACCGCCGGCCGTGCGGGCCGCGACCGCTACGCCCTCGCCGACGTCGGGGTCCGCGACGAAGACATCGTCGAGGTCGGCCGCCCCCAGCTGGCCCCCATCCAGCACTGGCAGGGCGTACCCGACGGCCGGATCCCCACCGTTCTCTACGCGCCCACCTGGGAAGGCTGGGACGGCAACCCCGGCAACACCTCCCTCGTGCTCGCCGGCGAGAACATCGTGAAGAAGCTGGTCAAGGCGGACCCGCCGGTCCGTGTCCTGTACAAGCCGCACCCCTTCACCGGCACGGTCAGTCCCGAGGCGGGCGCCGCCCACCGGCGGGTCACCGCCCTCATCGAGAAGGCCGCCGCCCAGCGCGCCACCGACCCCCGCTTCACCGCCGACACGGCCGCCCAGGCGGCAGCCCAGGCCGAGCTCACCCGTATCGAGGCCCGCCTGGTCGAGCTGACCGGCACCGGCGACGAGAAGCGCGACGAGGCCGAGGCCAGCCGGGACGACGTCGTCGACCTGAAGAAGCACGAAGAAGTCGCCCGGCTGCGCGCCGAGTGGAACGACGCTCTGTGGCGTTCCTTCCCCACGCACCAGCACCGGGTCATCACGGGCGCCGAACCGCGCCTGTACGACTGCTTCAACGTCTCCGACGCCATGGTCTCCGACATCTCCAGCGTGGTCTCCGACTTCATCGCGAGCGGCAAGCCGTACGCCGTCACCGACTCCGCCGGCGTCGGAGTGGAGGAGTTCAAGCAGGCCAACACCGCGGTGCGGGCCGCCGTGATCCTCTCCAACAGCGCCAAGGAACTCGGCGCCCTGCTGGACGCCGTCCGCGATCCGTCCGCCGATCCGCTGGCCGCGGACCGCGAAGAACTCAAGCGCTACCTGCTGGGCCCGGACGAGCCGACCTCCATCCAGCAGTTCAACGACGCGGTGGCCGCCCTCGCCCGCAAGGCCGAGGCCCGCAACCTGGGCCAGCAGGCCCGCATCGCGGCCGGTGACGCGGAAGCGGCCGACATCGCCGAGGCGCTGCCGGGAGACACGCTGAAGGCCGCCAGCGAAGCGGAAGGCACCACCACCGCCGGCTGACACACTCACCCGCGCGCCACACACCGAACGGGCTCGGTCCCGGGGACTCCTCTCCGGGACCGAGCCCGTTCGGCGTCCCTCGAAATCGTCTTCTTACCGTTGCTTAGTGATTGTGGGCGCGTCTTCTTACCGGCGGTTCGCGGTATTCGCTGAGTGGCTCTTACTGCACATCCGTACTGTCCGACGTAACCCGCCGTACACCGTCCGGCCGCATCCCTGTCATGTGAGCTGGGTCACCGAAAGGGTGTTCCTGGGCAACCAGTCGCGTCGATCAGCCATCTAGAACGTTGCGACTGAGCCGACACTGGGGGAACGCACCATTGACTAGGGAGAAACGTGACCGTCGTTGCGCAGCCTGATGTGACCGTCATCATCGGGGCGTACGAGGCGATGCCGTACCTCGTCGAATGCCTGGCCTCCGTGGAGCGCCAGACCCTCGACCCGGCACGCATGGAGGTCATCGCCGTCGACGACGGATCGGCCGACGGCACGGGGGAGTGCCTGGAGGAGTTCGCGGCCCGCGCCGCGATGCCCGTGACCGTGATCCGCCAGGAGAACTCCGGCGGCCCCAGCGGCCCCCGCAACGTCGGCCTCACCAGGGCCACCGGCCGCTACGTGTTCTTCCTGGACGCCGACGACCGCCTCGGCGACGAGGCCCTGGAGCGCATGGTCGCCATGGCGGACAAGAACGGCACCGACGTCGTCCTCGGCAAGGTCGAGGGAATCAACCGCAAACCTCCCGCGTCGATGTGGGGCAAGACCCTCGACCGTACCGACGTCTTCTCCTCCAACATCAAGTTCACGCTCAGCGCCCAGAAACTCTTCCGCCGCGCGCTCCTGGAACGGCACGGCATGCGTTTCGACGAGTCCCTGTGGACCGGCGAGGACGCGCTGTTCACCATGGAGGCCTATCTCCGCGCCGACGGCGTCTCCGTCGTTGCCGACTACCCTTGCTACTACCTGGTCGGCCGCGACGACGGAAAACACGTCACCAAGAGCGGCAGCTACACCCTGCGCTTCGACTCCGCCCGCGCCCTGATGAAACTGATCGCCGACATGGTTCCGGCAGGACCGCGTCGCGACACTCTCATGGTCCGGCCGTTCCTGGTCACCCTGCTCCCGCAGTTCGGCCCCAAGTTCCTCAAGGACGACGACGAGGTGCGCAGGCACAAGATGGAGTTGGCCGGGCCGCTGATGGACGCCCACTGGAACCCGGAAGTCGCCCGCCGGCTCAGAGTGCACGAACGGCTGAGACTTCACCTGGTCGCCGAACGGCGCCCCGACCTCCTCCTCGACGTCATCGAGTTCGTCCGCGCCAAGAAGCAGGCCGATGCCGTCCTGGAGAAGCGCGGCACCGCCGTCTACCTGGCCTACCCGTACTTCCGCTCGAAGTCGGCCGGTGTCCCCGACTGGATCTACCTCGCCGAACCCCGGGAGGCCCGCTCCGTCGAGGGCTACCGCGAGGACGCCGCCAACACCTTCCTGCGGCGTGCCATGCGCAAGGTCCGGCGCTCGCTGCCCGCACGGGGAGTCAAGGCCGCCGCGGCCTGACCGGCAACCAGGCGTCCATATCAGCCGCCCCAAAGGCACCCGCCGCCCTACAGGCCCGTCCCCAACGCCTTGCGGATCGGCCGGCCCACGGCCCGCCGGGCCCGCCGGTAGACCGACGCCGGCTGCGCGCCGACGGACTTGATCCTGGCCCCGGAACGCGCCAGTTCCCTCTGCAGGCGGGCGTTGTCCAGCGACAGTTCGTCGATCCGGGTGTGCAGCCAGCCGAACCGCGAGGTCAGCGAGGCCGGGTCCGCGTCGTTCCAGGGGCGCACACCCGCGGGGAACGTCAGCGCGCCCATCCGCTCCTCGAAGGCCGCCCCGCCGTCGCCGTGCGTGAACGTGTTCTGCAGCCCGTTCCGGTCCAGGAACCCGGTGAACCGGTCGAAACGCTCCAGGTGGCCGCCGAGCAGGCCGCCGAAGTCGGCCTGCGCGTACAGCTTCGCCGGGTCCGCCGAGGCCGGGTCCTTGACCGCCTGGTCCAGCCGCCGGTGCGGAATTTCGAAGTACCGGCACAACTCCAGCGTCCGCGAGTCACCGCACAGCACGGTGGCCGGCGTGCCCGCGAGCAGCGCCGCGATGTTGCCGTGGATGCGCGAACCGAAGGAGAAGTCGAAGGAACGCAGATCGTTGATCCAGGTGACCGGATCGACGTAGACCCGGACCTTGTCCTCGCGGTACATCGGATGGTCCGGGTGGGTCGGCATCGCGGTCACCGCGGCGTTCGGGTCCGACAGGTCCCGCCAGTGCAACTGGCGGGCGTCACTGAGGTTCTGGCCGATGAAGCACAGATTCGGGTAGCGCTCGTGAGTGCGCGTGATGATCCGGTCCAGGCCCTGCGTGCGTACGGCACTGTGCGAACCGTTGAGCGCGATCCGGGACCGGGGCGTCAACTCCGGTGCCGTCTTGTGCACGGACAGCCGATCGCCGTACATGAACATCGAGGGGCAGCCGATCACCTCGACATCCTTGAAGCCCATGTTCTTCAGGTACTGCTCGGTGAACTCGCCGCGCACACCGATCGACGCGCTGCGCTCCAGCACCGCGGAACAGAACTCCCGCACGGTCGGCTCCATGCGCCTGAGCCGTTCCGGGTTGTAGCTGACTCCGGTCTGGGCTCCCACTCCGAGGACGACGACCGGTATGCGCAACTTCGAGATCAGCCGGGTCATCCGCTTCAACGAGCCCTCGAAGGACGGCCGGAAGGCGTTGGCGAGCGGGATGACGAACGCGTCGTACTCGTCGTTGATGCGTCCGGCTGCGGAGACGTCGGAGGGTATGCCGTTCGAGACGACATCGGTGTCCGGCGCCGTGAGGATCTTGTGCGCGGCGTCGCTGAAGATCAGGTTGCCCGAGTTGGTGGCGATGACGTCCCGGTGCAGGGCCTCCTCAAGGGTGACGACGTCGTAGGGGTTCTTGCCCGACCTGAGCAGGATGCGCTTCACGCTTCGAACTTTAGATGACACAAACTTCAAATTAACTTTGCGTTCTCTTCGATTTCCATAAGGAGTCAGGGCAACCTTTTTGCCATGAGCGGAACGTGATCGACCGGTTACCACAGGCTTGTTCGTGCCGCTGTCCGTGTCACTGTCCGGAGGCTGGACCGAAGCGTCCGCGCACAACCGCTTCGCGTAGATTGCTGCCACACGCGAGGAAGTGGGGACGGGACGTGGCAAGGGCAAGGCAGGCCGTGGGCGAGGCCCGCAGGATCGTCGTCAAGGTGGGGTCCTCCTCGCTCACCACCGCCTCCGGAGGCCTGGACGCCGACCGCGTCGACGCACTCGTCGACGTCCTCGCCAAGAGCCGCGGCGGCGGGGAACGGGAGATCGTCCTCGTCTCCTCCGGCGCGATCGCCGCCGGTCTCGCCCCGCTGGGTCTGCGCCGCCGCCCCCGGGACCTGGCCCGCCAGCAGGCGGCCGCCAGCGTCGGCCAGGGCCTGCTCGTCGCCCGCTACACCGCCTCCTTCGCCCGCTACGGCGTGCGGGTCGGCCAAGTGCTGCTCACCTCCGACGACATGAGCCGGCGCGCCCACCACCGCAACGCCTCGCGCACCCTGGACAAGCTGCTCGCGATGGGCGCCTTCCCGATCGTCAACGAGAACGACACCGTCGCCACCGACGAGATCCGCTTCGGCGACAACGACCGCCTCGCCGCCCTCGTCGCCCACCTCGTCCACGCGGACCTCCTGGTCCTTCTCTCCGACGTCGACGGCGTCTACGACGGCGACCCCAGCCGGCCCGGCACCTCGCGGATAGCGGAGGTGAAGGGGCCGCAGGACCTCGTCGGCGTCGAGATCGGCAGCGCCGGGAAGGCCGGTGTCGGCACCGGCGGCATGGTCACCAAGGTCGAAGCCGCCCGGATCGCCGCGGCCGCCGGCATCCCCGTCGTCCTCACCAGCGCCGTGCACGCCGCCGAGGCGCTCCTCGGCGGCGACACCGGCACCTACTTCCACCCCGCGGGCAAACGGTCCGCAGACCGCCTCCTGTGGCTTCAGCACGCCTCCACCCCACAGGGCTCGCTCACCCTCGACGACGGCGCCGTACGCGCGGTCGTCCAGGGCCGCAAGTCCCTGCTGCCCGCGGGGATCGCCGCCGTCGAAGGCGACTTCAGCGCCGGTGACCCGGTGGAACTGCGCGACACCGCCGGGCGGCCGGTGGCACGCGGGCTCGTCAGCTTCGACGCCAAGGAGATCCCCCAGCTGATCGGGCGATCGACCAGGGAACTGGCACGCGAACTCGGCCCGGCGTACGAACGGGAGGTCGTACACAGGGACGACCTGGTGATCCTGCACCCGTAAAAGCGGGCACGACGACGGCCCCCGGTGGGGGACGTTCCGTAAAACCGCCACACGAACCCTTGCGGCCTGCTCAACTTTGTCTCAGGACCACGTTCCGCACGAGGACAGCTGAAGGAGGCCGTCGTGAGACGAGTGCGCCCTGGGGCTGCGGCCTCCCGCGGAGCTCTGACGAGCGTCGCGGCCGGGGACACCTACGAGGAGCCGAAGGACCTGCCGCGGCTGTGGCACGTCACCCTCGGCGTCCGCGGTGCCGAGGTCCCCCTGCCGGAACTGCGCCGCGGACTCGAACAACTGGCCCACGACCACCCGTTCCTGCTCACCAGCCGCTACGCCTGCGACCACGCCGAGATCCGCTACTGGGAAGAGGCCCGGGACCTCCACGACGCCGCCGCCGTCGCGCTGCGCCTGTGGGGCGAACACCGGCAGACCGCCGGACTGCCCGCCTGGGAGATCGTCGGCCTGGAGGTCATCGACCGGGCCACCTACCACCAGCGCATCGCCGAGGGCTACGGCCCGCCCCCGGCGACACCGGTCGGTATCCACCCGTTCTGACGCCCCCGCCCCCGGCCGGTATCACCCGTCAAGGACCACGTCTCGCGAGGTGGGATGACGCGTGAACGGCCGGCCGGGGCGCACTACCCTTCCCTCATGACCACGCTCTCGCCGTACGACGCCATGTCCCCGGTCACCCAGGCCGCCTACCGCGCCAAGGCAGCAGCCGCCGACCTCGCCCCGCTGCCGCGTGCGGTGAAGGACGACGCGCTGCTCGCCATCGCGGACGCCCTGGAGGTTCGTACGAGCGAAGTCGTCGAGGCCAACGCCAAGGACGTCGCCAAGGCCCGCGAGAACGGCACCAGCGAAGCCGTCGTCGACCGTCTCACGCTCACCCCCGAGCGGGTCCGCGCCATCGCCTCCGACGTCCGTGACGTGGCGAAGCTGCCCGACCCGGTCGGCGAGGTCGTCCGCGGCTCCACCCTCCCCAACGGCATCGACCTGCGTCAGGTCCGCGTTCCCCTCGGTGTCGTCGGCATCATCTACGAGGCCCGTCCGAACGTCACGGTCGACGCCGCCGCCCTCTGCCTGAAGTCCGGCAACGCCGTCCTGCTGCGCGGCTCCGCCTCCGCCCTCGAGTCCAACACGGCACTGGTGAGGGTCCTGCGGGACGCCGTCGGCGGCGCCGGGCTGCCCGCCGACGCCGTCCAGCTGGTGCCCGGCGAGAGCCGCGAGTCCGTCCACGAGCTGATGCGGGCCCGCGGCCTCGTCGACGTCCTCATCCCGCGCGGCGGGGCCTCCCTCATCCAGACCGTCGTCATGGAGTCCAAGGTCCCCGTCATCGAGACCGGCACCGGCAACTGCCACGTCTACGTCGACGCCCACGCCGACATCGACATGGCCATCGACATCCTGATCAACTCCAAGGCGCAGCGGGTCAGCGTCTGCAACGCCGCCGAGACCCTCCTCGTCCACCAGGACATCGCCCCCGAGTTCCTGCCGCGCGCCCTGGACGCCCTCGCCGAGGCCGGTGTCACCGTCCACGCCGACGAACGCGTCCTGGCCTACGCCAAGGACTCCAAGGCGACCGTCGTCGAGGCCGTCCCGGAGGACTGGGAGACCGAGTACCTGTCCTACGACATCGCCGCCGCCGTCGTCGACTCCCTCGACAAGGCCGTCGAGCACATCCGGCTGTGGACCTCCGGGCACACCGAGGCCATCGTCACCACCTCGCAGCAGGCCGCCCGCCGCTTCACCCAGCTGGTCGACTCCACCACCGTCGCCGTGAACGCCTCCACCCGGTTCACCGACGGCGGCCAGTTCGGCTTCGGCGCCGAGATCGGCATCTCCACCCAGAAGCTGCACGCCCGCGGCCCCATGGGGCTGCCTGAGCTGACCAGCACCAAGTACATCGTCACCGGCGACGGCCACATCCGCCGCTGACAGCGGTAAGCGGTAGCGGTGAGCGGTACCGCAGCCGCCGCCGGCACCCGTACGGCCCAACAGGGCGTCGTACGGCGCACCGGCGCGCGGCAGGGCGTGCGGCGCCCTGGCGGGGCGTGGGACGCCGGGGTGAGAGGCGTCTCACAGGGTCTATGAATTTCCATACCGTCTGCCCAAATTGACCCCCCAGGTCTACTCTGGATCCGTGCCGGAGGACGTGGGGGGCACGCCGTTCTCTGACGGCTGGGATCCCGACGACGACCATGACCACGGAATGTCGGACGAGGAATTCGACACCGTGGTCTTCGACGAGGCCTTCGTGAAGGCGGCCGTGATCCACGAGCCGACCGCGGTCGAACGCCTCCTTGCCGCCGCCCAGGCCAGAGCCGAGGCCTCCGAGGCCGAGGCCCGCCGCGCCCACGGCAGAGGCGAGCGCTACGACGACGGCTACGGACCCGACGGACCCGGCTTCGGCTCCGGCGGCGATCTCGACGACCCGGACGATACCGGCGTGCGCGAGGACCGGTACGGGGCCACCGGGACGTACGGCAAACACGTCCGCTGGCACCGCCCCGTCGCCTGGCTGCTCGCCCTCGTCATGGGCATAGGCATGGTCGCGCTCGCCTTCGCTGCGGTCTACCGCAGCGCCTCCTCGGGCGGCAACCGCGACCAGCTGCCCAGACCCTCCTCCACCGGTCTGGAACAGGGCACCGCGGCGGCCCCCTCGATGTCCGCCGACTACTCGCCGCCCGCACAGCAGGCGGTCTCCGCGGTCCCGCGCACCCCCTGACGGGGTTTGTCCTTCCTGGTGAGAACCTGTCAGAACTTGTCGTGCAGCGGCGCGTTTACCTGAGGCTCCCGGGACCTACTCTGAAAGTATGGGCGGGCCAGGAGACCCACCGGAGGGGACACCCGAGGGCGGCCCCGTGGGTGGAGAGGACGAGTACCGATCCGTCGTCTTCGACGAGTCGTTCGTCCGCGCTGCCCGCCTCCAGGAGTCCTCCGCACGCGAACGCATGGCCGACCACGCGCCCGCCGTACGCCGCCGCCCCCCGCTGCGCCGGGGCCTCACCCGGCAGGCCGTGATCCTCTTCGTGATGATCCTCGTCGCCTTCGGCACCGCGATCTACATGGGTGTCCGCCACCCCTACGGCACCCAGGAGGCCCAGCAGCCCGCCGAACCGCTGCGGATGACTTTCATCCCGCTCTCCCCGCAGGGCAAGGTGCCCGGCGCCGCCGACGCCGAGTCCCTGTTCGCACACAGCCCCGCCGCACAGTACGAGATCGGCGCCGAAGGGATACCGCTGCCGGCCGCCCGCAGCACCGCGCACTTCTCCGACAGCCAGGTCGTCACCGCCCTGACCACGGTCAAGGACTACCTCGTCCGCTCCTCGCTCTACCCCGAGGTCCTCGACAGCAGCCAGGTACGGCCCGCACGGGCACTGCTCGACCCCGGCCAGCTCGACCAGTTCGACCAGAGCTTCGACCACCCCGCCGCGGACGGGCGGCACGCCCCCACCGGATGGCTGATCCGCTTCGACCCCACCCGCGCCGAACTCGCCGACCCGAGGATCCGGGTCCAGGGCAACCTGTCGGCCACCGAGGCCGACTCGGCCACCCTCGAGGTCACCGCGGACCACACCCTCGTCTACGCGCTGCGCCCCACCGGCGCCCCGGCGGGCTCCCCGGTCTCCCTGTTCACCGTCCGCCGCGAGCTGACCTTCCGCTTCGACCGCGACGACCTGCGCCTGCACCAGACCCAGCTGGTCGTCTCCTACGTCCAGGCGGGCCCCCTGTCCTGCGCCGAGGACGCCACCGACCACCTGCGTCCCCTCCTGGCCGGCGAGACGGCCCGGGCGGGCGGCCCGGCAGGCACCAACCCGTTCGCCACGGACAGCGCGACAGCCCTGTGCGGGACGCTGTCCGCCGCGGCGGAACCGAAGGTCTAGGACACTCCGGGAGAGCCTGACCGAGCCGAACCCGCGACCCGCTACTCCTCGTCCTGCGGCGGTGCGTCCTTCGGCGGTGCGTCCTTCGGCGGGGGCGCGCTCGTGAAACCGTCGAAGCCCCGCCTGACCCGGCCGCCGAGGCCGCCCGCCCCGCCCGCGATGTCCGAGACCAGCTTCATCAGCGGGTCCTTGGACGCCTTCACGTCATTCGCGTAGCTCGCCGCGGACTCCTTGAACGAGTCGCCGACCGAGGTGTCCTTGTCCTCGGCGCGCCGCGGATAGTGACCGTCCATGATCCGCTGGTAGTCCCGGGACCCGGCCCACTTCTGCAGCTCGGCCGCACGGACCGTGGTGAAGGGGTGGGAGCGCGGCAGCACATTGAGGATCTTCAGCACCGAGTCGCGCAGGTCACCGCCCGCCTCGTACTCCTCGGCCTGCTGCAGGAACGCGTCCACGTTCATCTCGTGCAGGTGGTTGCCGCCCGCGATCTTCATCAGGCCCCGCATCGAGGCCCGCAGGTCCTGCCCGACCAGCAGGCCCGCGCGGTCCGCGGACAGCTCCGACTTGCGGAACCACTCCCGCAGCGCCGTCACGATCGCCAGGATCGCGAGATTGCCCAGCGGGATCCAGGCGACCTTCACCGCGAGGCTGGTCAGGAACAGCAGGACCGTCCGGTACACGGAGTGCCCGGACAGGGCGTGCCCCACCTCGTGGCCGACGACGGCCCGCATCTCCTCCTCGTCGAGGAGTTCGACGAGCCCCGTGGTCACCACGATGATCGGTTCGTCCAGGCCGATGCACATCGCGTTCGGCTGCGGATCCTGCGTGACGTACATCGGCGGGACCTTCTCCAGGTCCAGGATGTGGCACGCGTCCCGCAGCATGTCGTTCAGGTGGGCGAACTGCTGGTCGGAGACCCGCACCGAGTCGGACAGGAACAGCAGCCGCAGGCTCCGCTCCGGAAGCAGCCCGCTGAGCGCCTTGAAGACCGTGTCGAAACCGCTCAGCTTGCGCAGCGCCACCAGGGCCGAACGATCGGCCGGATGCTCGTACGCGCGCGAGGAGATCCCGGCGAACCGTCTGCGCTGCCTGCTCGGCACCCGCTCGTGCCCCTGCCCGTGGTGCTCGTGGCCGTCATCGGACATGTCATCCCCCATGCGCGTGAGTGTGTCCCGTGTGCCCCCGAAGCAGGGCCCAGCCTAGGCGGCGCTACCGTGGACGGGCAGCACAGCCGAAGGAGTCCTCATGGAGCACCACCCCCCGGCCGCCTGGCTCACCCAGGCCGCGAGCGCCGCCCAGCACCAGGGCTCGGGCGATCTGCTCCGGGTCGTCCTCGTCGTCATGTTCGTCGGCTGCGCGCTGACCGCCTGGTTCCTGTTGCGCGGGTACAGACAGAAGGACGACTGAGCCGCCGGAATCGTTCCCCGCGCGCGGGGACGCACAGGTCGGCCCAACGGAGGAGTCGGCGTGATCGCCGCGACACCGCCCGCATACGATGGGCCGACATCTTTATCCCGCCCACACGCGATAGGTCCTGCCGCAGATGATGAATCTCCACAGCGCCGCTGCCCAGTTGGTCACCGTTGCCGCCGAGGGCGAGGGAGGCGGCAACCACGAGAGCCTCAACCCGCTCGTCACCGGTGGCAGCGCGTTCATCATCCTGCTGCTCCTGCTGTGGATCACCACCCGCTTCAACCGCGACCGCTGAGCGGGCCCGTCGCACCCGGCACCCGTCCTCGGGACGGGGCCCACGGGCCGGGCCGGTAGGGTCTGCACGCATGGGAGAGCAGGACATGCCTACCGGTCCGGCGAACGACGTGACCGAGCACGCCGACGACACGGTGCCCCCCCTCCGGTACGCACCGGCGGGCCTGGCGGACACCGGCAAGCGCCGCCTCGGCGTCATGGGCGGAACGTTCGACCCGATCCACCACGGGCACCTCGTGGCGGCCAGCGAGGTCGCCGCGCAGTTCCACCTGGACGAGGTGGTGTTCGTCCCCACCGGACAGCCGTGGCAGAAGACGCATCGCGCGGTCTCGCCCGCCGAGGACCGCTACCTGATGACGGTCATCGCCACCGCCGAGAACCCCCAGTTCTCCGTCAGCCGCATCGACATCGACCGCGGCGGCCCCACCTACACCGTCGACACCCTGCGCGACCTGCGCGCCCTCAACCCCGACACCGACCTCTTCTTCATCACCGGTGCCGACGCCCTCGGCCAGATCCTCACCTGGCGGGACTCGGAGGAACTCTTCTCCCTCGCGCACTTCATCGGCTGCACCCGGCCGGGCCACCACCTGACCGACCACGGGCTTCCCGAGGGAGGTGTGTCGCTGGTGGAGGTTCCCGCGCTCGCCATCTCCTCCACAGACTGCCGTGCGAGAGTCGCCAAGGGCGACCCCATCTGGTACATGGTGCCCGACGGAGTCGTGCGCTACATCGACAAGCGCGAGCTGTACCGCGGCGAGTGAGCCGAGAGGGGCACCGGTGAACGACCGATACGACGCGGGCTACGGAAGCGACCAGTACGAACTCGTCGGCTACGACGAGTACGGGCAGCCGGTGTACCGCCCGATCCCGGCGCAACAACAGCAACAGCAGACCTACGACCCGTACGCCGGGCAGGGCTACGGCTACGACCCGTACCCCGACGCCGGCCGGCACCCCGCCTCCCCGTACGACACCGGGCAGCAGACGCCGCCGTACGACACCGGGCAGCAGGCTCCCGTCCACGACACCGGGCAGCAGCCGCCTACGCCCGGATACGGCCCGTACGACGCCGCCGGCCCGACCGGCTACCACCCCTACGGGCAGACGGCCACCAGCGGCCGGCAGCCGCGCGTCGCCGAGCAGACCGCGCACATCCCGCAGCAGGCCGGACCGGCCGAGGAACCCGCCGAGCCCCGGCAGGGCGAGCGGGACTACCGCACCGAACAGTTCGCGTTCGTCGAGGAGCCCGACGGCGACTCCGAGGACGTCATCGACTGGCTGAACTTCACGGAGAACCGCACCGAGCGCCGCGAGGAGGCCAAGCGGCGCGCCCGCAGCCGGACGATCGCCCTGGTCGTCGTCCTCGCCCTGGTCGCCGCCGGCGGCGTCGGCTACCTCTGGTACGCCGGAAAACTCCCCGGCCTGTCCTCCTCCGCCGCCAAGGGCGGTACGACGACCTCCACGGCCGCACAGAAACGCGACGTGGTCGTCGTCCACCTGCACAACACCGGTGGCGGCGGCACCTCGACCGCGCTGCTCGTTGACAACACCACCACCAAGCAGGGCAGCACCGTCCTGCTGCCCAACTCCCTCGCGCTGACCTCCGACGACGGCACCACCACCACCCTCGCCAAGTCCGTCGACGACGACGGCTCCTCCGGCACCCGTGACCAGCTCGACACCGTCCTCGGCACGAACATCGAGGGCACCTGGCGCCTGGACACGCCCTACCTGCAGAACCTCGTCGAACTCGTCGGCAACATCGACATCGACACCAACACCGACGTCCCCGACCCGGACGCCAAGAAGAAGGGCGAGGAACCCCTCGTCAAAAAAGGCAAGGACCAGACCCTCGGCGGCAAGGCAGCCGTCGCCTACGCCACCTACCGCGCCTCCGGCGAGGCTCAGAACGCCCAGCTGGAACGGTTCGGGCAGGTCATGCAGGGCGTCCTGCGCAAGCTGTCCTCCGACCCGGCGGCCGCCACGGTCACCGTGCAGACCCTGGCGCAGATCCTGGACCCCTCGCTGACCGACAAGGACCTCGGCACCTTCCTCGCCAAACTCGCCGACCTCGCCAAGGGCGGCGACTACAAGACCGCCCTGCTCCCCGTCCGGAACGACGGCACCCTCAGCGCCCAGACCAGCTCCAGCGTCGTCAAGGACATCCTCGGCGGCACCGCCAAGAGCCCCAGCGCGGGCTCGGCCGTCCGCGTCTCCGTCCAGAACGCCACCGGCGTCAAGGACGACACCGAGAAGGCCCGCGTGGTCCTCGTCAACGGCGGCTACACCTTCCTGGAAGGCGGCACGGCCTCCGGCACCCGGGCGACCTCCCAGGTGCTGTACTCCGGCGCCGCCGACAAGGAGAACGCCACCGAGGTCGCCAAGACCCTCGGCCTCGACGCGAAGGACGTGGCCAAGGGCACCGTCGCCGCGGGCGCCGACGTCTCGGTCGTCCTCGGCCAGGACTACAAACCGTCCTCCTCCTGAGGCAGCCGGCCGCCGCACCCCACGTGACACGGTAATCACGTGGGGTGCGCCCGGCGGTCCGTGAGACCCTTGTGGTCAAACGACCGCCGACGGAAAGCCACGCAGTGACCGCCACCGACCGTTCCCTCGAGCTCATCACCACCGCCGCCCAGGCGGCCGCCGACAAGCTCGCCCACGACGTCATCGCCTACGACGTCAGCGACGTCCTGTCGATCACGGACGCCTTCCTGCTGGCCTCCGCACCCAACGACCGCCAGGTCAAGTCGATCGTCGACGAGATCGAGGAGCGCCTCCAGAAGGAACTCGGCGCCAAGCCGGTGCGCCGCGAGGGCGACCGCGAGTCCCGCTGGATCCTGCTCGACTACGTCGACATCGTCGTCCACGTCCAGCACAGCGAGGAGCGCGTCTTCTACGCCCTGGAGCGGCTGTGGAAGGACTGCCCCGAGATCGAGCTGCCCGCCGACGCCAAGGCGACCCGCGGCAAGGCCGCCGAGCACGCCAGGCTGCAGGCCGCCGACGACGCCGGCGAGCCGGCCGGGGAGTGGTGATGAGCGCCACCGGCGAGGTCACCGACCGCAAGGGCCGCGGCCGCCGCATCATCCTGTGGCGGCACGGCCAGACCGCCTGGAACGTCGAGCGGCGCTTCCAGGGCTCCACCGACGTCGAGCTCACCGAGACCGGCATCGGCCAGGCCCGGCGCGCGGCCCGCCTGCTCGCCTCCCTGGGCCCCGACGCGATCATCTCCTCCGATTTGAAACGTGCCTACGAGACGGCCGCCCAGCTCGCCGACCTCACCGGCCTCGACGTGGTCCGCGACGAGGCGCTGCGCGAGACCTACGCGGGCGTGTGGCAGGGCCTCACCCACGAGGAGATCATCGCCCGCCACGGTGACGAGTACGCCGCCTGGAAGCGCGGCGAGCCGGTCCGCCGCGGCGGCGGCGAACTGGAGACCGAGGTCGCCGACCGGGCCGCCCCCGTCGTGCTCAGGCACGCCGAGAAGCTGCCCGAGGACGGCACGCTCGTGGTCGTCAGCCACGGCGGCACCATCCGCACCACCATCGGCCGTCTCCTCGGCCTGGACTCCCCGCACTGGGAGAGCCTCGGCGGCCTCACCAACTGCTGCTGGTCCGTGCTGGGCGAAGGCGCCCGCGGCTGGCGGCTGCTGGAGCACAACGCGGGCACCCTTCCCGAGCCCGTCCTCGGCGACGACGACTGACAGCCCAGGGGCCGCCGGCCCAGGATCCTCCGGTCGCCCGGCCCGTCCCGGAGCCCGGATTTCACTTTCCGGCAGGTCGCAGGCTAAAGTTCTTCTTGTTCGCCCCGCCAAGCGGAAAGACGGGAAGAACGCAAGGGGCTATAGCTCAGTTGGTAGAGCGCCTGCATGGCATGCAGGAGGTCAGGAGTTCAATTCTCCTTAGCTCCACAGATCGGTGATGAGAATCCCGCCCTCTTCAGGGGGCGGGATTCTCTTTGTTCCACTTCCGGATGATCCCGGCGGCTGCCTCGTGCGACCCTCTCCCGCGTCTGTTCGTCCTCGGGCGTGCAGACCACGATCCAGGGTTCCGGCATCCCGTCGATCGACAGCGACTGCGACGTCATCCGCACCCCACCCACCGCCTCATGACGGAACGTCTTCACCCACAGTCCCGGCCGGGCCACCACCCCCCCACATGTCTGCCACGGCTGGAACGCGGGCGTCGCCACCATCCTCGGCAGTTCACGCTCCAGGTGCACCACCGGGCAGGCCTCCTTCGGCACCGTGAACAACGTCCACAACACGTCCGGCACACCGATCTGCACCGTCTGTCCGCCGGTGTCACCCGCGCCCGCCTGGTGCGCAGGAACGCGGCGCGGCGCCCCGCTGATCGCACCCAGGGCGCTGCGCCACTCACGCTGGCCCCGGCGGGGTTCGCGCTTGCCGCACTGGACACGGTCGGCGTCGGAATCACTTTCCGCGGGGGCGGCGACGGGGGCGCATGGTTCTTTCTGGCGTACGCCGGAGCGGGACGGGGCTCGCGCTCGCCTTCAGCCCCACGCTCACGGGTGCGCTCGCCACGGGCGCCCCGAGGACGCGGCGGACGCCAGCGGCCTTCTGGCGCCCGTCACCCGGTTCGGTCAGCTCACCGGGGCCGCCGCGTTCGGCACACTGTTCTTGAACGGGCTTGAGTCACTTGGGGCCCCACGGGCGTATACCTCTGCGGAGGCGCTGTCAGCCTGCGCACGGACGCTCGCTGCGACGGCGGTCGCAGGCGCCGTGTCCGGACTGGTACTGAGGCGTCGCTGACCGTATTGGTCCGGCCGTGGCAGAATCAAACGGCCGGAAGGGGGCGCGGCCCGACGGGAGGAGTAGCGATGCCTGCGAGCATCCTTGAGGAGGGCGGCCACCTCCTCGGTGCGGCGTTGATACGGGACACGATCACCCGGCTGCTCTGCCCTTCCTGCGGTTCCGCCCATGTGGCCCAAGTACTCGGCGACAACGGCGGGATCTCCTACGTGTGCACGGCCTGCGGCCACAGCTGGAGCTGATCGATGGGTGCACACAGGCGGAAGTGCGACTGGTGCGGGAGCGGGACCCCGATCGTCCGCGACATGGAGCCGATCAACCCCGACTACCAGTACTGGTGCGAGGAATGCGCGCGGGCGCTGATCATAAAAGGCGACCCGATCGAGACCTACCGTGAGCTGGAGGGCGAGCCGATCTACGGCCGTCTCCTCGAGGAGCACTGCACGCTCAAGAGGTTCTACTCTTTCGTCACGGCCTGAGCCGGGCCCGGCCGCGGCCGCGGCAACGTTGCCACGCGAGGGCGAGGAACAGCGCGCCGGTGACCGGGTAGAGCGCTGACAGCGCCAAGTCGACGGCATCCTGGTGCAGTTCGGGCCGCCCGTGACCGTGCGGGACCCACCACAGGGCATACGAGCAGAAGACCAGCGTCGCCCCCGCGGCCACCGCCCGGTGCCCACGCGTCCACAACAGCAACACCACGGGCACGCACCACACCCAGTGGTGCGACCACGACACGGGGCTGATCATCAGCGCGGTCACCGCGCACACGGCCACCGCCCAGGCCCGCCCGCCGCGCAATTCCGCCCCCACCGCCACCGCAAGCCCCACAACGGCCGTCACAGCCGCCGCGGCCGCCCAGAGGGCTCCCGGCTCGGCGCTGTGCAGCAAGCGCGCCAGAACGCCGCGCAGAGCCTGATTCGCGGTTTCCTCGGCCCGCCCCACCCGCCCCGTCCGGAAAACCATCCCGGTCCAGAACCGCCACGAGTCGTACGGCAGGACGGCCGCCGCCACCAGGGTCGCCCCCGCGAAGGCGCCGGCCGCCCTCCGCGCGGGCCGCAGCCACGGCCCCGCGTCCCGGCCGCCGCAACGCGCCACCAGCCCCGTGGCGAGCAGGAACACCGCGAACAGGGCCGGCGTCAGCTTGACCGCGGCGGCGAGCCCGACACCCACCCCCGCCCAGCGGCCCGGCCGTTCGGCGGGACGGCGTGACAGATCCCACAGGACCAGCACCGCCAGCAGCAGGTTGATCTGCCCGTAGCGCACGGTCGTCCACACCGGTTCGCACCACACCGCGCCCGCCGCGACCCAAAGGACGCACTCCACGCGCGCGTGCCCGACGAGCCGCAGCGACAGCCCGACGAAGGCCAGCAGGAGGACGAGATTCCCGGCCGTCGCCAGCGCGCGCATGCTCGGCACGTCCAGCAGCGTCAGCGGTGTGAACAGCAACGCCGCGAACGGCGGATAGGTGGAAGGGAGATGAGCCGCCGTCGCGCGCAGCGCGTAGAGATCGCCGCCCGCGCGGACGGTCGCTCCCTCCGCCCGGTAGACCATCAGGTCGATCATCGAGACGTGTGCGGCCCGCTGCGCCGCCCAGAACACCGCGAACGACAACAGGCACGCCGCCAGCGGCACCGACACCCGGCGCCGGGCCTCGGAGAAGGCGATCACGGTCACGAAGCACGACACTATCGCCCGTATCCGTACAGAACGGAAACGATTTGGTGATGCACCCCCTCGACCGTGTAATGTTGGCGTCGCCGCCAGGGAAACCGGGCGGACCAAAACAAGGGGCTATAGCTCAGTTGGTAGAGCGCCTGCATGGCATGCAGGAGGTCAGGAGTTCAATTCTCCTTAGCTCCACAGAAATCGAAGGCGGACCATCCGGACGGATGGTCCGCCTTCGGCGTTGTCGCGACTCTCGGGAAACCCTTCCTGGCAAAGGAGGAGGGGCCCACCCGTCCCGGTGGGCCCCTCCTCACTTCACGCGCCGATGTGTCCGCGGTCAGCGCCCCAGCGCTCGGCGGCCGCGGCCCTGCGACAGCACCGGCAGGTTCTTCGCCGGCGCCTGGGAGCGCGTGTCCTCCTCGAGGCGCAGCGCGAGCGCCGGGCAGCGGCGCACCGCACGGATCGCCTTGGCTTCCGCGAACCGCGGCACCTTCGCCTGGGCGACCGTCGGGAAACCGTCCGCGCCGAGTTCGAAGACCTCCGGGAGGATGTCCGCGCACAGGCCGTGGCCGCGGCACAGCGTCCAGTCGACGTAGATCTTCTGACGACTGCCGCCACCGTTGTCGTCGGGCTCTCCGCCACCGGGGATGCCGGTGGGCATCTTGCCGTCCTCGAAGAGCGGCAGAACGCCCTCCACGGGCCGCCCGCAGCCGTTGCCGAGGACATGCGCGGCCAGGTCGTCGGTGAATGCCTTGATCGTCGACTCGAGGAACATCGCGGAACCGTCCGGGTGCGAGCAGGCCCCGCGCCGCTTCACGTTCTTCGCGACCTGCTTCAGCGCCTCCAGGGCGGCCGGTCCGCCGCCGTTGAGGATGTCCTCCATGCCCCGCGCGGCCGCCGGCAGACCCAGGTAGCAGGGACCGCACTGGCCCGCGCTCTCCTCCGCCAGCCACTGGGCGACCCGCAGCGACTCGCCCAGCGGGCACGTCTCCTGTGTGATCGGCAAAATCGCGCCGGCGCCCAGCGCGCCCCCCACCGCATCGAGCGAGTTGCGGGAAACGATCGCCTCGTTGACCGTGGCCGCGTCGATCCACTTGCCGTGGTAACCACCGGTGAGCACACCCTGCGGCACCGGCGGGGCACCGGCCAGCTGCAGCACGTAGCGCAGCGGCACACCCGTGGGCACCTCGATCACCATGGGGCGGGCGACGGCACCGGACACCGTCAGCATGACGGTGCCCGGCTCGTCGTACAGGCCGGTGTTTCCGTACCGCTCCGGGCCGATACGGGCGGCGATCGCCAGCTGCGCGAACGTCTCCGCGTTCGACAGCAGCGTCGGCGCGCCGCCGACGCCGTTCTGCGAGGCGCTGGTCTTGCGTCCGGGAGGGATCGCCGGGCCGCCGTCGATCGAGCGGATCAGTGACGCCGCCGCGCCGGTGACCATGCGGACCGGATTGCGCTGGACGAACGCCTTCAGGGCCGAACGGCGGCCGTTGCTCAGGCCGCGTTCGGCGAGTGCCTGCTCCATGGAGCGCTGGGTGGACTCCCGGGTGACGCCGATGACGAGCGTGCGGGCCCCCAGGGCCTCGGCACACAGCAGCGCGCCGTCCAGGATCAGATGTGGGGCACGGTTGATCAGCACCGTGTCCTTGCGGCAGGCCGGCTCGTCCTCGCTGCCGTTGACGACGACGACCGGCCGCACACCGCGCTTGATCGCCGCTTCGGCGACCGAGCGCAGCTTTTTGTGGAATGGGAAGCCCGCGCCGCCGCGGCCCTTCAGATTGATGCGTTCGGAGAGCTGCGCCAGCTGCTCCCCGCCCAACGGCTCAAGCGGCCCGTGCACCTTGAGGTGCATGGGCAGATCGAGTCTTTCGACAAGGTCGAAACCCGACGTGAGCTGCGGAAGACCGACCACGCGGACTTCTGGGACGTCGGGCAGGGCCTCGTTCACCTATAGCCTCCGGAAGGCGTGTTCCAAGGTTCGCCCGAACCCGGCGCGTCGAAGGACGAGCCGGGCGTTGGTTCGTTGGCGGGACCGCTGTTGTATGTGTCATTCGAGTTGTACGTCCCATAGCGGGCGTTCGTCTCACCCGTGTCGTACACATCACGTCCAGCGGCTCCGCCGGTGCCCGAATTGCCGTAGACCGGGATGTTGTATCCGGTGTCCTGGAGCGGGTCGTACGCCGACGGCGGCGCCTCGCCGACCGGCGGCGGGGACGGGATCGGCCAGCTGCCCGAGGTGCTCGATGGGCCGTCCATGCGGGGGACGGGCTGGGTGGACTGGAGGTCCAGCCGCTCCATGCGTGCGGTCTGCCCGGCCGCGAAGGGCGACTGCTGCTGCCCGGGCGCGTTCGTGGCCCGGTAGGCAGCCGCGAAGCCGGAGGCCGGCTCGGGGATGGGGGCGGCGGAGGGGAACAGCGGGTTCGACTGCGTGGACATGGTGTCGGCGCGCCCAGCCCTGGGTTCGCGCTCGCGCGTGTTCTCGTAACCGGGCAGCCCGGACTCGCTCATCCGGGCGCGGCTCGCGTCGAGATCGTTCATGCGGGACCGATCCGTGTCCCCGAGGAGCGTGACGAGCCGGTCGGCGAAACGGCGCTTGAACGGGCGGGGGGCGGCGCGCAGGACGAGGGCCGCGATGATTCCGGCCAGGCACAGCTCGTAGGACACCATGAAGAACGTCTTCGCCGGGCGCCCCGCGAAGAGGCCGTGGAGCAGGGCGAAGCACAGGGCCGGGTAGGCCAGCATGTGCATCGCGCGCCAGCGGGCGGCCACCACGGCGGGGGCGGCGAACTGGTTGCGCAGCGCGCCGGTGATGCCCACGAAAATCATCAGGTAGGCGGCCAGGGAGCCCATGCCGACGAGAGTGGCGCTGCCCGGGTTCGCGCCGCCGCCTCCGGTGATCAGCCAGCCGAAGGGGATCAGGGCCGCGATCCAGTCGGCGTGGTCCAGCGCGATCTTCACCCCGATGTGCACGAGGAGGAACGCGATCGAGCCCACCGCGGTGACCCGGTGGATGGCCTGGGCCACGATCCGCTGGCGGATGTTGAGGAGGATGCGGTCCTGGGCCACCAGGCCCCAGATGCACGAGCAGGTCAGGCAGACGAGCGCCAGGACGCCCGCACCGAAGTTCAGGAACTGCTGCAGCCAGTCGCCTCCCAGGAGGACGACGACGGGTATCAGCAGCAGGACGACAGCGGACGCCACCCCGTAGGCCGAGCGGCCTGGCTTGGGAAGCGAGCTGTTACTACGACGAGGGTTCATGGGGGCAACTCCGAGCAGTTCGGGAAAGCGGTCCCGGTGCCGCAGCCTAAGTGGCGCCATACCGATCAGTACGAGGTTTCAGTTATTGCGTTGTTACCGAAGAGCGATGCCGTCCTGGGGGTGTCCCTTAGTGGACGGTACGCGAAGTAATCTTTGAACCTGGTTCAACTCTCGTCCCGATGGTCGCCTTAGACGCACGTGTCAACCATTGATACGTAAGCGCGTCGCGGCTTGCTCAAGGGCTGCGGTACCCTGACGCCATGCGTGCCGTACGCCTTCTGCTTAGCGGGCCGCGCTGATCAGTCCCGACCGCCGCACGAAGCGGCTGGCCGGCATCGGCGCGGCGTCCCCTCCTGTGCGAGGGGATTTTTCGTTTCTAGAAAGTTCGCAGCCGCAGGCAGAGACGACCGATGGAGCTTTGAGGATCATGAGCGAGACGAACCCCGCTGCCACCGCCACGTCGGCGGAGGTCGCGCCGCACCGCTACACGGCCGCTCTGGCGGCCGAGATCGAGGCACGCTGGCAGGACTTCTGGGACGCTGACGGCACCTACGCGGCCCCCAACCCCAAGGGTGACCTGGCCGGCGACCCCGAGCTGGTCGCCAGGCCCAAGAAGTTCATCATGGACATGTTCCCGTATCCGTCCGGTGCGGGCCTGCACGTCGGCCACCCCCTGGGCTACATCGCCACAGACGTCTTCGCCCGCTTCCAGCGGATGAACGGCCACAACGTCCTGCACACGCTGGGCTTCGACGCCTTCGGCCTGCCCGCCGAGCAGTACGCGGTGCAGACCGGCACCCACCCGCGGGTGTCCACCGAGGCCAACATCGAGAACATGAAGGCCCAGCTGCGCCGGCTGGGCCTGGGCCACGACAAGCGCCGGTCCTTCGCCACGATCGACCCGGACTACTACAAGTGGACCCAGTGGATCTTCCTGCAGATCTTCAACTCCTGGTACGACGACGAAGCCGAAAAGGCCCGCCCGATCTCCGAACTGATCGCCCAGTTCGAGTCCGGTGAGCGTGCCGTACCGGGTCACACGCGCGCGTGGCACGAGCTGACCGCCGCCGAGCGCGGTGACGTCCTGGGCGAGTTCCGCCTGGCCTACGCCTCCGACGCACCGGTCAACTGGTGCCCCGGCCTGGGCACCGTGCTGGCCAACGAGGAGGTCACCGCCGACGGGCGCTCCGAGCGCGGCAACTTCCCCGTCTTCAAGGCCAAGCTGCGCCAGTGGAACATGCGCATCACCGCCTACGCCGACCGGCTGCTGGACGATCTGGACGAGCTGGACTGGCCCGAGGCGATCAAGCTGCAGCAGCGCAACTGGATCGGCCGCAGCGAAGGCGCCCGAGTCGACTTCCCGATCGACGGCGAGAAGATCACCGTCTTCACCACGCGCCCGGACACCCTGTTCGGCGCCACTTACATGGTGCTGGCCCCCGAGCACCCGCTGGTCGACAGGTTCACTCCGGCCGCCTGGCCCGAAGGCACCCACGAGGCGTGGACCGGCGGGTACGCCACCCCGGCCGAGGCCGTCGCCGCGTACCGCACGCAGGCCGCGTCGAAGTCCGACGTCGAGCGCCAGGCCGAGGCCAAGGACAAGACCGGCGTCTTCACCGGCGAGTACGCCACCAACCCGGTCAACGGCGAGCGGATCCCCGTCTTCATCGCAGACTACGTCCTGATGGGCTACGGCACCGGCGCGATCATGGCGGTTCCGGCCGGCGACCAGCGCGACTTCGAGTTCGCCCGGGCCTTCGAGCTGCCGATCGTCTGCATCGTCGAACCGACCGACGGCCGTGGCACCGACACCTCGACGTGGGAGGACGCCTTCGCCTCCTACGACGCGAAGATCATCAACTCGTCGAACGACGAGATCCAGCTGGACGGTCTGCCGGTCCCCGAGGCCAAGGCCCGCATCACCGAGTGGCTGGCCCACAAGGGCATCGGCGAAGGCACCGTCAACTTCCGGCTGCGCGACTGGCTGTTCAGCCGCCAGCGGTACTGGGGCGAGCCGTTCCCGATCGTCTACGACGAGGACGGCGTCGCTCACGGGCTGCCCGAGTCGATGCTGCCGCTGGAGCTGCCGGAGGTCGAGGACTACTCGCCGCGCACCTTCGATCCCGAGGACGCCGACACCCAGCCCGAGACGCCGCTGTCACGCAACGCGGAGTGGGTCAACGTCACCCTGGATCTGGGCGACGGACCGAAGAAGTACCGCCGCGAGACCAACACCATGCCCAACTGGGCGGGTTCCTGCTGGTACGAGCTGCGCTACCTGGATCCGCACAACAGCGAGCAGCTGGTCGACCCGCAGGTCGAGCAGTACTGGATGGGCCCCCGCGAAGGCATGCCGCACGGCGGTGTCGACCTGTACGTCGGCGGTGCCGAGCACGCCGTGCTGCACCTGCTGTACGCCCGTTTCTGGTCGAAGGTCCTGTACGACCTGGGTCACGTCTCGTCGGCCGAGCCGTTCCACAAGTTGTTCAACCAGGGCATGATCCAGGCCTACGTCTACCGTGACAGCCGTGGCTTCCCGGTGCCCGCCGCCGAGGTCGAGGAGCAGGACGGCGCCTACTACTACCAGGGCGAGAAGGTCAGCCGCCTGCTGGGCAAGATGGGCAAGTCCCTGAAGAACGCGGTGACCCCGGACGAGATCTGCGCCGAGTACGGCGCCGACACCCTGCGCCTGTACGAGATGGCGATGGGCCCGCTGGACGTCTCCCGGCCGTGGGACACGCGTGCGGTGGTCGGCCAGTTCCGGCTGCTGCAGCGGCTGTGGCGCAACATCGTCGACGAGGCCACCGGTGAGGTCACCGTCACCGACGCCGAGCCCGACGAGGAGTCGCTGCGCGCCCTGCACAAGGCGATCGACGGCGTCCGCCAGGACCTGGAAGGGCTGCGTTTCAACACCGCCATCGCCAAGGTCACGGAACTGAACAACCACCTGACCAAGGCGGGCGGCGCGGTGCCGCGTACGGTCGCCGAGCCGCTGGTACTGCTGATCGCTTCCCTGGCCCCGCACATCGCCGAGGAGCTGTGGCACAAGCTGGGCCACACCGACTCGGTCGTGCACCAGGACTTCCCGGTCGCCGACCCGAACTACGTCGTCGACGAGACCGTGACCTGCGTCGTCCAGATCAAGGGCAAGGTCAAGGCCCGCCTGGAGGTGTCGCCGGCCATCTCCGAGGAGGAACTGGAGAAGGTGGCGCTGGCCGACGAGACGGTCGTGAAGGCGCTGGGCGGTGCCGGGATCCGCAAGGTGATCGTGCGCGCGCCGAAGCTGGTCAACATCGTCACGGGCTGATCTGAAGGGCCGCCTCCGGGTGGTCCCCTACGGGCAGGTTCGGGGTCCTTCCGGAACTCCGGGCCTGCCCTTTGCGTTTACCGTGGAGGAGCGCGGCCGTCCCCGCCGGGCTCGGAGACGGCCGGGGCGATCGGGAGCGAGGAGGAGCATCGTGGAAGCAGTGATCGCCGTGTTCGCCGTGCTGTTCCTGCTCTTCGTCGCCGGCGGGGCGTACATCACCTTCAAGGCGGTCGGCGCCGCCAGACGCGGTGTGGACCGCACGATCGCGCAGGCCCGGCGCACGGTCGAGGACCAGACACTGCGCGCCAAATCCATGGTCCAGATCGGCCTGGCGGCCGAGATCGCCCAGCTCCGGCTCACCCTGCGCACCTCGATGCGTGCCACCCAGGAAGCGTTGCACGCGGGCGTCGCCGAGGACGAGTCACTGAAGGAGTCCCTCGGCCTCTTCCAGCGGCTCAGCGCCCACGGGCACGAACTGGACGGCGAACTGAGGCGCCTGGAGTCCGAGCCGGACCGGGCCACGCTCGCCACGAGACTGCCCGAGCTGCGCCGGCGTGCGAAGCGTGTCACCGAGTCCGCGGACGCGTTGCGCTGGGCGGCCCGCGACCGGGCCCGCCGGTTCGCCGACGACGACCTGGACACCCTGAGCACGCAGATCGGTGTCGAGGCGGACGCCCTGCGGCACTGGACCCGGCCCGCCTCCGGCCCCGAGACCCCGCCGTGGCCCGAGGCGGCCCCGGGCCAGCAGGACCGTCAGACCTGGCCGGAGGCGCCCCGGTCCGGAGCGGCCGAGGGGCCGGCCCCGTCCGCGATCACTCCGCCGGGCCCGCCGCGGGCGTACCCGTGGCAGAAGAAGCCCCGGCCGGAGAGCACCACTTGACGCGGCCGGTCCGGTGCCGGGTGACCGGGGGCGGGCTGCCGTGCCCGGGCTACGCCAGGTAACCTCCAGCTCATGTCCTGCCATGTCGCGATCGTCACCGATTCAACGGCCTACCTGCCGCCGCGGACGATGGAGCGCCACGGCATCACCGCGGTTCCCCTGACCGTGGTCCTCGGCGACCGGGCGCTCGAAGAGGGCACCGAGATCTCGACCCGGTCCCTGGCCCAGGCGCTGCAGAAACGGCGCTCCGTCACCACGTCCCGGCCCAGCCCCGAAGTGTTCGCCGAGACCTACCGGAAGGTCGCGGAGTCCGGGGCCACCGCCATCGTCTCGCTGCACCTGTCCGCCGAACTGTCGGGCACCTTCGACGCGGCGGTCGTCGCGGCCCGCGAAGCACCCGTCCCGGTACGGGTGGTGGACACCGGGATGGTCGCGATGGCGCTCGGTTTCTGCGCGCTCGCGGCGGCCGAGGCAGCCGAGACGGGCGGCACCGTGGACGAGGCCGTCACGGCGGCGGAGAAGCGGGCCGCGGGCACCTCGGCGTACTTCTACGTCGACACCCTCGACTATCTGCGCCGCGGCGGCCGCATCGGCGCCGCCCAGGCCCTGTTGGGGTCCGCGCTCGCCGTGAAACCCCTGCTCCAACTGGACGGCGGCCGGATCGAACTCCTGGAGAAAGTACGGACGGCGTCCCGTGCCATCGCCCGCCTCGAGGAACTCGCGGCTGAGCGTGCCGACGGGGCGGAAGTGGACATCGCCGTCCACCATCTCGCGGCCCCCGACCGCGCCGCCGCGCTGGCCGACCGGCTGCGGGCACGGGTGCCCGGGCTGGCCGACCTCCACGTGAGCGAGGTCGGAGCGGTCATCGGGGCGCACACCGGACCCGGGCTGCTCGGGGCGGTCGTGTCCGCGCGCTGACCTGTGGACGCGGGGCAGCAGCCTCGTCACGATCACTCGTCCGGGTGGCGAAGTTGTCCACAACCGGCGGACGGTCCACGGAAACCGAGCAAGATCATCGCGGATCGGCGGAAAGCCCGATCCTCGTCGCATGGCACTTCGATCACGCTCACACGAGACACATGCGACCAGCGGCCCGGGCCGGGGCCCCACCTCCGACGGCCGCACCCGGCATCGCCGGTCCCCGGTGCGGGCCGGCGCCCGCCACCGTCCGGCCCCGGCGGACGAACTGCGCCGCCGGGCGGAACTCCTCTTCGGCGAAGGAGGAGTCAGCGGGCCGAAACCGGGTCAAGCACCTCCGGCGGAGGGGACGGTGGCCGGCACCGGGTCCGCGGCCGGACTGACCGCGGCGACGACCGCACTGCGCACGGCCACCACCGGGATGCGCACAGCGGCGGCGGCGCTGTCGACGGCGGCGGCAGTGATGTCGTCCGCCCGCACCCTCGCCGGCGAGACCAGGACCCGGCGCCGGCCGGCTCTTCCGGGTTTGCGGACCCGGCTGGGGGTGGCCGTCCGGGAACGGGTGCCGGTGTGGCTTCAGACACGCGTCGCCATGGAACGCCGGGGCGCCGTAGCCCTCGGGGTGGTCCTCGTCGTGGCCGGGGCCCTCGCGGTGCAGCACTTCTGGACCGGCCGGACCGAGTCCGTGAGCGCTCCTGAGGTGGTGCGCGCCCAGGCGCCGTACGAGAAGGACGAGCAGGCCGGGAAGGCCGGGAGGAACAACGGGCAGGACGCCCCGGCCGCCGCTGCCGGTACGGCCGCGGCGGCCGGTGGGACCGGCGGGGCCGGGAGGACGGGCGGGACCGGCGGTGGCGAGATCGTCGTGGACGTCACCGGGAAGGTCCGGGAGCCGGGGGTCCACACGCTGCCGGCCGGGTCCCGGGTGACCGACGCGCTGCGGGCAGCAGGCGGGGTGCGCCCCGGTGCGGACACCGACGGGCTTAATCGTGCGCGTTTCCTCATGGACGGCGAACAGATCGTCGTCGGGGGGCCTGCCCCACCGGCCGGTGCAGGGCAGGCGGGCCAGGCCGGGCAGGTGGCAGGAGGCGGCGTGGCAGGGGCCGGTCCGTCGGCGCCGGTCTCCCTGAACACGGCGACCGTGGAGCAGCTCGACGCCCTGCCGGGAGTCGGCCCGGTGCTGGCCCAGCACATCGTCGAGTACCGCACCCAGCACGTCGGTTTCCGCTCGGTCGACGAACTGCGTCAGGTCAAGGGCATCGGTGACCGTCGCTTCACGGACCTGAGGGACCTGGTACGGCCATGAGCCGGACGACCGACGGCACCCCGCCCGGAACTGAGGCCGGTCGCCGGGCCGCGCACGACGGCTCGGACCGGCGACCGGGGATCGCGCACCCTCGGCAGGAGGGCGCCGCCGACCTGCGGCTCGTGCCGCCCGCCCTGGCCGTATGGGCGACGGCGGCGCTGACGCTGGACGCGTCGCCGGGGTGGACGACCGGGATCGTCGTCGGCTGCGCGTTGACCGGGTTGATCCTGGTGTGGCGCAGCAGAGCCGGAAAGCGGCCGGGGAACGCGGTGGGGAGCCTCCCGACCACCTCCTCGGCAGCCCCTCCCGCCGCCCCCTCCGTCACCCGCCGTGCCCACCTCGTACTGCCGCGGCCGACGTGGCGGCGGGCCTCCGTCGGTGCCTTGCTGCTCTGCGTCGCCGGGGCGGCCGCCTCCGCGGGGCTGCACGGGGCGGACGTGCGCCGGGGGCCGGTGCCACAACTGGCCCGCGGGTACGCGACGGTGACCGCGGAGGTGGAACTCACCGGTGATCCCTGGGTCAGCAGGCCGCGGGTGCGGGGAGATCACACCACGTCGGCCGCCGTGCTGGTGCGCGGCGAGGTGAGGCGGGTGGAGCGGGGCGACGGGACGGCGCAGACGACGCGTTCGCCGGTGCTGGTGGTCGTCGATCCGGGCGTGCCGGCGCCCGGCGGTGGCGGTCGGACGCGGTGGCTCGGGCTGCTGCCCTCCACGCGGTTGCGGCTGACCGCGCGGCTGGCGGCGCCCACGGTCGGCGGGGACCGGGTCGCGGCGATGCTGCGGGTGCGGGAGCGTCCCGCGCCGGTGGTGGTGGGTGAGCCGAGTGGACCGCAGCGGCTGGCCGGACGGCTGCGGGCCGGGCTGCGGGAGGCGACCGACGGGCTGCCCGAGGACGCGCGGGCGCTGCTGCCGGGACTGGTCGTCGGAGACACCTCGCGGATCACCCCCGAACTGGACGAGGCTTTCGAGGCGACCGATCTCGCACACACCCTGGCCGTGTCGGGCAGCAACCTCACCATCCTGCTCGCCCTGCTCATCGGACCGCCGGGGCTGGCCCAGCAGGTCGAGCGCCGTGGGCTCGCCCCGCGACTCGGGCTGTCGCTGCGGGCGACCGCCCTGTTCGCCTCGGCGCTCACCCTCGGGTTCGTCGTCGTGTGCCGACCCGATCCCAGTGTGCTGCGGGCGGCGGCCTGCGGAGCCGTCGCCCTCCTGGCCCTGGCGACCGGCCGTCGCAGGTCCCTGATGCCGGCGCTGGCGACGGCGGTCCTGCTGCTGGTGCTGTACGACCCTTGGCTCGCTCGCAGTTACGGCTTCCTGCTGTCCGTGCTGGCCACCGGATCGCTTCTGGTGCTGGCGCCGGGATGGGGCGAGGCGTTGCGGCGGCGCGGGGTGCCGGAGCGGCTGGCCGAGGGCCTGGCCGCGGCAGCCGCCGCGCAGGCGGTGTGCGGGCCGGTGGTCGCGGTGCTGTCGGCGCGGGTGAGCCTGGTGGCGGTGCCCTGCAATCTGCTGGCGGAGATCGCGGTCGCGCCGGCGACGGTGCTGGGGTTCGCGGCGCTCGCGGCCGCGCCGGTGGCGATGCCGGTGGCCAGGGTGCTGGCCTGGTGCGCGGGCTGGCCCGCCGGTTGGATCGCCGGGATCGCCCGGGCGGGGGCGGGGTTGCCGGGGGCGGGAGTGGACTGGCCGGGGAGCTGGGCGGGGGCGTTCGTGCTGGCCGGGGTCACGGTGGTAGTCGTGCTGCTGGGGCGGCGCTTGCTGCGGCACCCGTGGTGGTGCGGGGCGCTGGGGGTGCTGCTGGTCCTGCTGGTGGTCCGGCCGGCGCCGTTGGCCCGGGTGGTCACGGGCTGGCCGCCGCCCGGCTGGCGGCTGGCGATGTGCGACGTCGGACAGGGCGACGCGACCGTGCTCGCGGCCGGCGCGGGCACCGGGGTGGTCGTCGACGCCGGGCCCGATCCGAAACTGGTCGACCACTGTCTGCGGGAACTGGGCATCACCCGGGTACCGCTGGTCGTCCTCACCCACTTCCACGCCGATCACGTGGCGGGGCTGCCGGGGGTGCTGAGGGGGCGTGAGGTCGCGCAGATCGAGACGACCGGGTTCGCGGAACCCGCCGACCAGGTGGAGTTCGTCGTCCGTGAGGCCGCCGCGCATCATGTTCCCATCACGCGGGCGGTCGCCGGGGAGCGGCGCAGGACCGGGCCGTTGGACTGGCAGGTGCTGTGGCCGCCCTCTGATCCGGCACCGGAACCGGACGGCCCGAACGACGCCAGTGTCGCCCTGTTGGTCCGTTCGGCCGGGCTGCGGATGCTGCTGCTCGGTGATCTCGAACCGGCGGCCCAGCAGGAACTGCTGAGATCGCCGTCGGCGGCCGAGCTGGGCCGGGTGGATGTGCTGAAGGTGGCCCACCACGGGTCGGCGTATCAGGATCCGCAGTTGCTGCGTCTGGTGGCGCCGAGGGTCGCTCTCATCTCCTGCGGGGTGGACAACCCGTACGGGCACCCGGCACCGGGCACGGTGGCGGAGCTGGAGCACCTGGGGGCGGTGGTGCTGCGGACCGACCGGGACGGGGCGCTCGCGGTGACCGGTGGCGGTGGTGGTGGCGGCGGACGGCAGGCGGGCGAGCTGAGAGTGGCGCGAGACTGAGGGCATGAACTCGGTTGACTCCGCGCGGATCGACGCCTACCTCCACCGCCTCGGCGCCGCCCGCCCGGCCCGACCGACCGCCGAGGCGCTGCGCGAGCTGCATCTGCGGCACCTGCTGGCGGTGCCCTTCGAGAACCTGTCGATCCACCTCGGCGAGGAGATCGTGCTGGAGGAGGACAGGCTGCTGGACAAAGTGGTGGGGGCGGGCCGGGGCGGGTTCTGCTACGAGCTCAACGGCGCCTTCGCCGCCTTGCTCACGGGACTGGGGTTCGGGGTGACGCCGCTGGCGGGGCGGGTGTACGGGGAGGAGGGGCGGCTGGGCATCCCGTACGACCATCTCGCGTTGCGGGTGCGGACGGTGGACGGCGCCGAATGGCTGGCGGACGTCGGGTTCGGGGCACACAGCCACTACCCGCTGGCGTTCGCGGAGCGGGGCGAACAGGCCGATCCCGGCGGGACGTTCCGGATCACGGCGGCTGGGCCGGACGCGGCCGGGGTGAGCGGGGCGGGCCGCGCTGCGGGCGGAGGCGTGGACGTGTCGCGCGACGGGATCTCCGGAGATCCTGGCGTGTCGCGGGACGCGGCGTCCGGAGATCTGGACGTGCTGCGGGACGGGCAGCCGCAGTACCGGCTGGAGGTCAGGCCGCGGGTGCTCGGGGATTTCACGGCCGGGGCGTGGTGGCACAGGACCTCCCCGGCGTCGCACTTCACGCAGTCGCTGGTCTGTTCCCGGGTCACCGAGGACGGTGGACGGGTGACGCTGAGCGGCCGGAGGTTGACGGTGACGGCGGCCGACGGGACGCGTGAGGTGCGGGAGTTGGGGCGGGACGGCGAGGTGCTCGGGGTGTACCGGGAGCGGTTCGGGATCGCGCTGGACCGTGTGCCGGTCGTGCGGAACCCGCCGGGGGAGGACCGGAACGGCTAATTCGCCCTTCGGGGGATGACACGTCTCTACTGCCGCTTAGCGTGCTACTCGTGGGTTGTTCCGGCGGATGTGCTGCATTCCCTTGATGTGGTCGCGTGTTGCCTCGAAAGCCGCATCAGTGATCGAATGTTCCTTCGGTAACGGATGGTGGCGAGGCGTACAGGGGTGGCGTGGATGTTCGGCCGCTTGATGGGAAACCGAACGAACCGGGTGCAGCGGACGAGCCCTCTTGCGGCGGTGCAGACTCCGCCGGACGCCGGGGTGTTGAGCTGCCGGGTGCTGGACCCGGTCAACGAACCGGTGACGAACGCGGAGTTCGCGGTCAGTGACACCAGTGGGCGCACGGTGGTCAGCGGCGGCGCCGACCCCTACGGGTCGTTCGTGACGACGGTGCCCGCGGGGGAGTACCGGCTGGCGGTGTCCGCCGAGGGGTTCGCGCCCTACCGGGCCACCGCGCAGGTCGGCGAGAACTGCCTCGCCTCGCTCGGTGACGTGACCCTCCAGGTCGCCGCGCCGCCGGAGCTGCCCGCGCCGGGGGACTGGGAGATCGAGCCCGCGCATTCCTCGATCGGCTTCACCGCCCGGCACATCGGACTGGCCCGGATCCACGGGCGGTTCAACTCGTTCGCGGGTGCGGTGCGGATCGCCGAGCAGATGGAGCGGTCCGCGATGCACGTGGTGATCGACGCCGCCACCATCGACACGGGCGTCCGGATGCGGGACGACCACCTGAGGTCGGCCGACTTCCTGGACGCGCAGCGTTTTCCGACGCTGGAGTTCTACAGCGAGCGGTTCGTGCACAGGGGCGGCGCGCGATGGGGTGTCACCGGGGCGCTGTCCCTGCACGGTGTGACGCGGACGGTCACCCTCGACACCGAGTACCTCGGCATGGGCAACGGCATGGAGGGCGAGGTGCGGGCGGCCTGCCGCGCCACGACCGAACTGCACCGGGACGACTTCACCGTGAGCTGGCAGACGATGCTGGCGCGCGGGATCGCCGTCGTCGGGCCGAGCATCCGGGTCGACCTGGACGTGCAGATCGTGCCCAGGGGCTGAGCCGCCCGTCCGGATCGTCGTGGGGCGCGGCGGTGCCCGACAATGAGGCCGTGAGCGATGTGAGACATGTGCTGGTGCTGCCGGACCGGGACGCGGCACAGGAGGCGGCCGAGGCGCTGAGCGAGCGGTTCGGGGTCGCCGAGGAGCCTCGGCTGGTGCGGGACGCGCTGGCGGGCGAGGACGACGCGGAGGACGCGCAGTGGCTGGTGCTGCTGCGGGACGAGGACGGGCGGCTGGATCCGGCGGCGCTGGACGAGTTCGCAGGGGAGTGGGAGGGCTGGCGGGAGGAGCCGTGAGCCGCCGCTGCCCGGGAAGGCGACGCTGACGGGCCTCTGGCCGCGCGGCCAGGTTGTCAGTGCGCCGTGGGATGCTTGGCGCGATGCCCAAGAAGACTGCTGATGACGATCCGCTCGCCCCGGTGACCCTCGCCGTGGGTCAGGAGGACCTGCTGCTCGACCGTGCCGTGCAGCAGGTGGTGGCCGCCGCCCGGGCCGCCGATGCCGACACCGACGTACGGGACCTGACCCCGGACCAGTTGCAGCCCGGCACCCTCGCGGAGCTGACCAGCCCGTCGCTGTTCGCGGAGCGCAAGGTCGTGGTCGTGCGCAATGCGCAGGATCTGTCCGCCGACACGGTCAAGGACGTGAAGGCGTATCTGGGGGCGCCCGCCGAGGAGATCACGCTCGTGCTGCTGCACGCGGGCGGGGCCAAGGGCAAGGGGCTGCTGGACGCGGCGCGCAAGGCGGGGGCGCGGGAGGTCGCGTGCCCGAAGATGACCAAGCCGGCCGATCGGCTCGCGTTCGTCAGGAGCGAGTTCAGGGCGCTCGGGCGGTCCGCCACGCCCGAGGCGTGTCAGGCGCTCGTCGACGCCATCGGCAGTGATCTGCGGGAGCTGGCGTCCGCCGTGTCCCAGCTCACCGCGGACGTCGAGGGCACCGTCGACGAGGCGGTCGTCGGGCGGTACTACACCGGGCGGGCCGAGGCGTCCAGCTTCACCGTCGCCGACCGGGCCGTGGAGGGGCGTACGGCGGAGGCGCTGGAGGCGTTGCGCTGGTCGCTGGCGACCGGGGTCGCACCGGTGATGATCACGAGCGCGCTCGCGCAGGGCGTGCGGGCGATCGGGAAGCTGTCCGGGGCCAGGGGCGGTCGGCCCGCCGATCTCGCGCGGGAGCTCGGGATGCCGCCGTGGAAGATCGACCGGGTGCGGCAGCAGATGCGTGGCTGGACGCCGGACGGGGTCGCGGTCGCGCTGCGGGCCGTCGCCGAGGCGGACGCGGGAGTGAAGGGCGGCGGGGACGATCCCGAGTACGCCCTGGAGAAGGCCGTGGTGACCATCGCGCGCGCGGCCCGGTCCCGAGGGCGCGGCTGAGAGTTGCCGCGAAAGTCCCGCCGGGAGCGGGCATGACGAAGGCCCCGTCCGGCGCCCTGGGGAAGGGCGGGGGCGGGGCCTTGTCGCACAGCTGTCGAGTCCGTTCCCGCGTGGCGAACGCAGGCCGCGAACAGACTCTGGGTGCCGGTCGGGAGCGGATGAGAGAGGGCCCGCTCTGGGTCCTTCCGGCGGTCAGATCAGGGAAGAGGTTCAGCCCTGGAGGGAAGCGACCTTGGAAGCAAGCGCCGACTTCTTGTTGGCGGCCTGGTTCTTGTGGATGACGCCCTTGGAGACGGCCTTGTCGAGCTGACGCGCAGCAGCGCGCTGGAGCTCGGTGGCCTTCTGGACGTCGCCCGCGGCGGCGGCCTCACGGGCCTTGCGGATCGCGGTCTTCAGGGAGGACTTGACGGCCTTGTTGCGCAGCCGAGCCTTCTCGTTGGTCTTGATCCGCTTGATCTGGGACTTGATGTTCGCCACGAATGAGCCTTTTCAGGTTCTGGTACGGGCCAGGAGTTCTCCGCGCGACGAAGGCGTGGAGGAGTCCGGATCCCCTACCGGGTGTTTTCTGATTGACGTGCCTCGCGCTGAGAGGGCATGAGACACAGCTGCCCACACTAGCAGTGGGGCGGCGGCCAGCCCAAACCGTGCCCCGGTCGCTCTCCATGGGACCATGGAGGCTACGTATAGATCCGACCCGAGGCATAAGGCGCCTCAAGAGACAGGACCCTGCGTGCCCGCGACCCCTAACAATGTGCCCGAGCCGAGCCGTACCGACCCGGCTCTGATCCGCAATTTCTGCATCATCGCGCACATCGACCACGGCAAGTCCACGCTCGCCGACCGGATGCTCCAGCTGACCGGTGTGGTCGAGCAGCGGCAGATGCGTGCTCAGTACCTCGACCGGATGGACATCGAGCGCGAGCGCGGCATCACGATCAAGTCCCAGGCGGTGCGTCTGCCCTGGGCCCCCACCGAGGGCCCGGACCAGGGCAGCACGCACATCCTCAACATGATCGACACCCCGGGTCACGTCGACTTCACCTACGAGGTGTCGCGGTCGCTGGCGGCCTGCGAGGGGACCATCCTCCTCGTCGACGCCGCCCAGGGCATCGAGGCGCAGACCCTCGCCAACCTCTACCTGGCGATGGAGAACGACCTCACGATCATTCCCGTGCTCAACAAGATCGACCTGCCGGCCGCGCAGCCGGAGAAGTTCGCCGAGGAACTGGCGAACCTGGTCGGCTGCGAGCCGGACGACGTGCTGCGGGTCTCCGCGAAGACCGGTGTCGGCGTCGACGCGCTGCTCAACAAGGTCGTCAAGGAGATCCCGGCGCCGGTCGGCGTCGCCGACGCGCCCGCCCGCGCCATGATCTTCGACTCGGTCTACGACTCCTACCGCGGTGTCGTGACGTATGTCCGCGTCATCGACGGCCAGCTCAACAAGCGCGAGCGCATCAAGATGATGTCGACCGGCGCCACGCACGAGCTGCTGGAGATCGGGACCAACTCGCCGGAGATGCTGGCCGCGGACGGGCTGGGCGTCGGTGAGGTCGGTTACCTGATCACCGGCGTGAAGGACGTCCGGCAGTCCAAGGTCGGTGACACCGTCACCAGCCAGAACAAGGGCGCCACCGAGGCCCTGGGCGGCTACAAGGACCCGAAGCCCATGGTCTTCTCCGGTCTGTATCCGCTCGACGGCTCCGACTACCCGGAGCTGCGTGAGGCACTGGACAAGCTTCAGCTCAACGACGCCGCTCTCGTCTACGAACCGGAGACCTCCGCCGCTCTCGGCTTCGGTTTCCGCGTCGGTTTCCTCGGTCTGCTGCACCTGGACGTGATCCGGGAGCGGCTGGAGCGCGAGTTCGGTCTCGATCTCATCGCCACCGCGCCGAACGTGGTCTACCGCGTGGTCATGGAGGACCGGACCGAGTACACGGTCACCAATCCGAGCGAGTTCCCCGAGGGGAAGATCAACGAGGTGTACGAGCCCGTCGTCCGGGCCACGATCCTCGCGCCGACCGAGTTCATCGGCTCGATCATGGAGCTGTGCCAGACCCGGCGGGGCACCCTGCTCGGCATGGACTACCTGTCCGAGGACCGGGTCGAGATCCGGTACACCCTGCCCCTCGCGGAGATCGTCTTCGACTTCTTCGACCAGTTGAAGTCGAAGACGCGCGGTTACGCGTCGCTGGACTACGAGCCCACCGGTGAGCAGACCTCCAGCCTGGTCAAGGTCGACATCCTGCTGCACGGCGACAAGGTCGACGCGTTCTCGGCGATCACGCACAAGGACGCGGCCTACGCGTACGGTGTGCGGCTCGTCGCCAAGCTGCGCGAGCTCATTCCGCGGCAGGCCTTCGAGGTGCCGATCCAGGCCGCCATCGGCTCCCGGGTCATCGCTCGCGAGACCATCCGCGCCATCCGCAAGGACGTCCTCGCCAAGTGCTACGGCGGTGACATCTCGCGTAAGCGCAAGCTGCTGGAGAAGCAGAAGGAAGGCAAGAAGCGGATGAAGATGGTGGGTTCCGTGGAGGTTCCGCAGGAGGCCTTCATCGCGGTCCTCAGCAGCGATGACAGCGCGGGATCGACCAAGAGCAAGAAGTAACCGCGGGTAACGATCGGTCGCGTCCGCAAAACAGGCGCAACAGGGGTCCGCCGTACGAAAGTGAGGCGGGCCCCTACGCGCGCGTAGGGTCGCTCTGCGTGGAAGATGCGGGGAAACAGACAGGCCGATGCCCCTTACGCACAGCCCGGCCGCGGCTTACTCTGATCCCTGCTCGATAGTTACTCGCGAGTTAAACAACAGCGCCAGCCCCACCGTGAGTAAACCCAGCCGCACTGAGCCAGCCGCACCGTCGCGGGTCCCGGAGGATGTCGTGAGCGACACACAGACACTGATCGAGAACCGACCGCCGTCCGTGGCGGCCCTCTTCCTTGATCGGGTGGCGGCCACACCGGACGCCGAGGCCTACCGCTACCCGGTACCGGCCTCCGGCCAGGGCCCCGACGACTGGAAGTCGCTCAGCTGGGCGCAGGCCGCCGAACGTGTCTACGCCATCGCGGCCGGCCTCATCGAACTGGGCATCGAGCCCGAGCAGCGGGTCGCGCTCGCCTCCTCCACCCGCGTCGAGTGGATCCTCGCCGACCTCGGCATCCTGTGCGCCGGCGCGGCCACCACGACCGTCTACCCGCAGACCAACGCCGAGGAGTCGGCGTTCATCCTCTCCGACTCCGGGAGCCGGGTACTGATCGCGGAGGACGCGGCGCAGCTCGCCAAGGCCGTCGAGAAGCGCGCCGACCTGCCCGAGCTCACCCAGGTCGTCGTCATCGACCCCGCCGGCGTCGAGACCGGCGACTGGGTGATCACCCTGACCGAACTGGAGGCGCGCGGCGCCGAGTACCTGCGCACGCACCCCGAGCTGATCAAGGAGCGGGTCGGCGCGATCACCAAGGACCAGCTGGCCACGCTCATCTACACCTCCGGCACCACCGGCCGCCCCAAGGGTGTGCGGCTGCCGCAGGACAACTGGTCGTACATGGCGAAGGCGATCGCCGCGACCGGGCTGATCAGCAGCGAGGACGTGCAGTACCTGTGGCTGCCGCTCGCCCACGTCTTCGGCAAGGTGCTCACCTCCGGGCAGATCGAGGTCGGTCACGTCACCGCCGTCGACGGCCGCGTCGACAAGATCATCGAGAATCTCCCGGTCGTGCAGCCGACCTACATGGCCGCCGTGCCGCGCATCTTCGAGAAGGTCTACAACGGCGTCGCGGCGAAGGCCCGCGCGGGCGGTGCCGCCAAGTACAAGATCTTCCAGTGGGCGGTCGAGGTCGCCCGCGAGTACGCCAAGGTCACCCAGGACAACTTCCGCCGCACCGGCGCCGCGACCGCGCCCTTCGGCCTGGCCGCCAAGCACAAGGTCGCCGACGGCCTGGTCTACTCCAAACTGCGCGAGGCGTTCGGCGGACGGCTGCGGGCCTGTGTCTCCGGTTCCGCCGCGCTCGCGCCCGAGATCGGCTACTTCTTCGCCGGCGCCGGTGTGCACATCCTGGAGGGCTACGGCCTCACGGAGTCCTCGGCGGCGTCCTTCGTCAACCCCGGCGAGGCCTACCGCACCGGCACGGTCGGCAAGCCGCTGCCCGGCTGCGAGGTGCGGATCGCCGACGACGGCGAGATCCTGCTGCGCGGCCCCGGCATCATGCAGGGCTACCACGGGCTGCCCGAGAAGACCGCCGAGGTCCTGGAGAGCGACGGCTGGTTCCACACCGGCGACATCGGTGAGCTGTCACCCGACGGCTACCTGCGGATCACCGACCGCAAGAAGGACCTCATCAAGACGTCCGGCGGCAAGTACATCGCGCCGGCCGAGGTCGAGGGACAGTTCAAGGCGGTCTGCCCCTACGTCTCCAACATTCTGGTGCACGGCGCCGACCGGAACTTCTGCACCGCGCTGATCGCCCTCGACGAGGCCGCGATCCTGGAATGGGCGAAGGACAACGGCCTGGACGGCAAGTCCTACGCCGAGGTCGTGGCCGCGCCGGCCACCGTCGAGATGGTCGACGGATACGTCAGGCAGCTCAACGAAGGTCTCCAGAAGTGGCAGACCATCAAGAAGTTCCGGCTGCTTCCGCGGGATCTCGATGTGGAACACGGGGAGATCACGCCGAGTCTGAAGCTGAAGAGGCCGGTCGTGGAGCGGGAGTACAAGCACCTCATCGACGAGATGTACGCCGGGACCCGGGAGGCCTGATCCCGGGGGTTCGTGGTCGGATCCTGGTCCGAAGGGGCGCGTGGGGAGCGGTCGTGCGGCTCCCCCCCGTGTCCCTTCGCGTCCCTGCGCGTCCCTTCGCGTCCCTGCGCGTCCCTTTGCGTCCCTGCGCGTCCCTTCGCGTCCGCGTCAGCGCGATCTGGTCCTGCTCAACAGTCGCCGAAGTTTCCCGGCTTCTTCTCTTAGCACCGCTACATCGACGGGTTCCTCGGACAAGCGCGTCTCCATGACCGCCAACCGCCTGCTCAACTCGCCGAAATCGGCCTGTTCCCGTGCCAGCAGTGCCTCCAGCTGCTGGTTCTTGCGGTGCAGTTCCAGGAAGACGTTCACCTTCGCCCGCAGCACCCACGGGTCGAACGGCTTCGTCAGGTAGTCCGCCGCGCCCGTCGCATAGCCGCGGAACGCGTACCCCGCCTCCTCCTCCGCTCCCGTCAGGAAGATGATCGGGACGTCCTTCGTCCGGTCGAGGCGTTTGATGTTCGCGGCTGTCTCGAAGCCGTCCATGCCCGGCATGCGGATGTCGAGGAGGATCACGGCGAAACGACGGAGCAGAAGAGCGTTCATCGCCTCCTCGCCGGAACGCGCGCGGACCATCGGCTCGTTCAACGAGCCGAGGACGGCTTCCAGCGCGCTCAGGTTGTCCTCCATGTCGTCGACCAGGAGGATGCCGGCCCGCTCGTCAGCGATCATTGCTCCGTCCGTTCGGTCGTCGGCGGCACCGTCGCCTCCCGCACCGTCGCCTCCTGTGCCGTCGGGGCGTTCGTCCGGGCGGTCAGGGCCTGCCGGCTCCCGTCTCACGCGCCGCGTTCCGGTGCCGAGGCGGGCGCCGAACCGTGAGTGCCCCGCGCGGCGGTCGTCGCGGTGAGCAGCGGGCACGGTCCGGATGCTCGGAGTTGTTCCGGTTTCTGTCCGTCTTCGAGCACACGCGTAGCACTGTTCTCACTCATGGCGGCCCACTTCGGTAACTCGGTGCTTATGGGCGCAGTCAGTCTGTCACTCTGTCCGCATCCGTCGGGATGTATTCGTCCGAACTGCTCGGGGAGCTGGACATGGGGGCCATACCCACGCAACGGGAGACCGTCTCCCGGGTCCGCGAGGCGCCTGCGCGCGACGAGGCGCCCGCCGCCGAGGAAGCGCACGACAGCGCGGTCCCGCGCGCGCAAGGATGCGCGACCCTGCCCGGAAGCCCCCTCGCGCCCGGTTCCGCCCGCGCGCTGGTGCGCGCCTCCCTGGACGAGTGGCGCGACTGCGGACTGCTCGGCCGGGAACAGCAGCGGGTCGCCGAGGACGCCATGGTCGTCGTCAGCGAACTCGTCACCAACGCCGTGGTGCACGCGGGCACCGACGTCGAGATCGACTGGTGGCTGGAGCAGTCCGTCCCCGACGCGCGTGACCCGCGCGACCCCACCGAAGAGATCGCGTTCGTCGTCGAGGTGACCGATCACCATCCCTCCCGGGCGCCTCGCGACCACCCGGGCGAGACGCCGTACGAGACGCCGGAGTACGGGCGCGGGCTGCGGCTGGTCGCCACGCTCGCCGAATCCTGGGGGGTGACGTACCGCACCGGTGCGAAGTCCGTGTGGGCGCGGCTGACCGGCCGGGGCGGCACCCTGCCCGACGAGCAGGAGCTGAGGGTCGCCGAGATCCTCGCCCCCGAGCCCCCCGCGCCGTCGGCCGCGCCCGACCGGAGCTGCCCGCACCGCCCGGAGCGGGACCGCGACTGGCTGAACCGGGGCGCCCTGACCTTCCTCGCGGAGGCCTCCGACCTGCTCGCCGGGCAGCTCGACGAGAACCTGGTGGCCGCCCTCACCGGCCAGCTGATCGTGCCCCGGCTCGCCGAGTGGTGCGCGGTGTGGCTGGAGGACGAGGCGACCGTGCGCGGCGGCTGGAACGACCCCACGGGCGCCGGCGGGCCGCGGCTGGCGCGTGTCTGGCACGGCAGCGAGAACCGCATCGAGGACCTGCGCCGGGCCCTGGAGAAGGACCCGCCGGGCGCCGGGGACGGCCTGCGGGCCGGGCCCGAGCCCTACCCCTGGCCCGGTGCGGCGCTCGGCCCGCGGGACGCCCACGGCGCGGCGCTCGCCTACCGGCTGATCGCGGGCGGCCGGCCGCTCGGCACGCTCGTCATCGGACGCTCAGGACCGGACGGCTTCCCCGACGAGATCACCGGCCTGGTCGAGGACTTCGGCCGCCGGGTCGCCCTGGCCATCGGCGCGGCCCGCCAGTACGCCCGGCAGGCCACCATCAGCGCCGTCCTGCAGCGGGGGCTGCTGCCCGGGGCGGTCGCCGAGATCCCGGGCGTCGCCAGTGCGCTCGTCTACGAGCCCTGCGACAAGGGCGGACCCAGCGGCGACTTCTACGACCTCTTCCCGGCGAGTGACGGCCGCTGGTGCTTCGCCGTGGGCGACGTCCAGGGCAAGGGGCCCGAGGCGGCCGTCGTCATCGGCCTGGCGCGGCCCTGGCTGCGTCTGCTCGCCCGCGAGGGCTACCGGGTCGCCGACGTCCTGGACCGGCTCAACCAGTTGCTCCTCGACGACGCCACCGAGGCCGCCGACGCCGCCGCCCGGGCGCTGGTCGCCGCCGGTGGCCACCTGCCGCCCGGCGACGGCCCGCAGACCCGCTTCCTGTCCCTGCTGTACGGCGAACTGATCCCGCTCGAAGGCGGCGGTGTGCGCTGCACCCTCGCCTCCGCCGGGCATCCGCTGCCGCTGCTGCTCGGCCCCGACGGCCGGGTGCGTACCGCCGCCCGGCCGCAGACCCTGCTCGGGGTCGTCGAGGACGAGACCTACACCAGCGAGACGATCGAGCTCGCGCCGGGCGACAGCCTGCTGTGCGTGACGGACGGGGTGACGGAGCGCCGCTCCGGTTCCCGGCAGTTCGACGACGGGGACGGGCTCGCCAGGGCGCTGGCCGGCTGCGCGGGGCTGAGCGCCGAGCTGATCGCCGAGCGGATCAGGCGGCTCGTCCACGAGTTCGGCGGCGGCCAGCCCGAGGACGACCTGGCGCTGCTGGTGCTCCAGGCGGAGTGACGACGCGGTCACCGGCACCGTACGGGGACGCGCGTGTGGCCGGACATCCGTATGCGGCGAGTACGGGACGCGCGCGTGCACGGACATCCGTATGCGGCGAGTGCGGGACAGCCGTACGCGGCGGTTACGGGACGGCGCACGAGCACGGACATCCGTACGCGGCGAGTACGGGACAATGGGGGACATGCCTTCCGCACTTCCCGACGGCGAGCCGGTCCCGGACGACGGCGCGCTCCCTGCGGCCGCGCTGGCCGGCGCCGCCGCCCGCCCCCTCGGGTTCTACCTGCACGTCCCCTACTGCGCGACCCGCTGCGGCTACTGCGACTTCAACACCTACACGGCGACCGAGCTGCGCGGCACCGGTGGGGTGCTCGCCTCCCGCGACAACTACGCGGACACGGTGGCCGACGAGGTCAGGCTGGCCAGGAAGGTCCTCGGGGACGACCCGCGCGAGGTGCGGACCGTGTTCGTCGGGGGCGGTACGCCGACGTTGCTGGCCGCCCGTGATCTCGTGCGGATGCTGCACGCGATCCGGGACGAGTTCGGGCTCGCGGCGGACGCGGAGGTCACCACGGAGGCGAACCCGGAGTCCGTCGACCCGGCGTATCTGGCGGCCCTGCGGGAGGGCGGCTTCAACCGGATCTCCTTCGGCATGCAGAGCGCGCGGCAGCACGTCCTGCGCGTGCTGGACCGTACGCACACGCCCGGCCGCCCCGAGGCGTGCGTGGCCGAGGCGCGGGCGGCCGGGTTCGAGCACGTCAACCTGGATCTGATCTACGGCACCCCCGGTGAGTCCGACGACGACTGGCGGGCCTCCCTGGACGCGGCGATCGGGGCCGGTCCGGACCATGTGTCGGCGTACGCGCTGATCGTCGAGGAGGGCACGCAGCTGGCGCGGCGGATCCGCCGGGGTGAGGTGCCGATGACCGACGACGACGTGCACGCCGACCGGTACCTGATCGCCGAGTCGGTGCTGTCCGGGGCGGGTTTCGACTGGTACGAGGTGTCCAACTGGGCGACCTCGGAAGCGGGCCGCTGCCTGCACAACGAGCTGTACTGGCGGGGCGCCGACTGGTGGGGTGCCGGGCCGGGGGCGCACTCGCACGTGGGCGGGGTGCGCTGGTGGAACGTCAAGCACCCGGGGGCGTACGCGGCGGCGCTGGCGTCGGGGCGGTCGCCGGGGGCCGGACGCGAGGTCCTGTCGGACGAGGACCGGCGGGTGGAGCGGATCCTGCTGGAGCTGCGGCTGCGCGAGGGGGTGCCGCTGGCCCTGCTGAAGGAGGAGGGGCTCGCGGCGTCACGGCGGGCGCTGGCGGAGGGCCTGCTGGAGAGCGGTGCGTACGACGGGGGGCGGGCGGTGCTGACGCTGCGGGGCCGGTTGCTGGCGGACGCGGTGGTGCGGGACCTGGTGGACTGAACGGGAGGCGTCAGGCCCCGCCGAGTTCAGGCCCCACTGAGGTCAGGCCGCACCGAGGTCACGCCCCACCGCCGCCCGTGACGAAGTCGATCAGTTCCTCCACGCGTCCCAGCAGCTCGGGCTCCAGGTCCTTGTAGGAGTTCACGCGCGCGAGGATCGCCTGCCACACCGCGCCCGTGTTGTCCGAGGGCCAGCCCAGCGCCCGGCACACGCCCGTCTTCCAGTCCTGGCCGTGCGGGACGCGGGGCCAGGCGTCGATCCCCAGGGACGCCGGTTTCACCGCCTCCCAGATGTCGATGTACGGGTGGCCGACCACCAGGGCGTGGTCCCCGGTCACCGACTGGGCGATGCGCCACTCCTTCGTGCCCGGTACCAGGTGGTCCACGAGCACGCCGAGCCGGGCGTCCGGGCCGGGTGCGAACTCGGTCACGATCGCCGGCAGGTCGTCGACGCCCCCCAGGTACTCCACGACCACGCCCTCGATGCGCAGGTCGTCGCCCCACACCTTCTCGACCAGTTCCGCGTCGTGGCGGCCCTCCACGTAGATGCGGCCCGCGCGGGCGACACGCGCGCGTGCGCCGGGGACCGCGACCGAGCCGGAGGCGGTACGGGTGGGGCGGGCCGGGCCCGCGGAGGCGGGCCGTACGAGGGTGACGACCCGGCCCTCCAGGAGGAAGCCGCGCGGCTCCAGCGGGAAGACGCGGTGCTTGCCGAAGCGGTCCTCCAGGGTGACCGTGCCCGCCTCGCAGCGGATCACCGCGCCGCAGAAGCCCGTGCCGGGTTCCTCCACCACCAGGCCGGGTTCGGCGGCCACCTCGGGCACCGGCTTCGGCTTCTTCCACGGCGGGGTCAGGTCGGCGGAGTACTGGCGCATTCGGATGACGATAGGAGAAGCGGGTGCGGTGTGCCTACGACACGCCGAAACGGGCCGCCAGGGCGTCGCGCTGGGCCCGTACGAACGCCGCGTCGACCACCGCTCCGTGACCGGGGACGTACCGGGCGCGGTCACCGCCGAGGGCCAGCAGCCGGTCCAGGGCGGCGGGCCACCGCGACGGTACGGCGTCGGGGCCGGCCTGCGGTTCGCCGGACTCCTCCACCAGGTCGCCGCAGAACACCACCTCGGGGTCGCCGGGGACGAGGACCGCGAGGTCGTGGGCGGTGTGGCCGGGGCCGACGTTGGCGAGCAGGGCCTGGCGGCCGCCGCCGAGGTCGAGGGTCCACTCGCCGGACACCAGGTGGCGGGGGGTGGGGAGGGCGTCCGCCGCCTCCTCGGCCTCCGGGGCCGGCAGGCCGTTGCGTACCGCGTCCAGGCGCAGCCCCTCGCGGTCGTGGGCGAGGACGGCCTCCGCGCCCACCGCCGCGTACAGGTCGGCGCCCGCGAACGCGGCCGCCCCGAGGACGTGATCGAAATGGGGATGGGTGAGCGCGAGATGGGTCACACGGCGGTCGGCGAGTGCCTGCGCCAGGGTGCGCAACCGCGCGCCCTCCGCGAGGCTCGACCCGGCGTCCACCATGAGGGCCGTACCCGCGCCGAGGACCAGCCCCGCCGTGCAGTCCCAGCCGGGCAGCCGGCACCGGCCCACCCCGTCGGCCAGGCGCTCCCAGCCCAGCTCTTCCCAAGTCACCGTCATACCGCGACGCTAGCCGCAGAACGCGGCGGGTCCGTACCGTCCCCGTACCGACCTTGCCCAGTCGGTACCCGACGGCCGTACACTGGGCCGGGGACGCTGGCACTCGGGCTCGCAGAGTGCCAGACGAAAGACCCGAAAGGCCGCGGGGACGACTTTCTGGAGGTGTGGCGCGAAGATGCTGAGTGAACGCAGGCTCCAGGTGTTGCGCGCCATCGTCCAGGACTACGTGGGCACCGAGGAGCCGGTGGGTTCGAAGGCGCTGACCGAACGGCACAACCTCGGTGTCTCGCCGGCGACCGTGCGCAACGACATGGCCGCCCTGGAGGACGAGGGGTACATCGCCCAGCCGCACACCAGCGCGGGGCGGATCCCCACCGACAAGGGCTACCGGCTGTTCGTCGACAAACTGGCGGGTGTCAAGCCGATGACCGCGCCCGAGCGGCGGGCCATCCAGAGCTTCCTCGACGGCGCCGTCGACCTCGACGACGTCGTGGCCCGCACGGTCCGGCTGCTGGCCCAGCTGACGCGGCAGGTGGCCGTGGTGCAGTACCCCTCGCTGACGCGGTCGACGGTGCGGCACGTGGAACTGCTCGCGCTCGCCCCCGCGCGGCTGATGCTGGTGCTGATCACCGACACCGGGCGGGTCGAGCAGCGGCTGGTCGACTGCCCGGCGCCGTTCGGGGAGGCGTCCCTGGCGGATCTGCGGGCGCGGCTGAACAGCCGGGTCGCGGGCCGCCGGTTCTCGGACGTGCCCCGGCTGGTGGAGGACCTGCCGGACGCCTTCGAGGCCGAGGACCGCGGTACTGTCTCGGCGGTGCTCTCCACCCTGCTGGAGACGCTCGTCGAGGAGAACGAGGAGCGGCTGGTGATCGGCGGTACCGCCAATCTCACCCGCTTCGGGCATGACTTTCCCCTCATGATCCGGCCCGTCCTGGAGGCTCTGGAGGAGCATGTCGTGCTCCTCAAGCTCATGGGCGAGGCGGGGGATTCGGGCATGACCGTGCGCATCGGTCACGAGAACGCCCACGAGGGACTCAACTCCACGTCCGTGGTGTCGGTCGGTTACGGTTCGGGCGGCGAGACACTCGCCAAACTCGGCGTGGTCGGACCGACCCGCATGGATTACCCGGGAACGATGGGAGCGGTACGAGCGGTGGCACGGTACGTCGGACAGATCCTGGCGGAGTCGTAAGTGGCCACGGACTACTACGCCGTTCTCGGCGTGCGCCGCGACGCGTCGCAGGAAGAGATCAAGAAGGCCTTCCGCCGGCTCGCGCGGGAGCTGCACCCGGACGTCAACCCGGATCCGAAGACCCAGGAGCGGTTCAAGGAGATCAACGCCGCCTACGAGGTGCTCTCCGACCCGCAGAAGAAGCAGGTCTACGACCTCGGCGGGGACCCGCTGTCGCAGAGCGGCGGCGGGGGCGCGGGCGGCTTCGGCGCCGGCGGGTTCGGGAACTTCTCGGACATCATGGACGCCTTCTTCGGTACGGCGTCGCAGCGCGGGCCGAGGTCGCGGACGCGGCGCGGCCAGGACGCGATGATCCGGATCGAGGTCGAGCTCGACGAGGCGGCCTTCGGCACGACCAAGGACATCCAGGTCGACACGGCGGTCGTCTGCAACACCTGCAACGGTGAGGGCGCGGCGCCGGGCACCACCGCCCAGACGTGTGACATGTGCCGGGGCCGCGGTGAGGTCTCGCAGGTGACGCGGTCGTTCCTGGGTCAGGTCATGACCTCGCGGCCGTGTCCGCAGTGCCAGGGCTTCGGGACGGTCGTGCCGACGCCGTGCCCCGAGTGCGCCGGTGACGGACGGGTGCGGTCGCGGCGGACGCTGACCGTGAAGATCCCGGCGGGTGTCGACAACGGCACGCGGATCCAGCTCGCCGGTGAGGGCGAGGTCGGCCCGGGCGGCGGTCCCGCCGGTGACCTGTACGTCGAGATCCACGAGCTGCCGCACTCCACGTTCCAGCGGCGCGGCGACGACCTGCACTGCACGGTGACGATCCCGATGACGGCGGCCGCGCTCGGCACGAAGGTGCCGCTGGAGACGCTGGACGGGCTGGAGGAGGTCGACATCCGGCCGGGCACGCAGTCCGGGCAGTCGATCCCGCTGCACGGCCGCGGCGTCACGCACCTGCGGGGCGGCGGCCGGGGCGACCTGATCGTCCACGTGGAGGTGACGACTCCCACCAAGCTGGACCCGGAGCAGGAGCGGCTGCTGCGGGAGCTGGCGAAGCTGCGCGGGGAGGAGCGGCCGACGGGACAGTTCCAGCCGGGGCAGCAGGGATTGTTCAGCCGGCTGAAGGACGCGTTCAACGGTCGCTGACGGGCCGGGACATTCGTCCGGCACGTGCCGAAGCGGTGGCACATTCCTGGCATGTGCCAATCCGGCGGCCGATTCGGTCTTGTCCGGAGGACGTGACAACATGCCGTCATGTCCTCCGCACTGACCGATCTCTGCCGCTTTCCGATCGTGCAGGCCCCCATGGCGGGCGGGGCCTCGGGTCCGCAGCTCGCCGCCGCCGTGTCCGAGGCGGGCGGACTGGGGTTCCTGGCCGCCGGGTACAAGACCGCCGACGGGATGTACCAGGAGATCAAGCAACTGCGGGGACTGACCGGCCGCCCCTTCGGCGTGAACCTCTTCATGCCGCAGCCGGAGTACGCGGAGTCCGGGGCCGTGGACCTCTACGCGCACCAGCTGGCCGGTGAGGCCGCCTGGTACCGGACCGAGCTCGGTGACCCGGACAGCGGCCGGGACGACGGGTACGACGCGAAACTCGCCGTCCTCCTCGACAACCCGGTGGCCGTGGCCTCCTTCCACTTCGGCGTGCCGAGCCGGGAGGCCCTGGACGCGCTGCGCCGGGCCGGCACCTTCACCCTCGTCACCGCGACCACGGCCGAGGAGGCCCTCGCCGTCGAGCGGGCCGGCGCGGACGCGGTGATCGCCCAGGGCATCGAGGCCGGCGGCCACCAGGGCACCCACCGGGACGTCCCCGAGAACGACGGCTCCGGGATCGGGCTGCTCGCGCTGGTCGCCCAGATCCGGGAGACCGTGGGCCTGCCCGTGGTCGCCGCGGGCGGGATCATGCGCGGCAGCCAGATCGCGGCCGTGCTCGCGGCGGGCGCGAGCGCCGCCCAGCTGGGCACGGCCTTCCTGGCCACCCCCGAGTCCGGCGCCCCCGACGTGCACAAGCGGGTGCTGACCGACCCGCTGTTCACGCGCACCGAGCTGACCCGGGCGTTCTCCGGGCGGCCCGCCCGCGGCCTGGTCAACCGTTTCCTGCGGGAGCACGGCCCGTACGCGCCCGCCGCCTACCCGGAGGTCCACCACCTCACCGCCCCGCTGCGCAAGGCCGCCGCCCGCGCCGGGGACGCGCAGGGCATGGCGCTGTGGGCGGGGCAGGGCCACCGGCTGGCCCGGGAGCTGCCGGCCGGCCGGCTCGTGGAGACCCTCGCCGAGGAACTCGCGGCCGCGTCGACAGCGTTGTCGACCAAGAAGGAGGGGCGATGACAGCGCCCGTGTTCGTCGTCGAACGGTTCCCCGTGGACTCCGCTCGGGGCGGCGGCCCGTACGTCCTGGACGGCCCCGAGGGGCGGCACGCGGTCTCCGTGAAGCGGCTGGAGGCCGGCGAGGAGGTCGTGCTCACCGACGGCGCCGGACGCCACGCCGTCTGCGAGGTGATCGCCGCCGAGGGCAAGGACCGGCTCGTGGTGCGCCTGGGCGCGGTGACCGAGGAACCCGCGCCCGCGCCCCGGATCACCGTGGTGCAGGCGCTGCCCAAGGGCGACCGCGGGGAGGTCGCCGTGGAGACCATGACCGAGGTCGGCGTCGACGCGATCGTGCCCTGGCAGGCCGCCCGGTGCATCACCCAGTGGAAGGGCGACCGGGGGCTCAGGTCGCTCGCCAAGTGGCGGGCGACCGCCCGCGAGGCCGGCAAGCAGTCCCGGCGGGTGCGCTTCCCCGAGGTCGCGGACACGGCGACCACCAAGCAGGTCGCGGCGCTGCTCGCCGGCGCCGCCCTCGGCGCCGTGCTGCACTCCGACTTCGAGCACGACAGTGCGCCGCTCGCCACCGCCGAACTGCCCGCCGAGGGCGAGATCGTGCTGGTCGTCGGGCCCGAAGGGGGCGTGGCCCGGGACGAGTTGGCGCTGTTCGAGGAGGCGGGTGCGCGGGCGTACACCCTGGGGCCTACGGTGATGCGTACGTCGACCGCCGGCACCGCGGCCGCGGCCCTGCTGCTGGGCCGCACCGGCCGGTGGTCCTGACCGCACGCCAGCCGTACCGCACCCGCACCACCTCCTGGGGGAACGCGCCGTGGAACTCGCCCAAGTCCGGCTCCTGGTCACCGACTTCGCCGCCTGCTACCGCTTCTACTCCGACGTGCTCGGGCTGAAGCCGCAGTCGGGGGCGAGCGAGGGGCCGTACGAGAAGTTCAGTCCGCACGCCGGGTCCGCGGGGATCGCCCTGCAGGACCGGGCGATGATGGCCGAGATACTGGGCGAACTGGGGGACGCGGCGACCGGGCACCGTTCGCTGGTGGTGCTGCGCGTCGACGACCTCGACGCCTACTGCGAGCAGATCACCGGACGCGGTGCGGTCCTGGTGCACGGGCCTGCGCCGATGACGCAGCGGATGCGGGTCGCCCACCTGAAGGACCCGGAGGGGAACCTGGTGGAGCTCCAGGAGTGGCTGCTGCTGCGCACCTGAAGGGTGACGGTCCCGAACACGTGAGTGGCCGTAAGCCCCCTACCGCCACGGCCGGGACGGTGGCAGGCTGCCCTCCATGGGGGCATTGAGGCGGATTTGGCGCCGGCCGGGCGGCAGCAGGGCGGCGGCCGCGGCGGGGCTCGCGGTGGTCGCCGTCGGCGTCCTGGCGGGCTGCCGGCCGAGCGACCTGAACACCGCGACCGTCGCGTACACCACCGACCAGACGGCCACCGCCGAGCTGAAACGGCAGCACGTCGACGTCAGTTGGCTCACCTGCACCGGCAGCTACGGCACGGCCGGCACGTCCGGCTCGTCGGCGCGGACGCCCTCGGCGACCGAGACCACCGTCGTCTCCGTCGACTGCAAGGGCAGGACCAAGGACGGGCGGGCGATCACCGTCACCGGCCGGGTCACCAAGGCGGTCAGCGGTGCCTGTGTGCGCGGCGACCTCGTCGCGAAGGTCGGCGGCAAGGAGTGGTTCCGGGTGAACGGCCTCGGAAACTGCGACGCCACGCCCGGCCCCGGGTACAGCACCTACCGGCCCCCCACCTACGGGCAGCGGCCCGGCCCCACCGTGACCGTGACGAGGACGATCTGGTGTCAGGGGGACCCCACGTGCTGGCCCGTGCAGGGCAAGTGATCGAAATCGGCCGCGGCGGGCGGGCCCGGGTGCATAGGCTGAGCGGGTGACTCAGGGTGCAGCGACAGGACCGCGGTCCTACCTCCGGTTTCCCCACGTCCACGGTGAACTGATCGCCTTCACCGCCGAGGACGACGTGTGGCTCGCGCCCCTCGACGGCGGCCGGGCCTGGCGGGTCAGCGCCGACAACGTGCCGGTGACCGTGCCGCGCGTCTCGCCCGACGGCACCACGGTCGCCTGGACGTCCACCCGCGACGGCGCCCCCGAGATCCACATCGCTCCCGTCGACGGCGGCCCCTCGACCCGCCTGACCCACTGGGGGAGTTCCCGGACCCAGGTGCGCGGCTGGACCGGCGACGGACGGGTCCTCGCGATCACCACCTACGGTCAGTCCAGCCTCCGGCGCAGCTGGGCCCACGCGGTCCCGCTCGACGGCGGACCGTCCACCGTCCTTCCGTACGGCCCGGTCGGGCACGTGGCCCACGGGCCCGCCACGGTGCTGCTGTCCGCGCCGATGGGCCGCGAGGCGGCCTGGTGGAAGCGGTACCGGGGCGGTACGGCGGGGAAGCTGTGGATCGACCGGGAGGGCGACGGCGAGTTCGTCCGGCTGCACGCCGAACTCGACGGGAACCTGGAGTGCCCCGAATGGGTCGGCGACCGGATCGCGTTCCTCTCCGACCACGAGGGCACCGGGGCGCTGTACTCCTCCCTGGCCGACGGCTCCGACCTGCGCAGGCACACTCCCCTCGACGGCTTCTACGCCCGGCACGCGGCGAGCGACGGCACCCGCGTCGTCTACGCCTCGGCCGGTGAACTCTGGCTCCTGGACGACCTGGAGGGCGCCGAGCCGCGCCCGCTGGACGTCCGGCTCGGCGGGCAGCGGGTGGACCGGCAGCCGTACCCGGTCGACGCGGCCCGCTGGTTCGGTGCCGCCTCGCCCGACCACACCGCGCGCGGCAGCGCCGTCCTGGTGCGCGGCGGCGTGCACTGGGTGACCCACCGGTCCGGTCCGGCGCGCGCCCTCGCCGCCCGGCCCGGGGTGCGGGCCCGGCTGCCCGTCACCTTCCGCGTGGACACGGAGGAATGGGTGGTGTGGGTGACGGACGCCGAGGGCGAGGACGCCCTGGAGTTCGCGCCCGCCACCGGCCCGGCCCCCGGCTCCACCCCGCGCCGGCTCGCCGGCGGACAGCTCGGCCGGGTCCTGGACCTCGCCGTCGCCCCCGACGGCGGCCGGGTCGCGGTCGCCGCGCACGACGGGCGGCTGCTCCTCGTCGAACGTGAGACGGGCGAGGTCCGCGAGGTCGACCGCAGCGAGGACGGCGACGTGTCCGGGCTGGCGTTCTCCCCCGACTCCGGCTGGCTCGCCTGGTCCCACCCCGGCGCGGGCGGGCTGTGCCAGCTGCGCATCGCCCACACCACCGACCTGACCGTCACCGAGGCCACCCCGCTGCGGTTCCGCGACTACGACCCCGTCTTCACCCGCGACGGCAAACACCTCGCCTTCCTCTCCACCCGCTCCTTCGACCCGGTCTACGACGAGCACGTCTTCGACCTGGCCTTCGTGGTCGGCGACCGCCCGCACCTGATCACCCTCGCGGCCACCACCCCCTCGCCGTTCGGCCCGCAGCGCCACGGCCGCCCCTTCGAGACCCCCGACAAGGACGAGACCCCGGACGCCGAGGGCACCCCCGTCACCCGGATCGACCTGGAGGGCCTCGCCGACCGGATCGTGCCGTTCCCGGTGGAGGCAGGCCGCTACTCCGGGCTGCGCGCCGCCAAGGACGGCGTGCTGTGGCTGCGTCACCCGGTGCGCGGTGTCCTCGGCGCCTCCCGCGCCCACCCCGAGGACCCGGCGCCCAGGACCGAGCTGGAGCGCTACGACCTCGCCCAGCAGCGCATCGAGTACCTCGCCTCCGACGCCGACCGCTTCGAGGTCAGCGGCGACGGCAAACGCGTCCTGCTCCGGGCCGACGGCAAGCTCAGGGTCGTACCCAGCGACCGCCGCGCCTCGGGCGACGACGACAGCGACACCAACATCACCGTCGACCTGACCCGGATCCGGGCGAGCGTCGACCCGGCCGCCGAGTGGCGGCAGATGTTCGACGAGACCGGCCGCATCATGCGCGACCAGTTCTGGCGGTCCGACCTCGGCGGCGTCGACTGGGCCGGCGTCCTCGACCGCTACCGTCCGCTCGTCGACCGGTGCGCCACCCACGACGACCTGGTGGACCTGCTGTGGGAGGTGCAGGGCGAACTCGGCACCTCGCACGCCTACGTCACCCCGCGCGGCGGCTACGGCGGCGGCGCCCGCCAGGGCCTGCTCGGCGCCGACATCTCCCGGCACGAGGACGGCAGCTGGCGCATCGACCGGATCCTGCCCACCGAGACCTCCGACCCCGGCGCCCGTTCCCCGCTGGCGGCACCCGGCGCCGCGGTGCGCCCCGGCGACGCGGTCGTGGCCGTCGCCGGCCGCCCCGTCGACCCGGTGACCGGCCCCGGCCCGCTCCTCGTCGGCACCGCGGGCAAGGCGATCGAACTGACCGTGTCCCCGGCCGGCGGCGGCGACCTGCGCCACCCCGTGGTCGTACCCGTCTCCGACGAGGAGCCGCTGCGCTACCACGCCTGGGTCGCCGACCGCCGCGCCCACGTCCACGCCTCGTCCGACGGCCGCCTCGGCTATCTCCACGTCCCCGACATGCAGGCGCCCGGCTGGGCCCAGATCCACCGCGACCTGAGCGTGGAGATGGCCCGCGAGGGCATCGTCGTGGACGTCCGCGAGAACCGCGGCGGGCACACCTCGCAGCTCGTGGTGGAGAAACTGGCCCGCCGCATCGTCGGCTGGGACCTGCCGCGCGGCATGCGGCCGTTCAGCTATCCGAAGGACGCGCCCCGGGGACCGGTGGTCGTCGTCGCCAACGAGTTCTCCGGCTCGGACGGCGACATCGTCAACGCGGCGATCAAGGCCCTGGGGATCGGCCCGGTGGTCGGCACCCGCACCTGGGGCGGCGTCATCGGCATCGACAGCCGCTACCGCCTGGTCGACGGCACCCTGGTCACCCAGCCGAAGTACGCGTTCTGGCTGGAGGGTTACGGCTGGGGAGTGGAGAACCACGGCGTCGACCCGGACGTGGAGGTCGTCCAGACCCCCCAGGACTGGGCCGCGGGCCGGGACCCCCAACTGGACGAGGCCGTCCGGCTCGCACTGGAGGCACTGGAGAACAGTCCCGCGAAAACGCCGCCGGTGCTGCCGACGTAAGGAGCGCGGGGCACGCCGCGACAAGCCCCCGCCGCACCCGCACCCGACGACGATACGATGCCCCGGAAAACCGAAACCGATCACCGGGCGAGGAGAAGACATGCCAGGGGAACCCCAGGACGACTGCCTCTTCTGCAAGATCGTCGCGGGCCACGTCCCCGCGACGATCGTCCGGGAGACCGACACCACCGTCGCCTTCCGGGACATCAACCCCCAGGCCCCCACCCACGTCCTGGTGATCCCCAAGGTCCACTACAAGAACGCGGCCGAACTCGCCGAAGGCGAACCGGCGATCGCCGCCGACATACTGCGCGAGGCCCAGGCCGTCGCCGACGACGAGAAGCTGGACAGCTACCGCATCGTCTTCAACACCGGCAGCGGCGCGGGCCAGACCGTCTGGCACACCCACGCCCACGTCCTCGGCGGCCGCGGCCTGCAGTGGCCGCCCGGATAGGTCACCGTGTCCGTACGTGAACTGGTGGTCCTCGGCACGGCCAGCCAGGTGCCCACCCGGCACCGCAACCACAACGGCTACCTGCTGCGCTGGGACGGCGAGGGCATCCTCTTCGACCCCGGCGAGGGCACCCAGCGGCAGATGCTGCGCGCCGGGGTCGCCGCCCACGACCTGAACCGGATCTGCGTCACCCACTTCCACGGCGACCACTGCCTCGGCCTCGCCGGGGTCGTCCAGCGCATCAACCTCGACCGGGTCCCGCACCCGGTCACCGCCCACTACCCGCGCTCCGGGCAGCGCTTCTTCGACCGCCTCCGCTACGCCACCGCCTACCGGGAGACCGTCGGCGTCACCGAGGTCCCGGTCGACGCGGACGGCGACCTCGCGGTCACCCGGTCCTACCGGCTCGAGGCCCGCCGGCTCTCCCACCCCGTCGAGTCCTACGGCTACCGGCTCACCGAACCCGACGGCCTGCGCATGCTGCCCGAACGGCTCGCCGCGCACGGCGTCACCGGCCCCGACGTGGGCCGGCTCCAGCGTGCGGGCGTCCTCGGGGACGTCACGATCGACCAGGTCAGCGAGGTGCGGCGGGGCCAGCGGTTCGCGTTCGTCATGGACACCCGGCTCTGCGAGGGCGTGCACGCCCTCGCAGAGGGCTGCGACCTGCTCGTCATCGAGTCGACCTTCCTCGACGAGGACGCCGAACTCGCTGCGGAACACGGCCACCTGACGGCCGGACAGGCGGCGGCCGTCGCCCGCGACGCGGGCGTGCGTCACCTGGTCCTGACCCACTTCAGCCAGCGGTACCCCGACCCCGAGGAGTTCGGACGGCAGGCACGGGCCGCCGGCTACGACGGCGAGCTGACCGTCGCCCACGACCTGCTCCGAGTGCCGGTCCCGAAGCGCAGGTGAAACCGCCGTACGATGCGTTGATGCCCCTCCCGAAAGCAGAACTGCACCTCCACATCGAAGGCACCCTGGAGCCCGAGCTGGCGTTCATGCTGGCCGCGCGCAACGGCGTCGAGCTGCCGTACCCGGACACCGAAGCGCTGCGCAAGGCGTACCAGTTCGAGGACCTGCAGTCCTTCCTGAACCTGTACTACGAGCTGATGGCCGTCCTGCGCACCGAGCAGGACTTCGACGACCTCGCCGACGCGTACCTCTCGCGGGCCGCCGCGCAGGGCGTGCGGCACGCGGAGATCTTCTTCGACCCGCAGGCGCACCTCGCCCGCGGGGTGGCCATGAACACGGTCGTGGAGGGCCTGTGGCGGGCGCTCGGCCGGAGCGTCCACAGCCACGGCATCTCCACCCGCCTCATCATGTGCTTCCTGCGCGACGACACCGCCGAGTCGGCGATGGCGACGCTGGAGGCCGCGAAGCCGTACCTGGACCGGATCACCGGTGTCGGGCTGGACTCCGCCGAGGTCGGGCACCCGCCGGTCAAGTTCCGCGAGGTGTACGAGGCGGCCGCCGCACTCGGGCTGCGGCGGGTGGCCCACGCCGGTGAGGAGGGCCCGCCCGAGTACATCACCGAGGCGCTGGACCTGCTCGGCGTGGAGCGCGTCGACCACGGGCTGCGCTGCATGGAGGACCCTCAGCTGGTGGAGCGGCTGGTGCGGGAGCGGATCCCGCTGACGCTGTGCCCGCTGTCGAACGTCCGGCTGCGCGCGGTCGACCGGCTCGCCGACCATCCCCTTCCGGCCATGATCGAGGCCGGGCTGCTGTGCACGGTCAACTCCGACGACCCGGCGTACTTCGGCGGGTACGTCGCCGACAACTACCACGCGGTGCGCGACACCCTGGGCCTGTCCCGGGAGCAGATGCGGGAACTGGCCCGCAACTCCTTCCTCGCGTCCTTCCTGGACGACGACGAGGAACTGCGGGCCCGCTACCTCGCCGAGGTGGAGGCCTACGAGTTCGGTGCCGGTCCGGCCTAGGCCGCCACGTCCAGCCGTACCGTCGTCTCGTCGACGTCGGTGAGCGCCGGGCCGGTCGTGACGGTGGTGGTCCTGCGGCGCAGCGCCACCGCCGTCAGCGGTACCGCGACCGCGAGCAGGCCCACCGCCAGGACCGTCCCCATCGCCGGGAAACCCGCCCGCGCGGCCAGCAGGCTGCCGGTCATCGGGCCGACGGCCGTGCCCAGCGACGACGCCGACCCGACCAGCACCGCCCAGCGGCCCCGCGGGTCCAGGGCGGCGGCCAGGCCGATGACGTACGACAGGACGACCGGGTAGAGCAGGTTCCAGGCGATCTCGCCGGACGCGAACGTCGTCAGGTCGCCGGCGGACGCGCTGAGCGCGATACAGCCCGCGATCAGCACCGTGCCGAGCCCGATCGGCAGGGCCTGGCCGAGCCGCGGGCCGAGCACGCCCGCGCCGACCACGCCCAGCAGGCCGAAGCCGAGCGCCACGGCGAACACCGCGCCGACGGTCGCCTCGCTCAGGTGCGCCTGGCTCAGGCCGATCCGGCCGCTCACCCCCCACAGCGAGTTCTGGGCGGCGGACCAGCAGGGCATCGCGGCGGCCAGCAGCAGGCCGGAGCGCAGGTGGGGCAGGCGCGGGCCGGCGGTGACGGCGACGGCCTTGGCGGTACGGGGGGTCAGCCGTGCGGTGAGCGGCCAGACCGCGAGCGCGGTGAGCGCGATCGCGGCGAGGGGCTGCGCGTGGCCCGGGCCGAGGTGCGGGACCGTCAGGTAGACGGCGCCGGCGAGGGCGGACACGGCGAGCAGGCCGAGGGTGGTGACGCGGTGCGGGTCCCTCTGGGCGGCGATTCCGGTGGCCGCGACCGCGGTGACCGTGCCGGAGCCGAAGCCGCCGACGACCGCGCCGGCCACGACCGCCGGGAGGTGGGTGGTGAGGGCCGCGCCGCCGTAGCCGAGGACCGCGAGGAGCAGGCCGGCGCGGGCGAGCGTACGGGGGCCGAAGCGGTCCACGCGGGAGGCGAGCAGGAAGCCGGCCGCCGCGGAACTCAGCAGCAGGGCGCTGCCGATCGCACCGGCCTCGGTGGGGGTGAGAGGGAGGCCGGAGTCGAGTCTGCCGACGGTGGTCGGCAGGAGGTACGGGGCGAGGTACCCGGCCGTGAACAGGGCGACGAGGGGCCAGGGGGTGGTGCGGGGGGCGGACACGGGCGTTCCCAGGGCATGCGAAAGGTGCGGTTCGACAAGGGGGTTGGGCGCAGGCCGTCGAGGGACAGGAACGCGCGGGCAATTTGTATCAAGCGCGGGGGGATCGAAGAAGCGCGGGGGGTGTGATGTGGGTCATGTTCGGTTTCGGGGGCGGGGTGGGGGGTAGCAGCGCCGCGCGCCGTGGGGGAGCGGTGTGCCGGCGGGTGCGGTCCGGTGGTGGTTGCTCGCGCAGTTCCTCGCGCCCCCTGAGGGGCGCTTTTTGCTAACGCCAGTCGACTGTGCCGGCTGGTGTCGCCGATTCGATCCGGCTCCGGATCTCGCGCATCACCTCGATGATGCGGGCCTCGTGTTCCGGGGTCAGGCGGGCCACCGGTACCGAGCAGCTGACGGCGTCCTGGGCCGGGGTGTCGTAGCGGAGGGCGAAGCCGAAGCCGGTGATGCCGAGGACGCCCTCCTCGCGGTCGGTCGACCAGCCGCGGGCGCGGACCTGGGCCAGGTCGGCGGCGAGGGCGGCGCGGGTCGTCCGGGTGTGGGGGGTCAGGGGCTCGTACGGGCCCTCGGGCAGCTCGCCGTCGGGGCGTTCCGCGAGGAGGGCCTTGCCCAGGGCGCCCGCGTGGGCCGGGAGGCGGCGGCCCACCCTGCTGATCGTGCGCAGGTACTCGTGGGACTCCCGGGTCGCCAGGTAGACCACGTTCGGGCCGTCCAGGCGGCCCAGGTGGATCGTCTCGCCGAGTGCCTCGGACGCCTCGTCGAGGTAGGGGCGCACGAGGCGGACGCGCGGGTCGGAGTCCAGGTAGCTGGTGCCGGTCAGCAGGGTGCGGATGCCGATGCCGTAGAGGGAGCCGGTGGCGTCGGTGCGGACCCAGCCGCGGGCGATCAGGGTCTGCAGCAGGGCGTACATCGAGCTGCGCGGGACGCCGAGTTCGTCCGCGAGTTCCTGGAGGCGGGCCGGGCGGTCGGCGCGGGCCGCGAGGAGTTCCAGCAGCTCCACCGTGCGCGCCGCGGACTTCACCTCGCGGACGCCTGCTGTCTCGGACATGTGCAGATCGTACGGGGCGGGGCCGGGGGCGCCGTTGACGAGGACTGTTCGCATACCTAGTCTCTGTCTTCATACGTAGATGCCATCCAGGTGGGGAGACGGGTTCGATGGGCGGACAGCCGGAGAGCACGGTGCGCAGACTGCGGGACGGGATGGCGGACGGGGTGCTGTCGTTCCCGCTCACCTCCTTCCACCCCGACGGGTCACTCGACGTCGAGGGGTTCAGGACGTACGTCGCCGGTCAGCTGGCCGCCGGGCCCGGGGCCCTCTTCCCGGCCTGCGGCACCGGGGAGTTCTTCTCGCTGGCCGAGGACGAGTACCGGCAGGTCGTGGCGGTGGCGGTCGAGGAGGCCGGCGGGCGGGTGCCGGTGGTCGCGGGCGTGGGGTACGGCTGGGCGCAGGCCGCCCGGTTCGCGCGCGTCGCCGAGGAGGCGGGCGCCGACGCCCTGCTCGTGCTGCCGCACTACCTCGTCGCGGCCCCCCAGGACGGACTGGTCGCGCAGCTGGAGCAGCTCGCCGCCCGCACCTCGCTGCCGCTCATCGCCTACCAGCGCGGCCAGGTCGCCTACACGGCCGCCTCGTTGGCGCGGATCGCCCGGATCCCCGGCGTCGTCGGGCTCAAGGACGGGCACAGCGACCTCGACCGGCTCCAGCGGCTCACCCTCGCCGCCCCCGACGGCTTCCTGTTCTTCAACGGCGCCGCCACCGCCGAGATCCAGGCCCGCGCCTACGCCACCGTCGGCGTCCCCGCCTACTCCTCCGCCGTGCACGCCTTCGCCCCGGAGATCGCCGACGCGTTCTTCGCCGCCCTGCGCGGCGGCGACCACGACACGGTCGACAAGCTGCTGCGCGACTTCTACGTGCCGCTCGTCGAACTCCGCGACCGCGTCCCCGGGTACGCCGTGTCCCTCGTCAAGGCGGCGGCCCGGCTGCGCGGCCGCCCCGTGGGACCGGTGCGCGCCCCGCTCACCGACCCCTCGCCCGCCGACCTCGCCGCCCTGCGGACCCTGCTCACCGCCGGACTCGACCTCGTAGGAGCGTCCCTGTGAACCTCACGATCACCGACGTCCGCCTGACGCCGATCCTGATCGCCGACCCGCCGCTGCTGAACACGCAGGGCGTCCACCAGCCGTACACGCCCCGCCTGATCGTGGAGGTGGAGACCGCCGACGGGGTGGTCGGCGTCGGCGAGACCTACGGCGACACCAAGTACCTCGAATTGGCCCGGCCGTTCGCCGAGCGGCTGCGCGGGCGCCCGGTCAGTGACCTGAACGGGCTGTTCACCCTCGCCGACGAGGTCGCCGTGGACGCGGCCCGGGTCTCCGCACAGGTCGACGTCGGCGGGCTGCGCGGCGTGCAGACCGCCGACAAACTGCGGCTGTCCGTGGTCTCCGGCTTCGAGGTGGCCTGCCTGGACGCCCTCGGCAAGGCGCTCGGACTGCCCGTGCACGCGCTGCTCGGCGGCAAGGTGCGCGACTCGGTCGAGTACAGCGCGTACCTGTTCTACAAGTGGGCCGCGCATCCCGAGGGGGTGCCCGCCGAGACCGACGACTGGGGTGCCGCGCTCGACCCGGCCGGGGTGGTGGCACAGGCCCGCCGCTTCACCGAGCGCCACGGCTTCACCTCCTTCAAGCTCAAGGGCGGGGTCTTCCCGCCCGACGAGGAGATCGCGGCCGTACGGGCGCTCGCCGAGGCGTTCCCCGGCCACCCGCTGCGCCTCGACCCCAACGGCGCCTGGTCGGTCGAGACCTCGCTGAAGGTCGCGAAGGAACTCGGGGACGTCCTCGAGTACCTGGAGGACCCGGCGCTCGGCACCCCGGCGATGGCCGAGGTGGCCGCGGCCACGGACATCCCGCTGGCCACCAACATGTGCGTGACCACGTTCGGGGAGATCCAGGAGGCGTTCACCAGGGGCGCCGTCCAGGTCGTCCTCTCCGACCACCACTACTGGGGCGGGCTGCGCAACACCCAGCACCTCGCCGCCGTCTGCCGGACCTTCGGCGTCGGCGTCTCCATGCACTCCAACACCCACCTCGGGATCAGCCTCGCCGCCATGACCCACGTGGCCGCGACCGTCCCCGACCTCCACCACGCCTGCGACTCCCACTACCCCTGGCAGACCGAGGACGTCCTCACCGAACGGCTCACCTTCGACGCCGGCCGGGTCACCGTCCCCGACGCGCCCGGCCTGGGCGTCGAACTCGACCACGTCGAGGTACGACGGCTGCACCAGCGGTGGCTCGACGACGACGGGGCGCTGCGCGACCGCGACGACGCGGCGGCGATGCGGGTGGCCGAACCCGGGTGGACGACACCCGCCGTGCCCCGCTGGTAGCGGCGCGGGCCGCGGTGCCCGACCGGGCGGTCGTACGACGCAAGCGGCCGCCGCTCCCCTGGCATGGTGCACACTGGCCGGATCCGCACCACGTCAGGGAGCGCACCGTGACCGCGTCCAACGCGTTCGCCGGAGAGGAACCGGAGTACCTCGACGACGACAGGGGAGCAACGACACCGCACTGCGCCGCGCAGGTCGACCCGCTGGCCGGGCTGCGCGCGCCGGGCGATCCGCCCTGGGACGTCTACCTCACCGGCACCGTCTTCCTCGACATCATCTTCACCGGCCTCGCCTCCGCCCCCGTCCGGGGCACCGAGTCCTGGGCCCGGGGCATGGGCTCCAGCCCCGGCGGCATCGCCAACATGGCCACCGCCCTCGCCCGCCTCGGCCTGAAGACCTCCCTCGCGGCGGCCTTCGGCGACGACCACTACGGCGAGTACTGCTGGGACACGCTCGCGCGGGGCGAGGGCATCGACCTCTCCCCGTCCCGCACCGTGCCCGGCTGGCACTCGCCGGTGACCGTCTCCATGGCGTACGAGGGGGAGCGGACCATGGTCTCGCACGGGCACGAACCGCCCGCCGACACCCTGTTCCGCCAGCAGAACGCGCCCGGCCACCCCGCGCACGCGCGCGCCGCCGTGGCCTCCCTCACGCCCGGCACACGCAACCCGTGGATCGCCCGCGCCGCCGCCGAGGGCACCCTGATCTTCGGTGACGTCGGCTGGGACGACACCGGGGCCTGGGACCTGGCGAACCTCGCCGACCTGGAGTACTGCGAGGCGTTCCTGCCGAACGCGGAGGAGGCCATGCGGTACACCGGCGCCGACTGCCCGCGCGCCGCCGCGCACGCCCTCGCCGCGCACGTGCCGCTCGCGGTCGTCACCCTCGGCGGGGAGGGGGCGTACGCGGTCGACGGGCGTACCGGCGAGTCCGCCGAGGTCCCCGCGATCGCCGTGGAGGCCCTCGACCCGACGGGCGCGGGCGACGTCTTCGTCGCCGGGTTCGTCACCGGCACGCTCGCGAACTGGCCCCTCGCGGACCGCCTCGCCTTCGCGGGGCTCACGGCGGCGCTGTCCGTCCAGGAGTTCGGCGGCTCCCTGTCGGCGCCGGGCTGGTCGGAGATCGGGGCGTGGTGGCGCGAGGTCCAGTCGGTGGAGGGCCAGGATCCGGCGGCGCTGCGCCGCTACGCGTTCCTGGAGGGCCTGGTACCGGACGAGGACCAGGTGAGGCCGTGGCCCCTGCGCCGAGCGGTACCGACGATCGGGTTCGGCAGGGCGGGGTGAGCGGGGGCGGGCACCGGAGTGAAACGTGCCCCTTTAGGGGCGCTGGGGGTACCCCCGGCCGAAGGCTGGGGGAGGAACTGCGCGATCGGCCCCCACCGGCCCGCAGCCGACTGACGACCGCACCGCCCCCACCTACACTCCGGCCACCCTCGCGACCTGCTCCCGCACCAGCCCCCGTACCCCCTCCGACACCCCCGACAACTCCCCGGCGAACAGTTCCTCCACCCCGCCCCCGTCGGCCCCCGCACTCCCCCCGCTCACCGCGTACCCCTCCCGCACCGCCACCCGCAGCACACCCTCCGCGTCCACCGCCACCGCCACGATGCTCGGCACCTCACCCCCCGCCGGATCCGGCACCTTCGCGTACACCCCCGCCACCGGCTCCCGCCAGCGCAGCGCCAGCAGCACCGGCGACTTCGCCGCCACCTCCGCCGCCTCCACCTCGAACACCCCGTCCGCGGTGAGCACGTCGGCCCGCGCGTCCAGCACCATCGCCGCCGGCAGCAGGTCCCGCAGGCTGGACCCGGCGATGTTCCCGCCCACCGTCGCCGCCCGGCGCACCGCCCCCGTGCCGACGCCCCTCGCCGCCAGCCGCAGCACCTCGGGCACCCGGTCGTCCACCTGGCCCAGCAGCACCGCGCCGCCCAGCACCCCGTCCCCGGCCGCCGTCGCCTCCGGCACCTTCCGCAGGGACACCGCACGGGCCGGGAAGCCGTCCCGCAGCCACGCGGCCCACACGAGGGTCGCACCGCCGACCGGTACCGCCCCCTCCGCCAGGCACTCCCGGGCCTCGGACACCGACGTGGGCAGACACAGCTGCACGGCTCCCTCTTTCTGAACCCCGAAGGACGCTGTCAGGACATACGGACGACCGTTCGGATTCTGCCCGGGCCCACCGGAGCGCATCCAGGGCTCACCGCGGCAACGGGGGCGCCCTTCCCGGTGAAAAGGCCTACGGCGTTGTCCGTCCCGCGTCGTAGGCTTGATACCGCGAGGCCGCCCTCAGCTACGCGGCCGTGATGAGGAGGAACCGCAGGCCTTAAGCGCCGGCCCATGACTCAGACACCCACAGCTCACACCCCCGCGCAGCCGCAGGCCCGAGCTCAGTTCGAGGTTCCCGCCCAGCACCCCATGGTCACCGTGCTGGGATCCGGCGACTCCCTGCTGCGCGTGATCGAGACGGCCTTCCCGGCGGCCGACATACACGTCCGGGGCAACGAGATCAGCGCGGTCGGCGAGGCGCACGAAGTCGCCCTCGTCCAGCGCCTGTTCGACGAGATGATGCTGGTGCTCCGCACCGGGCAGCCGATGACGGAGGACGCAGTGGAACGCTCGATCGCCATGCTGCGGGCGAGTGAGAACGGGGAGGGCGCGGAGGAGACCCCCGCCCAGGTTCTGACGCAGAACATCCTGTCCTCGCGCGGCCGCACCATCCGCCCCAAGACCCTCAACCAGAAGCGGTACGTCGACGCGATCGACAAGCACACGATCGTCTTCGGCATCGGCCCCGCCGGTACCGGCAAGACGTACCTGGCCATGGCGAAGGCGGTGCAGGCCCTGCAGTCCAAGCAGGTCAACCGCATCATCCTGACCCGGCCCGCGGTGGAGGCGGGGGAGCGGCTCGGCTTCCTGCCGGGCACGCTCTACGAGAAGATCGACCCGTACCTGCGCCCGCTCTACGACGCGCTGCACGACATGCTCGACCCGGACTCGATCCCGCGCCTGATGGCGGCCGGGACCATCGAGGTGGCGCCGCTCGCCTACATGCGCGGCCGCACCCTCAACGACGCCTTCATCATTCTCGACGAGGCCCAGAACACCTCGCCCGAGCAGATGAAGATGTTCCTGACCCGCCTCGGCTTCGACTCGAAGATCGTGATCACGGGTGACGTCACCCAGGTCGACCTGCCGAACGGCACCAAGTCCGGTCTGCGCCAGGTCCAGGACATCCTGGAGGGGCTGGACGACGTCCACTTCTCCCGCCTCACGTCCCACGATGTCGTACGGCACAAGCTGGTGGGCCGTATCGTCGACGCGTACGAGAAGTACGACAGCAAGCACGGCACGGAGAACGGCACGCACCCCGGCGGCCGCTCGAAGGCCGGGCACAAGGGGAAGTAGACAAGCACCGCGCCATGTCGATCGACGTCAACAACGAGTCCGGAACCGAGGTCGACGAGCAGGCGATCCTCGACATCGCCCGCTACGCACTCGCACGGATGCGCATCCACCCGCTCTCCGAGCTCTCGGTGATCGTCGTGGACGCCGACGCCATGGAGCAGCTGCACATCCAGTGGATGGACCTGCCGGGTCCGACCGACGTGATGTCGTTCCCGATGGACGAGCTGCGTCCGCCGTCGAAGGACGACGACGAGCCGCCGCAGGGGTTGCTCGGCGACATCGTGCTCTGCCCGGAGGTCGCCGCCAAGCAGGGGGCCGAGGCCGAGACGCAGCACTCCATGGACGAGGAGCTCCAGCTGCTCACCGTCCACGGGGTGCTGCACCTGCTGGGCTACGACCACGAGGAGCCCGACGAGAAGGCCGAGATGTTCGGTCTGCAGGCGGCCATCGTGGACGGCTGGCGCGCGGAGCAGGGCCTGACCGGCCCGTCCCCGGCGCCGACCGTCTCCTGACCGGGGGCCGGGTCGTATCCGTATGAGTCCGCAGATCGTCGTCGGAGCGATCGCGCTGGTCGTCGTCGCGTGGCTGGCCGCCTGCGCGGAGGCCGGCATCGCCCGCGTCTCCAGCTTCCGCGCCGAGGAGGCGGTGAAGTCCGGGCGGCGCGGCAGCGCCAGGCTCGCCCAGGTCGCCGCCGACCCCACCCGCTACCTCAACGTGGCCCTGCTGGTCCGGGTCGCCTGCGAGATGGCGGCGGCGGCCCTCGTCACCTACGCGTGCCTCCAGGAGATCCCGGCGACCTGGCAGGCGCTGCTCGCCGCGATCGGCGTGATGGTCCTGGTGTCGTACGTCGCCGTCGGCGTCTCGCCGCGCACCATCGGCCGCCAGCACCCGCTGAACACGGCCACGGCCGCCGCGTACGTGCTGCTGCCGCTGGCCAGGATCATGGGCCCGATCCCGTATCTCCTCATCCTCCTCGGCAACGCGCTCACCCCCGGCAAGGGGTTCCGGCGCGGCCCGTTCGCCTCCGAGGCCGAACTGCGGGCGCTGGTCGACCTCGCCGAGAAGGAGTCGCTGATCGAGGACGAGGAGCGCCGGATGGTGCACTCGGTCTTCGAACTGGGCGACACCCTGGTGCGGGAGGTCATGGTGCCGCGCACCGACCTCGTCGTCATCGAGCGGTACAAGACCATCCGGCAGGCCCTCACCCTCGCCCTCAGGTCCGGTTTCTCGCGGATTCCCGTCACCGGGGAGAGCGAGGACGACATCGTCGGGATGGTGTACCTGAAGGACCTGGTCCGCAAGACGCACATCAGCCGGGACGCCGAGTCCGACCTGGTCTCCACCGCCATGCGGCCCGCGTTCTTCGTGCCCGACACCAAGAACGCCGGCGACCTGCTGCGCGAGATGCAGAAGGAACGCAACCACGTCGCCGTCGTCATCGACGAGTACGGCGGCACGGCCGGGATCGTCACCATCGAGGACATCCTGGAGGAGATCGTCGGCGAGATCACCGACGAGTACGACCGGGAGCTCCCGCCCGTCACCGACCTCGGCGACGACCGGTACCGGGTCACCGCCCGCCTCGACATCACCGACCTCGGTGAGCTGTACGGCCTCGACGAGTACGACGACGAGGACGTGGAGACCGTCGGCGGGCTGCTCGCCAAGGCGCTCGGCCGGGTGCCCATCGCCGGTGCCTCCGCCGTGGTCGAACTCCCCGACGGACGCAAGCTGGCGCTGACCGCCGAGTCGGCCGCCGGCCGCCGGAACAAGATCGTGACGGTGCTGGTGGAGCCGGTGCCGGCCGCCGGCGAACCGGAGGGGGACGCGGTCGAGTGACCCCGGACCAGCTGCGCGCCCACTGCCTGTCCTTCAACGCGGCCGAGGAGGACTTCCCCTTCAACCCGGACATCTCCGTGTTCAAGGTGCTCGGCAAGATGTTCGCGTTGAGCTGGATCGACGCGAAGCCCCTCAAGGTCAACCTCAAGTGCGACCCCGAGGACGCGGTACGGCTGCGCGCCGACCACGCGGGACTGATCACCCCCGGCTACCACATGAACAAACGGCACTGGAACACCGTGACCGTGGACGGCGGGCTTCCCGACCGGCTGGTGAGGGAGCTGATCGAGGACTCGTACGACCTCGTCGTGGCCGGGCTGCCGAGGGCCGAGCGGCTGCGCCTCGACCGGCCCTGAGACCGGGTCCGGCCCCGGTCCGGTGCGGGGCGGTCCGGGTTGACCGGGTCAAGCGTGGGCTTCGTATGCTCGGGGCATGACCGACAGCAACGCGCTTGACCCCGAGGACCGCAAGATCGTCACCCTGGCCCGCTCGGCCCGGGCCCGCAACGGGGTGCCCGAGGGGGCGGCGGTACGGGACTCCACGGGCCGTACGTATGTGGCGGGGACCGTGGAGCTGCCCTCGCTGAAGCTGAGCGCGCTGCGGACGGCGGTGGCGATGGCGGTGGCGTCCGGGGCGGAGTCGCTGGAGGCGGCGGCGATCGTCTCGGGGGGCGAGGAAGTCGACGCGGAGGACCTGGCGGCGGTGCGGGATCTCGGGGGACCGGGCACGCCGGTGCTGCTGGCGGGGGCCGACGGGCAGGTTCGGCTCACCGTCCCCGCCTAGTTTCTGACTCCGTCGGGGAAGGGGCGGGGCTTCGCTGACTCGGGTGGGATCCGGTGCGCGGTCGGCTGCGGGTGGGTGGGGGCCGCTCGCGCAGTTCCCCGCGCCCCTGAGGTGGGACCAGTCAGGCCCCGCCAGGGGCGCGGGGAACTGCGCGCTCAGCCCCCGCCCCCCTTCGGCCGCCCCCTGCGGAAAGGTCGGCCGGAATTCAACCTTGTCGGTCCCGGGCTCGGGGGCGTCAATGGGGACCGTACGTTCCGACGGGCCGTCAGATCTGGGCGTGGCGTCGGACAGGACCTCCCGCGGTGTGCCCGCATCCACCCGAATCGGGGGCGTCACCATCCCCACATGGCATTCCCATGCACCGTGCACCGGGAAGGGAGCACTGCCCCATGAAACGAATCACCACAGGTGCGGCACTCGCGGCGGGAGCACTCGCCGCCACGGCACTGGCGTTCGCGCCCTCGGCCGCCGCCGTCACCCCGACCACCGCGACCGTCACCGCCAGCTGCGGCATCTTCGGCGGCGGCACGGCCACCCTCACCGCGACCCAGACCGGCACCGCGGCCACCCTCACGCTCACCTCCAGCGCGATCACCACCCCGCTCGCCCTGTCGGCGAACTCCATCGCCTCCACCCTCACGATGTCCAACTCCACCGGCGCCAACCGGGTCTTCAGCGGCACCGTGAACCCGGCCATGGCGGCCGGCTCCCCGGTCACCGTCGGCCCGCTGCCGGGCACCGTGGCCCCCGGTGACAGCCTGGACTTCCACGGCGGCTCGCTGAAGATGGTCATCTTCGGCATCACCGTCACCTGTACGTCGAGCGCGGCCCAGTCACCCGGGCCGTTCGTGTTCTGAGCCCGCTGACGGGTTCGTTCCGGATGCCGCAGAAGCTGATGAACCGTCAGTTTTCTGCGGCATCTCCATTGACTTCTCACGCGCCCTCCACATCAATGGCCCCCTGTCGGCGCAGAGGAGCCGCTGCGCCCGCAACCCTCAGGAGGGGGCATAGATGGGTTCACCCCCAGGATCACGAAGATCCCGACGGTGGCGCTGGATCTCACTGTTCGGGGCGACCGCGCTCGCGGTCACGGCGGGCGGCGCGCTGGCCTGCCCGGCCGGTGCCGCCGGGACGAACGTCGACTTCGCCACGCACTGCATCCCGCCCGCCGTCGCGGGCCTCCCGCCGATCGACGGCACCACCACCGCCGCCGTCTCGGTGGACAACGCCGCCCCGAAGGTCGGCGACACGGTCACCGTGACCTACACCGTGGTCACGCCCGCCGCCAACAACCCCACCGCCCTCGCCCTGCCGGCCGACATCATGACGCCGACCGGGAAGGTGACCCTGGGCGGCGCGCAGACGGGTGACGTGACGGTGACCGGTCCGAAGAAGAACGACCCGGTGCCCGGCTACGGGACCTTCCCGTCGTTCTCGATGACCGGCACGTTCACCGTGACCTCGCCGGGCGCCATCACGCTCTCGCCCGGCGACTACAACATCCACACCAGCTACATCCTGGAGCTGGACACCCCGTGCACGGTCACCAACCCGCCCGCCCCGGTGTCCCAGACCGTCACGGCGACCTCCTCCACCCCGGTCAACAACCGTGCCATCAGCCTCGGTTCGGCCTCCGGGAACCCCGGTGACAGCGTGACCGTCAGCGGGCAGAACTTCACCCCGGGCGCCACCGTGACGCTCGCCGGGCGGTCCGGCGCACAGCAGACCGCGGACACGGCGACCGCCACCGCGGGCAGCGACGGCAGCTTCAGCGCCCCCCTCGTCGTCAACGACAAGACGACGACCGGGATCGTGGCGTACGAGGGCAGTGCGTGGAGCGACGCCCTGGGGGCCGGACCGGCCGCCTACGTCGTGAAGGACACCACCCCCGTGCCGCCCGGCAGCCAGAAACTGACCACCACCGTCAAGGCGGGGACCCTCTCCATGTCCCAGGCCGGGGACTCCGTCGCGCTGTCGGCGGTCGACTTCGGTCAGGGCGGGGCGTCCACGGGCGCGCTGCAGACCGTCACCGTCAAGGACTTCCGCGGCGGACCGGCCGGCTGGTCGCTCACCGGCAAGGTCACCGACTTCACCGGTCCCGGCGCCAAGATCGACGCCGGGAGACTCAGCTGGACGCCCGCCTGCGCGACCAAGGCGGGCAGCCCCAGCACCTGCGCGGCCGGTTCGGCCGGCACCGTCGGCAGTTCCGGAGCGACCCTCGCGTCGACCCCGGACGGCACGCTCACCGGCGGACAGTTCACGGTCGACGCCGGACTCTCCCTGGACGTACCGGCGTTCACGCCTCCGGGGTCGTACTCCGGAGTCCTCACCCTGACGCTCACCTGAGCCGACTCCACCCCGTGGTGGCCGGGCGCGCACCCGGCCGGCCGCCACCCGACCGCGCACAGCCGTCGTCGACCGCTTCCGACCGGGGGTCCGCACCCATGCGTCGTCGCGCCCAGCCGTACGTCCTCCTCCTGAGCCTGCTCCTCGGCGTCCTGTGCACGGCGCCCGACGCGCGCGCCGCCGACAACGGCAGCTGGTCCGTCTACCCGGTCGCCTCGAAGATCGCCGCGCGGCCCTACTTCTACCTCTCCCTCGATCCCGGGCAGACCCTCACCGACAAGGTGGCCGTCGCCAACAAGACCGGCAGGCCGCTGACCTTCCGGCTGTACGCGGCCGACGCCTACAACACCGCCCGCGACGGTGGCTTCGCCGTCCGCACGGTGACCGAGAGGATGCGCGGGGTGGGGGCCTGGGCGAAGCTCTCCAGGGCCCGGGTCACCGTGCCCCCGCACCGGACGGTGACGGTCCCCTTCACGCTGCGGGTGCCGCAGGGGGCCGAACCCGGCGACCACCCGGGGGCGATCGTGGCCCTGGACGAGCACGTCGACCCCGGCGCGGGCGCCCTGGCGCTCGGCGTGCAGCGGGCCGTCGGCGCCCGGGTCTACCTGCGGGTGAGCGGCCCGACGCTGCCCGCCGTCGCCGTCGAGAACCTGCACGTCAGTCATCACCAGCCGCTCGTCCCCGGCCTCGGCGACAGCACCGCCACCGTCACCTACACCCTGCACAACACCGGGAACGTCACCCTGAACCCCAAGGTCCGGCTGCGCGCGCGGGGACTGTTCGGCCGTACGCTGCTCAGCCGCACCCTCACCGGGATCCCCTCCGAACTGCTGCCGGGGGAACAGGTCCGGCTCACCGCCCACTGGCGGGACGCACCCCAGCTCGACCGGGGCGACGTGACGCTGACGGCCAGCGCGACCGGCACAGTTGAGTCGGCGAGCGCCTCGTTCCTCGCCGTGCCGTGGCTGGTGCTGGCACTGGTCTTCGTCGCCGGGGTGGCGGGCGGCATGCTGTTCGCCCGGCTGCGCCGGGGCCGCGGCCTGCCGTCGCCCGCCCGTTACCTCAGAGCGCGTCGGGGCCGCGTTCGCCCGTCCGCACCCGCACGACCGTCTCCACCGGCAGCGCCCACACCTTCCCGTCCCCGATCTTCCCCGTCTGCGCGGCCCTGACGACCGCCTCGATGACCGGCTCGGCGTCGGCGTCCTCGACGACCACCTCGATACGGACCTTGGGCACCAGGTCGACGCGGTACTCGGCGCCGCGGTACACCTCGGTGTGGCCGCGCTGCCGGCCGTACCCGCTGGCCTCGGTCACGGTCAGGCCGTGCACCCCGAGCTCCTGGAGCGCGGTCTTCACCGCGTCGAGGCGGTAGGGCTTGACGATCGCGGTGATGAGCTTCATGGCTGGGTCTTGACCTTCTGGGCGGCGGGGAGGACGGAGTGCGCGACCGGGGCGCCATGGCCCAGGACCCCGTGATCGTAAGCCGTCTCGGCGTGCACCGTAAGGTCGAGGCCGGTGTGCTCCTGCTCCTCGCTGGCCCGGAAGCCCATCGCCTTGTCGATCAGCTTGCCGATGCCGTACGTCAGGGTGAAGGCGTACGCCGCGACGGCCGCGACGGCCACCGCCTGCTTGCCGAGCTGGGCGAGCCCGCCGCCGTACAGGAGGCCCTCGGCGCCGCCGGTCATCGCCTTCTCGGCGAACAGGCCGATGAGCAGGGTGCCGATGACGCCGCCGACCAGGTGCACACCGACCACGTCGAGCGAGTCGTCGTAGTCCAGCTTGAACTTCCAGGAGACGGCGTACGAGCAGACCACGCCGGCGGCGAGGCCGACGACGAGCGCGCCGAGCAGGGAGACCGACCCGCAGGACGGGGTGATCGCCACCAGGCCGGCGACCGCGCCGGAGGCGGCGCCCAGGGTGGTGGGGTGGCCGTCGCGCTTCTGCTCGACGAAGAGCCAGCCCAGCAGGCCCGTGCAGCCGGCCGCCATGGTGTTGAGGAAGACGGCGGCGGCCAGACCGTCGGCGCCGAGCGCGCTGCCCGCGTTGAAGCCGAACCAGCCGAACCAGAGCAGGCCGGCGCCCAGGATCACCATCGGCAGGTTGTGCGGGCGCATCGCGTCCTTCTTGAACCCGAGCCGCGGACCGAGGACCAGGCACAGCGCGAGTCCGGAGGCGCCCGAGGTGATCTCGACGGGCAGCCCGCCGGCGAAGTCCAGGGCGCCCAGGCAGTGCAGGATCCAGCCGCCCGGACCCCACACCCAGTGCGCCACCGGAACGTATACGAGCACCGTCCACACCGGCACGAACACCAGCCACGCCCCGAACTTCGCCCGGTCCGCGACCGCGCCGCTGACCAGCGCGGCCGTGACGATCGCGAAGGTCAGCTGGAAGGTCGCGAAGAGCAGGGTGGGGACGGTGCCCTGGACGCTGTCCGGCCCGAGACCGCTCATGCCCGCGTGCTCCAGGCCGCCGACCAGACCCGCCCAGGCGTCGTCCCCGAACGCCAGCGCGTAGCCGCCCGCCAGCCACACCACCGTGACCAGCGCGATCGACACGAAGCTCATCATCAGCATGTTGAGGACGCTCTTGGTGCGGACCATGCCGCCGTAGAACAGGGCCAGGCCCGGGGTCATCAGCAGGACCAGGGCGGTGGCGGCGAGCAGCCAGGCGGTGTCACCGGTGTCGGCATGCGCGGCGGCGAGGTACACGGGCGTCTCCAACGTCGTGGGGGCTCGTCAGAGGGTCACCGGTTCCCGTTTCCGGTCGCGTACGGCTGTGTTTCCGTGACGTTTCGTTGCACCCGGGTTACCGAAAACTCACCGGTGCGGTGGGGGGTCGTGGATCAGGGAGAATGGGGGGCATGAGCGTTCGCAGCCAGTCAACCGAGCCGTCGGAATCGTCGGAGGCCGTCCACCGGGCGGGCTTCGCCTGTTTCGTCGGGCGCCCCAACGCGGGCAAGTCCACCCTCACGAACGCTCTGGTCGGGCAGAAGGTGGCGATCACCGCGAACCAGCCGCAGACCACGCGGCACACGGTACGGGGGATCGTGCACCGGGAGGACGCCCAGCTGATCCTCGTGGACACCCCGGGCCTGCACAAGCCGCGCACGCTGCTCGGCGAGCGGCTGAACGACGTGGTCCGCACCACCTGGGCCGAGGTCGACGTGATCGGCTTCTGCCTGCCGGCGAACGAGAAGATCGGCCCCGGTGACCGGTTCATCGCGAAGGAGCTGGCGGGGATCAAGAAGACCCCGAAGGTCGCCGTCGTCACCAAGACCGACCTCGTCGACTCCAAGACCCTCGCCGAGCAGCTGATCGCGATCGACCAGCTCGGCAGGGAGCTGGGCTTCGAATGGGCGGAGATCGTCCCGGTGTCGGCGGTCGGCGACAAGCAGGTGGGGCTGCTGGCCGACCTGCTCGTGCCGCTGCTCCCCGAGGGGCCCGCCCTCTACCCCGAGGGCGACCTGACCGACGAACCGGAACAGGTGATGATCGCGGAGCTGATCCGCGAGGCCGCCCTCGAAGGCGTCCGCGACGAACTCCCGCACTCCATCGCCGTCGTCGTCGAGGAGATGCTCCCGCGCGAGGACCGCCCCGCCGACAAGCCCCTGCTGGACATCCACGCCAACCTGTTCATCGAGCGCCCCAGCCAGAAGGGCATCATCATCGGCCCCAAGGGCAAGCGCCTGAAGGAGGTCGGCATCAAGAGCCGCAAGCAGATCGAGGCCCTGCTCGGCACGCCGGTCTTCCTCGACCTCCACGTGAAGGTAGCCAAGGACTGGCAGCGCGACCCCAAACAGCTGCGCCGCCTGGGGTTCTAGCGCTCGGCACCGGTCAGGTGTCGCTCGGGGTCATGTTCTGCAGGCCCACCACCCTGAGCAGTTGCAGGCGTTCGTGTGACTCCGTGCCCGGGCGGGCCGTGTGGATGACGAGTTGCTGGTGGGTGTCGGCGTTGAGAAGGACCTCGCAGTCCAGTTCCAGCAGGCCGACGGCGGGGTGGCGGAAGCGTTTCGTGGTCGCGCGGCGTACCGCCACCTCGTGCGTGGCCCAGAGCCGCGCGAACTCCTCGCTGCCGGAGCGGAGTTCGGCGACCAGGGCGGCGGGGGCCGGGTCGGTGGGGCGGGCCGCGGCCACCGCGCGGAGGTGCGCCACGTGTTCGCGGGCCCGCGCCGGGCGGTCCTCCGGCGGGAAGAGGTCGCCGGCGGCCGGGTCCAGGAAGTAGCCGCGGAGCAGGTTGCGCTCGCGCGGCGGCCGGGCCAGGACGTCGCCGCTCAGCGCCCGCGACAGCGCGTTCTGGGCCAGGACCTCGCCGCAGTCGGTCGTCACCAGCGCCGGCGTGTCGTGCAGCCGGTCCAGGACGAGGAGCAGGCCGGGGCCGACGTGGGTGCTCGTGGCCTCCCGGCGCGGGGGCTCCTCGCCGGCCAGGTGGAACAGATGGTCCCGTTCGTCCTCGGTCAGGCGCAGCGCACGGGCCAGTGCCGTCAGCATCTGACGGGACGGGCGCGGGCCCCGGGACTGTTCGAGGCGCGCGTAGTAGTCGACCGACATCCCGGCCAGCGACGCCACCTCCTCGCGGCGCAGCCCGGGGGTGCGCCGCCGGGCGCCGGGTGCGAGGCCCACGTCGGCGGGGTCCAGACGGGTGCGCGAGCGGCGCAGGAAGTCGGCGAGTTCGGGGCGGTTCACCACTCCAGGGTGGCCCGGGGCGCCCGGCTTATCCAGGGACCGCCGGTCCCCTGATCGGAAGGTCTCTCCCGGTCGCCGCGGGCGCGGCGGAGGGTGGTGGCACCCGAACGAAGGAGAAAGTCATGATCACTCTCGTCACCGGTGCCACCGGACAGGTCGGACGGCGGCTCGTGCCCCGGTTGCTCGGACAGCGGCAGCCGGGCGAGCAGGTGCGGGTGCTCGTCCGGGACGCGGCCCGCGGGGAGCCGTTCGCCCGGCTGGGCGCCGAGATCGTCGCCGGGGACCTGCGGGACGAGGAGGCGCTGGCGAAGGCGGTGGCCGGGGCCGACGCCGTGGTGAACGTCGCGGCCGCCTTCCGGGGCGTTGCCGACGAGGAGGCCTGGGCGGTCAACCGGGACGCGGCCGTGGCGCTCGGGCGGGCCGCCGAGGCCGCCGGCGTCCGCCGGTTCGTGCAGGTCAGCACCGGCAACGTGTACGGCACCGGACGCGGCCGCCCGCTGACCGAGGACGACGAGAGCCGGCCCGGCGGTGAGATGTGGGGCGCCTACCCCGAGTCCAAGATCAGCGCCGAGCGCGAACTGCTCGCGCTCGACGGGGAGATGGAGGTACGGATCGGACGGCTGCCCTTCGTCTACGGCGAAGGAGACCCCCACCTCGCGAACGTCATGCACTGGGCCGCGCACTGGGCCCCCGCGCAGCGCCTCCAGATGGCCCACCACGCGGATGTCGCCCAGGGGCTGCTGCGGCTGCTGTACGCGCCCGCGGTGTCCGGCCCGGTCTACAACATCGCCGACGACGCCCCGGTCACGACCGTGGAACTGCACCGGCTCAACGGCGTCGAGGTGCCCGCCGACCTGTACACCCGCACCGACCCCGACCCCTGGTTCGGGATCATGTCGAACCAGCGGATCCGCCGGGACCTCGGCTTCCGGCCGATCTACCCCAGCGTCTGGACCGCCCGCGACGCCGGGGCCCTGTAGGACCCGCGACCTCGAAGATCAAGCTAGTCCACTCCCCGTATCCGTCCCACCAGTGCCGCGCCCGCCAGGCCGATCGCCGCCGACACCAGGTACAGCATCCGGTAGCCGCCCAGGTACGTCACGATCGGTGCGGCGAGGACGGGTGCCGCCACCTGGGGCAGGGCGTTGGCGACGTTGATGACGCCGAGGTCCTTGCCCCGGTCCAGGGCCTTCGGCAGGACGTCCGTCATCAGCGCGAAGTCCACCGAGGTGAACACCCCGAAGCCGACGCCGAGCAGGGCCGCCGCGACGATCGCGCCCGGCCAGGTCTCCCACACCGCCAGCAGCGCGGTCGCCGCCGCCATCAGCATCCCGGACCAGACCACGAACGGCTTGCGCCGCCCCACCCGATCGGACCAGACCCCGCCGACCACCACCGTCGCCATCAGCGTCAGCCCGTTCACCGCCGTCAGGGCCAGCACGCCCTGCTCGGGGTCGTGGTACCGGAGCCGGTCCCGCAGGTAGTACAGGAGGTACAGCAGCACCAGCGCGTTGCTCAGGTTGATCAGGAAACGGGTCAGCCACGCCCACCCCAGGTCCGGATGGCGGCGCGGACTGAGCCAGAACCCCGCCAGGAAGCCCCGCCAGGACCAGGTCGGCCGGTCCGCGGGCCGCAGCCGCAGATCCGCGTGGCGCAGCACGTACGGCAGGACGCCCACCGCCGTGAACACCGCGCACGCCGCATAGCCCGCCCCGACGCCCCCGGCGGCCGTCGCGAGCCCGGTGCCGCCGACCACCCCGAGGATCTGCGCGGCCCCCAGCCAGCCGCCCACCGACCCCCGCTGGAGCCGCGGCACCCGGTCCGGCACCGCGGCCGTCACCGCCGCGAACGACGCGTTCAGCGTCAGCTGGACCAGGCACCAGCCCAGCGTCATCGTCGCCATGCCGCCGGCGCCCGCGAGGAGCAGCAGGGACAGCGCCCCGCCCGCCGTACCGGCGACGATCCACGGCGTACGGCGGCCCCACCGGGACGTCGTACGGTCCGACAGCGCCCCGAACAGGGGGTTCGCCAGCAGGGAGACCAGGGCGCCGGCGCCCGTCACCCACGCCAGCATCGTCTCCTTGGACATCCCGGAGCCGGGCGCGAAGTCCTTCGCCTGGGAGGCCAGCAGGATCTGCAGGGGGCCGTACCAGCCCACCCAGATCGCCCCGTTGGCGAGGCACAGCGCCCAGATCCAGCCCCGGCCGACCCGGCCGGACGGCTCCGCCAGGGCGGCGGGCTCCCCGGCCGGGTCGCGGGTCGTCGTCATCTCTGCGCCCGCAGCGCGTCCCGGAACCAGCCGTACGACGCCTTCGGCGTCCGCTTCTGGGTCGGGTAGTCGACGTGGACCAGGCCGAAGCGGCGCTCGTACCCCTCCGCCCACTCGAAGTTGTCGAGCAGCGACCAGACGAAGTAGCCGCGCACGTCCACCCCGGCCTCGACGGCCCGGTGCAGCGCGCGGATGTGCCCGTCGAGGTAGGCGATGCGGTCCTGGTCGTCGAGGCCCTCGTACGAGCAGCCGTTCTCGGTGATGACGACCGGCGGGAGCCGGTCGCCGTAGCGGTCGCGGAAGCCGGTGAGGAGTTCGGTGAGGCCCTCCGGGACCACCGGCCAGCCGAAGTCCGTCACCGGTACGCCCTCGATGTCCTGCACGGAGAAGGGGAGTTCGGCGGGCAGGGTGAGACCGCCGAACTCGATCTCGGTGCCCTGCGGGGCGCCCACCTTCGTGGGCGCGTAGTAGTTGACGCCGTACCAGTCCAGCGGTTCGGCGATCACCGTCAGGTCGGCGGTGACGTCGCCCGGCATGAGATCGCCGATTCCGTCCGGGTACGCGCCGAGCAGGACCGGCTCGGCGAACAGGCGGTTGAGGAGGAGGTCGTAGAAGGCGGCCGCCTCCAGGTCCGGCTGTTCCTGCGAGGCCGGCCAGGTCGGGCCGTGCGAGTTGGCGATGCCGATGTCGCTCGCGCCGGCCGCGCGCAGCGCCCGCACGGCCAGGCCGTGGGCGAGGAGCTGGTGGTGGGCGGCCGGGAGCGCGTCGAACATCAGCTGCTGGCCGGGGGCGTGGGCGCCGAGCGCGTGGCCGAACAGGGTGTGCTCGGCGGGTTCGTTGAGGGTGATCCACTTGTGCACCCGGTCACCCAGCCGGTCCGCGACCGTCGCGACGTGGTCGGCGAAGCGGGCGGCGGTGTCCCGTTCCAGCCAGCCGCCCTTCTCCTGGAGGGCGGTCGGCAGGTCCCAGTGGAAGAGGGTGGGGACCGGTCGTACGCCCGCCGCGCACAGTTCGTCGACGAGCCGGTCGTAGAAGTCGAGTCCGCCCGTCGAGCGCACCCTCGGCCAGGAGACCGAGAAGCGGTACGCGTCCACGCCGAGGCCGGCCAGCAGGGCCACGTCCTCGGGGTACCGGTGCAGGTGGTCGCAGGCCACCGCCGCCGTCGAGCCGTCCTTGACGCGGCCCGGTTCCGCCTCGAAGACGTCCCAGACGGACTGCTCGCGTTCGTCGGCCGCGCCCTCGATCTGGTGGGCCGAGGTCGACACACCCCAGAGGAAGCCGTCGGGGAAACGGGGGAGAGGGGGGTGCGGACGGGCCGCTTCATTCGCCATGGCGGGGATCATCCTTACCCCCGGTAACATAAGTCAACGCCCTGGCGGGAACCGGCGGCACCGGACCGGCGCTCCAGGGCGTGACCTACCCGTCGGCGGACCCGCTCACGCGCCCTCCTTCAACACCCGTGAGATCAGTTCGCGTTGCCCGTCCGTCAGCGTCGGGTCGGCCGCGTACACGGTCCGCCCGTCCACCGTGATCTCGTACGCGAACCCGTCCGGCACCCCGGGCGGCGGTGTGCCCCGGCCGGCCGCGAGCGCCTGCTCGGCCAGGGCCTGCCACTCCTCGGCGTCGGGCCGGGCCGAGGTGTCCACCTCGGCCCGGCGCTCGATGCCCGCGAACCCGCCCGTACGCCTCACCTGAATACGCATGGGTCCCTGTGTAGTACGGATTCAGGCGGTCGGCACCCCCACCTGTGCCCAGGCGCCGAGCACCGCCTTGGTCTCCGCGCCCTCCTGGTAGCGGGCCTTGGCGGCGGCCACGGTGAGTTTCGCGAAGTCCGCGAAGTCGGCGTCCGCGGCGAGCGCGCCGCCGGTGAGGACGTCGTACCAGATCTGCCCGGCCTTCTCCCACGCGTTGCAGCCGAGGGCGGTGGCGAGCAGGTAGAAGGCGTGGTTGGGGATGCCCGAGTTGATGTGCACGCCGCCGTTGTCCCGGCTGGTGCGCACGTAGTGCTGCATGGTCGCCGGCTGCGGGTCCTTGCCGAGGCGCGGGTCGTCGTACGCGGTGCCCGGGGCCTTCATCGAGCGCAGCGCCACCCCGTGCACGCCGGGCGCGAGCAGGCCCTCGCCGATCAGCCAGTCCGCCTGGTCGGCGGTCTGGCCGAGGGAGTACTGCTTGATGAGCGAGCCGAAGACGTCGGAGACCGACTCGTTGAGCGCGCCGGACTGGCCGTAGTACTCCAGGTTGGCGGTGTACTGGGTGACGCCGTGCGTGAGCTCGTGGCCGATGACGTCGACCGAGCTGGTGAAGTCGGTGAAGATCTGGCCGTCGCCGTCGCCGAACACCATCTGCTCGCCGTTCCAGAAGGCGTTGTCGTAGTCGACGTCGTAGTGGACGCTCGCGTTCAGCGGCAGGCCGTCGCCGTCGATGGAGTTGCGCTCGTACGCCTTCAGGTACAGCTCGAAGGTGGCGCCGAGGCCCGCGTAGGCGCGGTTGACGGTGGCGTCCCGGCCGGGCTCGGAGCCCTCCGCGCGGACCTCGGTGCCGGGGAGGTCGGTGCGGTGCCCGGCGTCGTAGATCGTGCGGTGGGGTTGCGCTGTCGCGGGCGCCGGGGTGGGCGCGACCGCGGTGGTGCGGACGGCGGTCACGCGGCGGCGGGTGCGCTGGGCGGAGTCGTGCTGGAGGGTGCGCAGCGCCGGGTCGGCGAGCGCCGGGTCCTCGTGGGTGGCGAGGTGGTCGAGGATGTGCGGCGGCACGATCGTGCAGAAGACGGGCCTGTAGCCCCCGTTGGTCGTCATGCTCGGCACGATGGCACCGCGTTAGCTCTCTGTCACTAGGTGCAACCATGATTGGTGAAATATGGGGATGCTTTCGTCCCGAGGTGGTTGCTCTGTGTTATGTGGTGCGGCGCGGTGGGGGCTGGCAGTCCCGCATGCTGATACAGGACCGCCAGCTCCATGGCGCTCGGTTAGAGTGGGTCGCATCATGCGTTTCGGGCTGCTTCTTCTTAGCTGCCGCGGCGAGGGCCTGTAGTCCAGGTCGACTCCCTCCCCGCGGAGCTTCGTGTTGCGTCGTCGGCCGTCCGTCCGGACACCCACCAGGAGCCCCGCATCATGGCGAACCGCCAGCAGCCCACCACCATGCCGATCCACAAGTACGGCCGGTACGAGCAGGTCGACATCCCCGACCGCACCTGGCCCCAGCAGCGGATCACCGAAGCCCCCCGCTGGCTCTCCACGGACCTGCGCGACGGCAACCAGGCCCTGATCGACCCCATGTCGCCCGAGCGCAAGCGCCGGATGTTCGACCAGCTGGTCAAGATGGGCTACAAGGAGATCGAGGTGGGTTTCCCCGCCTCCGGTCAGACCGACTTCGACTTCGTGCGCTCGATCATCGAGGAAGAGGGCGCGATTCCGGACGACGTCACCATCTCCGTCCTGACCCAGGCCCGTGAGGACCTGATCGAGCGGACCGTGGAGTCGCTGAAGGGCGCCAAGCGGGCCACCGTGCACCTGTACAACGCCACCGCGCCGGTCTTCCGCCGGGTGGTGTTCCGCGGCTCCAGGGACGACATCAAGCAGATCGCGGTCGACGGCACCCGCCTGGTGATGGAGTACGCCGAGAAGCTGCTGGGCCCGGAGACCGAGTTCGGCTACCAGTACAGCCCGGAGATCTTCACCGACACCGAGCTGGACTTCGCGCTGGAGGTCTGCGAGGCGGTCATGGACGTCTGGCAGCCCGGCCCGGGCCGCGAGATCATCCTGAACCTGCCGGCCACCGTGGAGCGCTCGACGCCGTCCACGCACGCCGACCGCTTCGAGTGGATGGGCCGCAACCTGTCCCGCCGCGAGCACGTCTGCCTGTCGATCCACCCGCACAACGACCGCGGTACGGCCGTCGCCGCCGCCGAGCTGGCGCTGATGGCCGGCGCCGACCGCGTCGAGGGCTGCCTGTTCGGGCAGGGCGAGCGCACCGGCAACGTCGACCTGGTCACCCTGGGCATGAACCTGTTCTCGCAGGGCGTCGACCCGCAGATCGACTTCTCCGACATCGACGAGATCCGTCGCGTGTGGGAGTACTGCAACCAGATGGAGGTCCACCCGCGCCACCCGTACGTGGGCGACCTGGTCTACACGTCCTTCTCCGGCTCCCACCAGGACGCCATCAAGAAGGGCTTCGACGCGATGGAGGCCGAGGCGGCCGCCAAGGGCGTCACCGTCGACGACATCGAGTGGGCGGTGCCCTACCTGCCGATCGACCCGAAGGACGTCGGCCGTTCCTACGAGGCGGTCATCCGGGTCAACTCGCAGTCGGGCAAGGGCGGTATCGCGTACGTCCTGAAGAACGACCACAAGCTGGACCTGCCGCGCCGGATGCAGATCGAGTTCTCGAAGATCATCCAGGCCAAGACGGACGCCGAGGGCGGCGAGGTCACCGGCTCCGACATCTGGGCGGTCTTCCAGGACGAGTACCTGCCCAACCCGGAGAACCCCTGGGGCCGCATCCAGGTGAGGACGGGCCAGTCGACCACCGACACGGACGGGGTGGACACCCTGACCGTGGAGGCCACCGTCGACGGCGAGGACACCGTCCTGACCGGCTCCGGCAACGGGCCGATCTCCGCGTTCTTCGACGCGCTGCAGAGCCTGGGCATCGACGTACGCCTGCTGGACTACCAGGAGCACACGATGAGCGAGGGAGCCTCCGCGCAGGCCGCCTCCTACATCGAGTGCGCGATCGACGGCAAGATCCTGTGGGGAATCGGCATCGACGCGAACACGACGCGTGCGTCGCTGAAGGCGGTCGTGTCCGCCGTCAACCGCGCGACGCGATAACCCCTCTGACCGGCGGTTTAGCGGCCCTGATCACCGCATGCGGTGATCAGGGCCCGCTGTTTCTCGGCCATTCGGCCATGAAGATCACGGAAAGGTCTCGTACGCGGTACTGACTCCGGCTCCTCCATGTGGCTAACATCACGCCAGCGGTGGCGATGTTGCCACGGCGTTACGGAGGTGCGACGTGCTGCCAGTACGGGGACGAGACGGCCGGGACGTCAGGCCTGCCCGCATCCTGGGCACCCGCACCGCGTGGACACCCGTCGGCGACGGCGAGTTCTTCTGCCCGGGCTGCGGGGGCGACCGCAACTACCAGCGGCTCACCGGGCGCCGCCGCTTCACCCTGCTCGGCGTGCCCGTGCTGCCCCGCGGCACCGCCGGGCCGGTCGTGGAGTGCGCCGCCTGCCGCCACCACTACGGCACCGACGTCCTCGACCACCCCACCACCTGCCGCTTCTCGGCGATGCTGCGCGACGCCGTGCACACCGTCGCGCTCGCCGTGCTCGCCGCGGGCGGCACCTGCTCCCGTACGTCCCTGGAGGCGGCGGCGGCCGCGGTGCGCGCGGCCGGGTTCGAGGACGCCACCGAGGACCAGCTCGGCGCCCTGGTGGACGCCCTCGCGGCCGACACCGGCCGGGTCTTCGAGCAGCCGGGCGGCGCGAGCCTCGCCATAGAGCTGCACGAGGCCCTCGACCCGCTCGCCCCCCACCTCGCCCCGGCGGGACGGGAGTCCCTGCTTCTGCAGGGTGCCCGGATCGCCCTCGCCGACGGCCCCTACACCCACCGCGAACGCGAGGTCCTCGGCACCGTCGGCGCGGCCCTGACCATCTGCGCCGACGACGTGACCCGGCTGCTGGCCGCCGCCCGCACCCCCTCCTGACCCGCGCGGGGACCTGACGGGGTACCAAACCTGGTGACCCTTTTGGCCGTTGTGGGGTGCGGTGTCGGCATACGGGGGGAACATGTAAGGGTGACCCAAGAGTCTCCTGTGCTCCGCGTCAGCCGCATCGTCCTGGCCGGCTCCCTGCTCCTCGGGGCGTTCACGGTCGAGCCCAAGGCCTGGGCGGCCGGCTGCGAGTCCTCCGTGCCCTACGTCTCCGGCGCGGGCGGCTACGCCCAGTACCGCATCCCGGCCGTCGTCCGCACCCGGCACGGCACCCTGCTCGCCTTCGCCGAGGGCCGGCACTCCACCACCGGCGACAGCGGTGACATCGATGTCGTCCTCAGGCGCTCCACCGACGGCGGCTGCACCTGGGACCCGCTCCGGGTGGTGGCCGACGGCAAGGGGAACACCCGCGGCAACCCCGCACCCGTCGTCGACCCGGCGAGCGGCGACGTGGTCCTGGTGACCTCGTACAACGACGGCTCGGTGAGCGAGGACCAGATCATGCGCGGCCAGGTCGGCAAGGAACAGGGCCGCCGGGTGTTCGTGCAGCGCAGCCGGGACGACGGCCGCCACTTCACCAGGCCGCACGAGATCACCGCCCAGGTGAAACCGGCCGGCTGGCGCTGGTACGCGACCGGGCCCGGCCACGCCGTCGCCATCGCCCGGGGACCGCACCGGGGCCGCCTGGTCGTCGCCGCCGACCACTCCGCCGCCCCGCGCGCCGGCTCCCCGGACACCGGCCGGGAGGCCAAGTACTACGGCGGCCACGCCCTCTACAGCGACGACCACGGCCGCAGCTGGCACCTGGGCTTCGTCGACGACTCCTACACCGGCCACGACAACGCCAACGAGACCACCGCCGCCGAACTGCCCGACGGCCGCCTCTACTTCAACGCCCGCGACCAGAACGGCTCCAGCCCCGGCAACCGGCTCGACGCCTGGTCCAGCGACGGGGCCGAGACCCTGGACGCCCGGTTCACGGTGCAGCCGACGCTCCGGGAGGTCCCTGTCGTCGAGGGCTCGGTCCTGCAACTGCCGGGCCGCGAAGCGCCGTTGCTGTTCTCGGCGCCGTCGGTCCCGACGGCCCGCAAGGCCATGGCCCTGTGGACCAGCACGGACGAGGGCATCACCTTCGAGAGGCTCACCACCCTCTCCGGCCTGAAGGCGGCCTACTCGGACCTGGTGCAGGTGGCCAAGGGCACGGTCGGGGTGCTGTACGAGACGGGCACGAGAACGGCGTACGACACCATCGAGTTCCGCCGGCTCAAGAGCCCCGGGTAGCCCCGGCGGCCGGGTCACCCGCGCCCGCCGGGCAACCGAATCGGGGGGGCCGGTGGTCTGGAGGGCGAGGGGGTGGCCGATGCAGGCCGAACTAGAGGCCCAGTTCCAGGAATTCGTCAGAGCGAGATGGACCCATCTGGTCCGGACCGCCTATCTGCTCACCGGCGATCCGCACCACGCGGAGGACCTCACGCAGACCGCGCTGGCGAAGGCGTACCGGTCGTGGCGCCGCGTCTCGCGGGCCGACCGCCCGGAGGCGTACGTGCGCCGCATGCTGGTCAGCTGCAACAGCGACCGGTTCCGCAAGCGCCGGGTCACCGAGTCGCTGACCGCCGCGCCACCGGAGCGCGTGCAGTACGACGACGCCGTGGCCCGCGCCGACGAACGCGGCACACTGCTCGCCGCGCTGGCCCAACTGCCGCCCAAGCAGCGGGCGGTGGTGGTGCTGCGGTACTGGGAGGACCTGTCCGAGGCGGAGGTCGCCGACGTGCTCGGCTGCTCCCCGGGCACCGTCAAGAGCCAGGCGTCCAAGGGCCTGGCCAAGTTGCGTACGATTCCGGGGCTCGCGCAGGCCATGAGCCACGCGGCCCCCGCGCAGGGAGGCACCAGGTGAGCGAAGAGACGCAGGGCGGGGGAGCGGAGCCGGACTTCGAGGAGCGGCTCCGGACGCTGCTGGCGGGGGACGCGGCGCAGGTGCGGCCGTCGCCGGTGCCGTACCCGGAGATCCGCCGGCGGGGTCTGGTGGAGCGGCGCCGCCGCAGGGGTGTGACCGGGGCGGCGCTGGCGGCGCTGGCGGCGGTCCCGGTCGGCGCGTACGCGCTGGGCGGCGGCTCCACCGTGACGAGCCCGGCCGGTCCCGGTCCCACCGCCCTCGTCAGCGCCCACCCGGCCCCGACCGGCCCGGCCACCCCGACGCCCTCGGCACCGGCGGCCACCCCGACCGCCCCGGCCCGTCCGGCGTCCCCGGCGCACCAGCTGCTGGACGGGATCACCTTCGAGCAGGCGGCCGCCGGACTCGGCAAGTGCCTCGACTACGACAAGGCGCACCGGGCGCCCAAGGGCCCGACCCACACCGACCTCGGCAGGCCCGCCGACTACCGGATCATCCTGGCGATGCGCGCCACCGGCGACTCCAACGCCCCCGGCGACGGCTACTTCGTGGTCGCGGTGCGCCAGAAGCCGGTGCCGGCCCGGCTCATCTGCACCGTCAAGGACGGCGCGGCCTCCGGCCTGAACACCAGCATCGGCGACCCCTTCGGCGACGCGAAGACGCCCGTGGTCCCGGACATCAACAGCGGCAAGCTGTACCAGCAGTCGGTCATCGACAAGGGCCGCTGGAAACTGCCGTTCCGCTGGGGGATCGTCGGCGGCCTGCGCGCCCCGGTGACCCGGATGACCGTCTCCTACGGCGACGCCGCGGGCCAGGTGGTCCTCGACCACGGCTGGTTCGTCGCCACCGGCACCCTGCACCAGCAGGTCACCAATGCCCCCCACCTCAAGGGCTACGACGCGGCCGGCAAGCTCGTCTACGACTCCGACCAGGACGCCTCCTACCAGAAGACGCTGCCCTAGGGGGAGCCCCGAGGGGCGCCATTGGTCCCACCTCTGATGGTTTACGCCATTCGCGTGCGTTGCCTTGACCGCCCCTGAACCCCCTCTTATGGTCGCGCTGAAACCCAGGACGTCCGACGTCTCCTTCCCCCCACGCCGGAGGCACCGTGCGCGATCAGGCGATCCACGCCCGCAGGACGTTCCTGAGACACGCGGGCGCCCTGGGCGCCGCCGCCTCGCTGACCTCCCTGACCTCTCTGACGGCCTGCGGACCCGAGTCCACCGTCGACCTCGGCGGCGCCGGCTCCGAGCGCACCCTGACCGCCGTGATCGGCTACGGCAACGACGGCAGCTGGGACCCCACCCAGACCGCCTCCGCGTTCGCGATGGCCGCCAACAACCACATCTACGAGGGCCTCGCCGACACCGACCCGATCACCCGCGCCCCCTACCCGGCGCTGGCCACCCGGCTGCCGGCCGACCCGGACGCCACCACCTGGCGGTTCACCCTGCGCCGGGGGGCCACCTTCCACGACGGGAGACCGGTCACCGCCGACGACGTCGTCTTCGTCTTCGACCGGATCCTCGACCCGGGCACCCCCACCCTCGTGCACGGCTTCTTCGCGAGCTGGCTGAAGGAGGTCCGCAGGGTCGGCACCCGCACCGTCGACCTGGTGCTCCGCTTCCCCTTCCCGGACGGCGTCGCCCGCCTCACCCTCGCCAAGATCATGCCGAAGCACGTGTTCGCCCGGCCCGGCGCCTGGGACGACGCGATCAGGGGACTGGCGGTGGGCTCGGGACCGTACCGGCAGACCGGCCACCACCCGAAGTCGAACACCACCTTCGCCGCGTACGACCGCTACAACGGCCCCCGCAGGCCCGCCTTCCGGCGCATGAACTGGCTGACGATCGTCGACGCCGCCTCCCGCGTCGCCAGGATCTCCGGGGTGGACGCGGGCGCCCAGATCTCCGACAACATCCCCTACGCCAACATCCCCCGCCTCGAACAGGGCGGCCTCGCGGTCGGCGGCGGCGCCGGGATGAACAACCTGTTCCTGATGTTCAACACCCGGCACCCGCCCTTCGACGACGTGCGGGTCCGCCAGGCCCTGCACTACGCCGTCGACAAGCGGGAGATCGTCGAGGTCGCCCTCAAGGGCCACGGAGAACCGGCGAGTTCCTTCCTGAACGAGGCCAACCCCACCTACCGCAGGGCGCGGACGGTCTACGACCACGACCCCGAGAAGGCGAAGGCGCTCCTTCGGGCCGCCGGAGTCAGCGGGCTGCGCGTCGACCTCCTCGCCGTCGACGTGAGCTGGATCGTCGACTGCCTGCCCACCATCAAGTCGTCCTGGGACGCGATCGGCGTCTCCACGACCCTGTCCCCGCAGGAGACCACGGCCGTGTTCACCAAACTGGACCAGAAACAGGACTACCAGGTCGTCGCCGCCGTCTCGAACCCCAACCAGTTCGGCCTCGACGCCGACCTGATCATGCACTACAACTACGGCCCCGAGAACCTCTGGACGGGCTACGCCCGCTGGGCCGGCCACCCGGTCGCGAAGCGGCTCTTCAGGGACATGGACGCGGCCACCCGCGAGGCGGACCCCGGGAAGAAGAAGGCGATGATCCAGGACTACCTCGACGTCGTCGCCGAACAGGCCGTCATCTACCCGGTCGTCCACAACGAGCTGATCACCGCCTGGGACCCGCACCGGCTCACCGGCATCAGGGCCCAGCCCTATCCCGGCATCAACGTCCTCACCGCCGCGTGGGCCTGACGGCATGAGCGCCGTCCTGCGCATCCTGCTGCGCCGCGTCGCCCTGCTGGTGCCGCTGCTGCTCGGCATCGCCCTGTTCGTGTTCCTGGTGATGCGCTTCTCCGACGTCGACCCGGCGTCCGCGTTCTTCCAGGGCGCCAACCCCACCCCGCGGCAACTCCACGACTTCCGGGAGCGAAACGGCCTGCTCGACCCGCTCCCGCTGCGCTACGTCCACTTCGTCCGCGACCTGCTCCACGGCGACCTCGGCACCAGCGCCCTGACCCGCACCCCGGTCCTCGACCAGGTGCTCACCGCGCTCCCGCTCACCCTCCAGCTGACCTTCCTGGGTCTGTCCGTCGCCGTCGTCCTGGCCCTGGCCGGCGGGATCACCGCGGCCGTCTTCCGCGACCGGCCGCCGGACCAGGTCATCCGCGTGCTCTCCCTGATCGGTGTCGCCGCCCCCGCCTTCTGGCTGGCCCTGCTGATGATCCAGTACCTCGCCGTCGACCACGGCTGGTTCCCGACCGGCGGCTACATCAACCCCGAGGACTCGGTCACCGGCTGGCTGCGGACCATGGCCCTGCCCGCCCTCGCGCTCTCCCTGCCGGTCGCCGCCCAGCTCACCCGGATCGTGCGCACCTCGGTCGTCGAGGAACTCGACAAGGACTACGTCCGCACCGCCGTCGGCAACGGCCTGCCGCCCCATGTCGTCGTCGGCCGCAACGTGCTGCGCAACGCCCTGGTCAACCCGCTGACCGTGCTCGGCCTGCGGGTCGGCTACCTGCTCGGCGGCGCGGTCGTCATCGAGACCGTCTTCGCGCTGCCCGGCATGGGCAAGCTGCTGATCGACGCCGTCCAGAACGGCGACCCCGCGGTCGTCCAGGGTGTCGTCCTCACCACCGCCACCGGCTTCGTCGTCGTCAACCTCGTCATCGACATCCTCTACCTCCTGGTCAACCCGCGCCTGAGGGAGGCGACATGACGACGTTCACCCGCGCGGGCCGCACCACCGCCCTCGCCTTCCTCGCCGTGATCGTCCTGGTGGCGCTGTGCGCCCCCCTGCTCGCCCCCGACGACCCCCTCGCGCAGCAGGTGCCCGTCGACGGCACCGGGCACCCCTCCGCCGCCCACTGGATGGGCCAGGACAGCCTCGGCCGGGACATCCTCAGCCGGCTGATGTACGGGGCCCGCTGGTCCCTCGCCATCGGCCTCGGCGCGACCGGTCTCGCGCTGCTCGCCGGGGCGCTCCTCGGGGCCCTGGCCGCCACCTCCCGCAAGGCCGTCGACGAGACGCTGATGCGCTGCCTGGACGTGGTGATGGCCTTCCCGGGCATCGCCCTCGCCGCGGTCCTGGTCGCCGTCTTCGGCGGCGGCATCACCGTCCTGATCTGCGCGATCGCCTTCCTCTTCACCCCGCCGGTGGCCCGCGTCGTACGGGCGAACGTCCTCGACCAGTACGGCGAGGACTACGTCACCGCGGAACGGGTGATCGGCGCCCGCACCCCGCACATCGTCGTGCGCCACGTGGCGGTCAACTGCCTCGCCCCCGTCCTCGTCTTCTGCACGGTCCAGGTCGCCGAGGCCGTCGTCTTCGAGGCGTCCCTGTCGTTCGTCGGCGCGGGCGTGCGGCCCCCCGACCCGTCCTGGGGCAGCGTCATCGCGGACGGCAAGAACATGGTCCTGACCGGCGGCTGGTGGGCGACCCTCTTCCCCGGCCTGCTGATCCTCCTCACGGTCCTGTCCCTGAACGTCCTCTCCGAGGGCGTCTCGGACGCCTGGGCGTCCCCGGCACCGAGGCAGACGGAACCGGTGGAGGCCGATCCGGTCGAGGCCGTGGAGCGGGCCGAGGTCCTGGAACTGCCCTCGCTGGCGGCGGCGGCCGAGCGCCTGCGGCTGCGGGCCCGTCCCCTCCCCTCCCGGGAGGGGACACCGGTCCTGTCCGTGGAGAACCTCACCATCGGCTTCCCGGACCGCCACCGGGGCGCGCACATCGTCGACGGCGTCAGCTTCGAGGTCCACGCGGGCGAAGTCCTCGGCCTGGTCGGCGAATCGGGCTGCGGCAAGTCCCTCACGGCCCTCACGATCATGGGCCTGCAACCGAGGACCGCGAGGGTAGCGGGCCGAATCGAATTCCACGCCGGTGAGGGAACGCGCCCCAAAGGGGCGCGGGGAACTGCGCCACCAGCCCCCACCGGCCCCCACCCGCCCGTCGACCTCACCACCCCCCACCCCCGCCTCCTCGGCCACGAACTCGCGATGGTCCACCAGGACGCCCTCTCCGCCCTGAACCCCTCCATGACCGTCAACGCCCAGCTCAAGCAGCTCACCCGGCGCGGCGGCCACCGCACCCCCACCGAACTCCTCACCCTCGTCGGCCTCGACCCCGCCCGCACCCTCCGCAGCCGCCCCCACGAACTCTCCGGCGGCCAGCGCCAGCGCGTCCTCATCGCCATGGCCCTGTCCCGCGACCCCCGCCTGATCATCGCCGACGAACCGACCACCGCCCTCGACGTCACCGTCCAGGCCCAGGTGATGGAACTCCTCCTGCGCCTGCGCGAGGAACTCGGCTTCGCCCTGATCCTGGTCTCCCACGACCTCGCCCTCGTCGCGGACGTCACCGACCGCGTGGTGGTGATGTACGGCGGCCAGATCGTGGAGACCGGCGTCACGGCGGAACTCGTGGGCTCCCCGGCCCACCACTACACCCGCGGCCTGCTCGGCAGCGTCCTGTCCCTGGAGTCCGGCGCCGACCGGCTCAGCCAGATCAGGGGCGTGGTCCCGGCGCCCGCCGACTTCCCCGCGGGCTGCCGCTTCAGCGACCGCTGCCCCGCGGCGGACGGGCGCTGCCGCACGACACCCCCCGCGCCGGCCGGCACACCCGCCCACACCGCGGCCTGCCACCACCCGGCCGTCGACCTGGCGGGCACGGAGGTGGCGACATGAGCGTGGTGGAGCTGTCCGGTGTACACGTGGTGCACCGGGCCCGCGGCGGCGGCCTGTTCGGCCGCGACCGGCTGTACGCGCTGACCGGCGCCGACCTCAGCGTGGCGGCGGGCGAGACGGTCGGGGTGGTCGGCGAGTCGGGGTGCGGGAAGTCGACACTGGCGAAGGTGCTGGTGGGCATCCAGCGGCCGACCGCAGGCACGGTCACCTTCCAGGGCCGCGACCTGTGGTCGATGCCGGCGGCCGAACGCCGGACCACCGTCGGCGCGGGCACCGGCCTGGTCCTCCAGGACCCCTCGACCGCCCTGAACCGCCGGCTGTCCGTCGGCCGCGTCCTGCGCGACCCGCTGGACGTGCACCGGCGTGGCACCAGGGCCGAACGGGAGGACCGGGTACGGGAGCTGATGAGCCTGGTCGGGTTGCCGGCGGCCCTCGCCGACGCGCTGCCCGGCCAGCTCTCCGGCGGTCAGCGCCAGCGCGTCGCGATCGCCCGCGCGCTCGCCCTCGACCCGGCGCTGGTGGTGGCGGACGAACCGACCAGCGCCCTGGACGTCTCGGTCCGCGCGCAGATCCTCAACCTCCTCCTCGACCTGCGCGAACGCCTCGGGCTCGCGCTGGTCCTCGTCTCCCACGACATCCAGACGGTACGGCGGATGAGCGACCGGGTGATCACCATGTACCTGGGCCGCATCGTCGAGGAGACCCCGGCCGCCGACGTCACCGGGGGCGCCCGCCACCCGTACACCCGGGCCCTGTTCTCGGCCGTCCCCGGCCTGCTCGACCCCGTCGACCCGATCCCGCTCACCGGCCCGGTGCCCTCGGCGACCCGGCCGCCGTCCGGGTGCCCGTTCCGTACCCGCTGCCGGCGGGCGGACGACGCGTGTGCCGTCCGCATGCCTGACTTCGCGGCCGCGTCACGGCCCGGTCACCGCTACCGCTGTCATCACCCCGTCCATCCTGGGGAGGAGGACCAGCCGAGCCGCCTGCCCAGGGAGCCCCGATGACCCTGCCCACCCCGCTCACCGGAGTCGTACCGCCCCTCTGCACGCCCCTGACCCCGGACCGCGAGGTGGACGTCCGCTCCCTGGACCGGCTCGTCGACCGGCTGACGCAGGCGGGCGTGGACGGCCTGTTCGTCCTCGGTTCGACCTCCGAGGCGGCGTACCTGACGGACCGGCAGCGCAGGCTGGTCACGGAGACGGTGGTGTCCCGGGCGGGCGGGCGGCTGCCGGTCCTGGCGGGCGTGATCGACATGACGACGCCCCGGGTGCTGGACCACGTGGCGTCCGTCACCGCCGCCGGTGCGGACGCGGTCGTCGTCACCGCCCCCTTCTACACCCGCACCCACCCCGCCGAGATCGCCCGCCACCTCCGCCTGGTCGCCGAGCGTTCGCCCGTCCCCGTGATCGCCTACGACATCCCGTCCGCCGTCCACACCAAGCTCCCCGCCGGCCTGGTCCTCGAACTGGCCGCCGAGGGGGTGCTGGCCGGTCTGAAGGACTCCAGCGGGGACCTGGCGGGCCTGCGCGAGGTCGTCGTCGGCAGCCGCGGCCTGCCCGGTTTCGGCGCGCTGACGGGCTCCGAGCTGACCGTCGACTCGGCGCTCGCACTGGGTGCCGACGGGGTGGTGCCGGGGCTCGGCAACGTCGACCCCGACGGGTACGTCCGGCTGTACCGCCTGTGCCGGGCGGGTGACTGGGAGCGGGCCCGGGCGGAGCAGGAACGGCTGTGCAGCCTCTACCGGATGACCGGCGTCGGCGACCCGGCCCGGATGGGCGCGAGCTCGGCCGCGCTGGGAGCGTTCAAGGCGGCGCTGCACCTGCGCGGGGTGATCGACTGCCCGGCCACGGCGGAACCCCAGGTGCCGCTGTCGGAGGCGGAGACGGAGTGCGTGGCGAAGTTCCTCGCGGGGGCAGGGCTGCTGTAGGCACCGGGGGACCGGCCGCGGGGACACACTCCTGCCGAGTCTAGGCACGCAGCGCCACCTCGGTGATGCGAAGCGTGAAATCGGCAGGGGCGGGGGAGCCAGGTGAGGTGAACGCGAAGAACCTCCCCGTCGGCTCCTGCGCCGTCGACACCCGTACCGGACGGCTGGGCATCGTGATGGGGCACGAGGGCCCCTACGTGCAGTTGCGGCCGTACGGGGGAGGACGTGAGTGGGACGCCCGCCCGGACGCCGTGCGCCCGGCCACCCAGGCGGAACGGCTCAGCGCGGCCACCGCCCACGCCAACGCCCGCAGCCGCGGGGAAGTCCCTTGAAGGTCCGGCGGCGCACCTGCCGCCCGCCGCGGCAGGGCAGAATGGGCCCATGAGTCTGTTCCGCGACGACGGCATCGTGCTGCGCACCCAGAAGCTGGGTGAGGCGGACCGGATCATCACCCTGCTCACCCGTGGGCACGGGCGGGTGCGGGCCGTCGCCCGCGGGGTGCGCCGGACCAAGTCCAAGTTCGGGGCCCGGCTGGAGCCGTTCTCCCATGTCGACGTGCAGTTCTTCGCCCGGGGGAGCGAGCTGGTCGGCCGCGGGCTGCCGCTGTGCACGCAGAGCGAGACCATCGCGCCGTACGGCGGCGGGATCGTCGCCGACTACGCGCGGTACACCGCCGGGACGGCCATGCTGGAGACCGCCGAGCGGTTCACCGACCACGAGGGCGAGCCGGCCGTGCAGCAGTACCTGCTGCTGGTGGGGGCGCTCAGGACCCTCGCCCGCGGCGAGCACGCCCCCCACCTCGTCCTGGACGCCTTCCTGCTGCGCTCCCTCGCCGTCAACGGCTACGCGCCCAGCTTCGAGGCCTGCGCCAGGTGCGGCATGCCCGGCCCCAACCGGTTCTTCTCGGTCGCCTCCGGCGGCAGCGTCTGCGGGGACTGCCGGGTGCCCGGCAGCGTCGTACCCTCGCCGGGGACCCTGGTGCTCCTCGGGGCGCTGCTTACGGGAGACTGGGAGACGGCGGACGCGGCCGAGGCGCGGTACGTCCGGGAGGGCAGCGGGCTGGTGTCCGCCTATCTGCACTGGCATCTGGAGCGCGGGCTGCGCTCGCTCAGGTATGTAGAGAAGAGCTAGAGGGAGACGAGAAGCACATGGTCGTACGCGGGATCCTGGGGCGCCAGCGGCGTGAGTACCAGGCGCCGGAGCCGCACCCCTCCGGTGCCCGCCCGCCGAAGCTGCCGGGCGAGCTGGTCCCGGGCCATGTGGCCATCGTCATGGACGGCAACGGCCGCTGGGCGAAGGAGCGCGGGCTGCCGCGCACCGAGGGCCACAAGGTCGGCGCCGAGCAGGTCCTCGACGTGCTCCAGGGCGCGATCGAGATGGGCGTGCGCACCATCTCCCTGTACGCCTTCTCCACCGAGAACTGGAAGCGTTCGCCCGACGAGGTCCGCTTCCTGATGAACTTCAACCGCGACTTCATCCGCAAGTCCCGTGACCAGCTCGACGCACTGGGCGTCCGGGTGCGCTGGGCGGGCCGGATGCCCCGGCTGTGGAAGTCGGTCGCCAAGGAGTTGCAGGTCGCCCAGGAGCAGACCAAGGACAACGACCTGCTCACGCTGTACTTCTGCATGAACTACGGCGGCCGTGCCGAGATCACCGACGCGGTGCAGTCGATCGCCGAGGAGGTGCGGGCGGGCCGCCTCGACCCGGCGAAGATCACCGAGAAGACCCTGCAGAAGCACATGTACTACGGGGACATGCCGGACGTGGACATGTTCCTGCGGCCCAGCGGCGAGCAGCGCACCTCCAACTACCTGATCTGGCAGAGCGCCTACGCCGAGCTGGTCTTCCAGGACGTCCTGTGGCCCGACTTCGACCGCCGCGACCTGTGGCGGGCGTGCGTCGAGTACGCCTCCCGCGACCGGCGGTTCGGCGGCGCGATCCCCAACGAGGAACTGCTGGCCATGGAGGGCAACCCGCAGGGCGACTGACGGCCGTCCGCAGTTCATGAGGGCCGCGCAGGATGCGGGGGATCATCCGGTCTCCCGCGTCCGAAACGGTCCCCCATGAAGCGCGTCACCCCCGTCCTCGCCCTCGGCGCCCTGTTCCTGACCGCGCTGCCCGCGCACGCCACGGACACCGGGCCCGCCCACCGCGACAGCTACGGCACCAAGGCCGTCTACGCCCCCGGCCAGAACCCGCGCACCTACCAGCAGGCACCCGCCGGCTACACCGCCGTCTTCACCGAGAACGTCTCCCGGCACGGCTCCCGTGCCGCCACCGACGGCGAGGACGGCGCCACGATCCTCGCGCTGTGGAACCGGGCGCGGGCCGACGGCCAGCTCACCTGGCTCGGCGAGCGGTTCGGCCCGGACGTGCAGGCCCTCGAAGCGGCCATGAGCGGCGTCGGCTACGGCAACCTCAGCGGCCGCGGCAAGGACGAACTGCGCGCCACCGCCGTCCGCCTGACGAAGCGTCTGCCCTCGCTCCTCGCCTCGATCGCCGAGAACGGCGAGAAGATCGACGTCGTCACCTCGGGCCAGGGCCGCGCGGTCGACAGCGGTACGGTCTTCGCCACCGCCCTCACCGACGCCGACCCGGCGCTGAAGTCCGCGTTCGGCCCGGCCCGCGTCGACAAGAACCTGCTCTACTTCCACAAGTCCTCCGGCGGCGCCGACTACCAGAAGTGGCTGGCGACCGACGAGCGGCTCGCCGCCACCCTGAAGTCGGTCACCGACCAGCCGGCCTCGCACCGGGCGGCCGCCCGGGTCCTGGGCCGGATCTTCAAGCCGGCGTTCGTCCAGCGCGTCGTGAACGGCGAGTTCTCCTCGACGGCCGACGACCTCGCCGCCGCCGCCACCGCCGTCTACGACCTCTACGCCATCGCGCCCGCGATGCGCGAGGAGTGCCCGAACGGCAGGGGCTGGGACTTCGGCCGCTACCTCGCCCCGCGCGACGCCGCCTGGTTCGGCTACCTCAGCGACGCCGAGGACTTCTACGAGAAGGGCCCGAGCTTCTCGGACGCCGACATCACCTACAAGATGGCCCAGCCCCTCCTCGACGACCTCTTCGAGCAGGTCGAGGCCAAGCGGGACGGCACCAGCACCCTGGGCGCCGAACTCCGCTTCACCCACGCCGAGGAGATCATCCCGCTGGCCGCGCTGATGCGGCTCCCGGGCAGCGGGCGGGCCGCCGCCCCCGGCGAGACCTACACCTACGCGACGACTACCTGGTGCGCATGCTCTACGACGAGAAGGAGACCGCGTTCAAGGCGGGCTGCACGCCCGTCCGGAAGGGCAGCACGTTCTACGACCTGAACGAGTTGGAGCGCTGCTTCGGCAGGAGCTGAGCCCGGGCGCCCGTCAGCGCGCCGAATCCCGCGCGCAGTCCGCGCAGGTGCCGAAGATCTCCACGGTGTGGGCCACGTTCACGTATCCGTGTTCCGCGGCGACCGCCTCCGCCCACTTCTCGACGGCCGGTCCCTCCACCTCCACCGCCTTGCCGCAGGCTCTGCACACGAGGTGGTGGTGGTGCTCGCCGGTGGAGCAGCGCCGGTACACCGACTCGCCCTCGGACGTGCGCAGCACGTCCACCTCACCGGCGTCGGCGAGGGACTGCAGCGTGCGGTACACCGTGGTGAGGCCCACCGAGTCGCCCTTGTGCTTGAGCATGTCGTGCAGTTCCTGCGCGCTGCGGAACTCCTCGACCTCGTTCAGGGCCGCCGCCACGGCTGCCCGCTGACGGGTCGAGCGGCCCTTCACGGGCTGTCCAGCGGTCGTCACCGGTTGCCTCCTCGCCTCTTCGCCTCTGCCGGGCCATTGTGCCAGCCCGGCCCGGGGCCGTTCAGACGCCGATCTCGTCGGCGGCCCCCCGTCCGGCCGGGATCGCGCACTCCGCCGGGTCCCCGGCGGGGCGGCGCGCGGCGGCCGCGCGGGCGCGTCGGCGGGCCAGCGGGGCGGCCAGCACGCTCAGCGCGAAGAACGCGGCGATGGTCAGCAGCACGATCGTCGCGCCCGGCGGGACGTACTGGTAGTACGAGGTGATCGTGCCCCCGACCGACACCGTCACACCGATCGCCACGGCGATCGCGAAGGTGGCCGCGAAGCTCCGGCTCACCTGCTGGGCGGCGGCCACCGGCACGACCATCAGCGCCGACACCAGCAGCAGCCCCACCACGCGCATCGCGACCGTCACCGTGACCGCCGCCGTGATCGCCGTCAGCAGGTTCAGCGCCCGTACCGGCAGGCCGGTGACCCGCGCGAACTCCTCGTCCTGGCTGACCGCGAACAGCTGCCTGCGCAGGCCGAGGGTGACGGCCAGGACGAACGCGGCCAGCAGGCAGATCGCGGTCACGTCCGACTGCGACACCGTGGACAGCGAGCCGAAGAGGTACGACATGAGGTTGGCGTTGGAGCCGCCCGGCGCGAGGTTGATCAGCATGACACCGCCGGCCATGCCGCCGTAGAAGAGCATCGCGAGGGCGATGTCGCCGCGGGTGCGGCCGTACCAGCGGATCAGCTCCATCAGGACCGCGCCGAGGACGGAGACGGCCGTGGCCATCCACACGGGGGAGGTGGAGAGCAGGAAGCCGAGGCCGACGCCGGTCATCGCGACATGGCCGATGCCGTCGCCCATCAGGGCCTGGCGGCGCTGGACGAGGTAGATGCCGACGGCGGGGGCGGTGATGCCGACCAGGACGGCGGCGAGCAGGGCCCGCTGCATGAAGGCGTAGTTCAGGAAGTCCATCAGCTCAGCAGTCCGGTGCGCAGGGGTGTGTGCTCGTCGTGGGGGTGGACGTGGTCGTGGCCCGGGAGCGCGTGCTGGCCGACGGCGCGCGGGGGCGGCCCGTCGTGCAGGACGCAGCCGTCGCGGAGCACCACCGCGCGGTCGATCAGGGGCTCCAGCGGGCCCAGTTCGTGCAGGACGAGGAGGACCGTGGCGCCCTGCTCGACCTGTGCGCGCAGGGTCCGCGCGAGGATCTCCTGGCTGGCCAGGTCGACGCCCGCCATCGGCTCGTCCATGATCAGCAGTTCGGGTTCTGCGACCAGCGCGCGGGCGATCAGCACCCGCTGGTGCTGGCCGCCGGAGAGCGCCTCGACGTTGTCCTTGGCCCGGTCGGCCATCCCGACCAGGGCGAGGGCGTCCCGTACGGCCTCCTGGTCGGCCCTGCGGAAGAGGCCGAAGCGGGTGCGGGAGAGCCGGCCCGCGGAGACCACCTCGGTGACCGTGGCGGGGACGCCGCCCGCCGCGGTGGTGCGCTGCGGGACGTACCCGACCCGCGACCACTGGCGGAAGGTACGGCGGGGGGTGCCGAACAGGGATATCTCGCCGCCGGTCACCGGCACCTGGCCGATGATCGTGCGGATCGCCGTCGACTTGCCGGAGCCGTTCGCGCCGAGCAGTGCGACCACCTCGCCGCGGTGCACGGTGAGGTCGATGCCGCGCAGCACGGGGCGTGAGCCCAGCTCGGCGGTCACCTGGCGCAGGGATATGACGGGCTCGCCGGTCATCTCGTCTCCCGTCACTTGGTGCCCAGCGCCTGCTGGAGCGCCTTGAGGTTGGCTTCCTGGACGGCGAAGTAGTCCTTGCCGCGGGACTTGCCGGTGATGCCCTCGATCGGGTCGAGGACGTCCGTCCTCAGACCGGCGTCGGAGGCGATGGTCTTCGCGGTCTTGTCGCTGACGAGCGTCTCGTAGAACACGGTGGTGACGCCGTCGGCCTTGGCCATGGTCTCCAGGTCCTTGACCCGGGCGGCGCTCGGCTCGGACTCGGGGTCGAGGCCGTTGATGGCCTCCTCGGTGAGGCCGTAGCGCTCGGCGAGGTAGCCGAAGGCCGCGTGGGTGGTGACGAAGACCTTGGACCGCGTGTGCGCGAGGCCCTTCTCGAACCGGGTGTTCAGGTCGTCCAGCTGCTTGACCAGGGCCGCGGTGTTCTTCCGGTAGTCGGCCGCGTGGTCCGGGTCGGCCTTCTCGAAGGCCTTGCCGACGCCTTCGGCGACCTGGGCGTAGCGCACCGGGTCCAGCCAGATGTGCGGGTCGAGGCCGGTCAGTTCCTCGTTCTCCGAGGTGTCGTGCGAGGCGGCGTGCCCGCCGACCTCGTTGCCGTGCTTCTCCAGGGTGGTCAGGGAGGCGGCGTCGATCTTCGTCTTGACGGACGACTGGGCGACGGCGCTGTCGACGGAGGGCTGGAGGTTCCTGAGGTAGAGGACCGCGTCGGACTTCTCGATCCCGACGATCTGCTTGGCGCTGATCTCCAGGTCGTGGGGTTCCTGGCCGGGCGTGGTGAGGCTGGTGACGTGGACGTGGCCGCCGCCGATCCGGTCGGCGAGGAAGGCCATCGGGTAGAACGACGCGACGACGTCGAACTTGCCGGTTCCGGCCGCCGTGGCGGCGCCGCCGCACGCGGTGAGGGTGGCCAGGCCGAGTGCGGTGACGGTGGTCGCGGCGGCCGCGGGTATGAGGCCTCGTCGTACGTTCATGAGAGTCATTTTCAACAAACATGGAAACCGTTGTCAACAAGCCTCGGTGAGAGGCCGGTAAGGGGATCCGATTTGGTTGAGGGGGAGCCCCCGCCGGTACGCTGAAGCATTCGCTGTGAAGCGTCTCGCTTCGTCGCCCGTCGTCGTAATGAAGAGAGCACCGTGGCCGCCGACAAGATCGACACCATCGTCAGCCTGAGCAAGCGCCGAGGCTTCGTATTCCCGTGCAGTGAGATCTACGGCGGTCAGCGCGCCGCCTGGGACTACGGGCCGCTGGGTGTCGAGCTCAAGGAGAACCTGAAGCGCCAGTGGTGGCGCTACATGGTGACGTCCCGCGAGGACGTGGTCGGCATTGACTCGTCCGTCATCCTGGCCCCCGAGGTCTGGGTCGCCTCCGGTCACGTCGCCACCTTCACGGACCCGCTGACCGAGTGCACCGCGTGCCACAAGCGGTTCCGCGCGGACCACCTGGAGGAGGCCTACGAGGCCAAGCACGGCCGCCTGCCGGAGAACGGCCTGGCGGACGTGAACTGCCCGAACTGCGGCAACAAGGGCCAGTTCACGGAGCCCAAGCAGTTCTCGGGTCTGCTCTCCACCCACCTCGGCCCGACCCAGGACAGCGGCTCCGTCGCCTACCTGCGTCCCGAGACCGCGCAGGGCATCTTCACCAACTTCGCCCAGGTGCAGACCACTTCGCGCCGCAAGCCGCCGTTCGGCATCGCGCAGATGGGCAAGTCCTTCCGCAACGAGATCACGCCCGGCAACTTCATCTTCCGCACCCGCGAGTTCGAGCAGATGGAGATGGAGTTCTTCGTCAAGCCGGGCGAGGACGAGAAGTGGCAGGAGTACTGGATGGAGCAGCGCTGGAACTGGTACACCGGCCTGGGCCTGCGCGAGGAGAACATGCGGTGGTACGAGCACCCGAAGGAGAAGCTCTCCCACTACTCCAAGCGCACCGCTGACATCGAGTACCGCTTCCAGTTCGGCGGCAACGAGTGGGGCGAGCTGGAGGGTGTCGCCAACCGCACCGACTACGACCTCGGCGCCCACTCCAAGGCCTCCGGCCAGGACCTCTCCTACTTCGACCAGGAGGCCGGCGAGCGCTGGACGCCGTACGTCATCGAGCCCGCGGCCGGTGTCGGCCGCGCGATGCTGGCGTTCCTGCTCGACGCGTACGTCGAGGACGAGGCGCCGAACGCCAAGGGCAAGCTGGAGAAGCGCACGGTGCTGCGCCTGGACCACCGCCTGGCCCCGGTGAAGGTCGCCGTCCTCCCGCTGTCCCGCAACCCGGAGCTCTCGCCCAAGGCCAAGGGTCTCGCCCAGGCGCTGCGGCAGAACTGGAACATCGAGTTCGACGACGCGGGTGCCATCGGCCGCCGCTACCGCCGCCAGGACGAGATCGGCACGCCGTACTGCGTCACCGTCGACTTCGACACGCTCGAGGACAACGCGGTGACCGTGCGCGAGCGCGACACGATGAAGCAGGAGCGGGTGTCCCTGGACCAGATCGAGGGCTACCTCGCGGGCCGCCTCGTCGGCTGCTAGGCGCCCGACCGGCTGATCCGGCGGTTCCCCGCACCCCCTCCGGGGTGCGGGGAACCGCTTTTTCGCGGCTGGGAGACCTATGGAATGACAGATATTGAAATCTGTCAGCTGTCATGCCAGAGTGGAGCCATGACGACGCACATCCGCACCCTCGGAACCACCGGCCCGCAGGTCTCCGCCCTCGGCCTCGGCTGCATGGGCATGTCCGCGCTCTACGGCGAGGCAGACCGGGCCGAGTCGATCGCGACCGTCCACGCCGCCCTCGAAGCCGGCGTGACCCTCCTCGACACCGGCGACTTCTACGCCATGGGCCACAACGAGATGCTCATCGGCGAGGCCCTGCGCACCGCCCCCGCCGCTCGCCGCGAACAGGCCCTGCTGAGCGTGAAGTTCGGCGCGCTGCGCGGCCCGGAGGGCAGCTGGCTCGGATACGACGGCCGCCCGGCCGCGGTCAAGAACTTCGCCGCCTACTCCCTCCAGCGCCTCGGCGTCGACCACATCGACGTCTACCGGATCGCCCGCGTCGACCCGGACGTCCCCATCGAGGAGACCGTCGGCGCGATCAGCGAACTGGTCGACGCCGGGTACGTCCGGCACATCGGCCTCAGCGAGGCCAGTGCGGAGAACATCCGGCGGGCCGCCGCCACCGCGCCGATCTCCGACCTCCAGGTCGAGTACGCGATCATCACCCGGGACATCGAGCGGGAGATCCTGCCGACCACCCGGGAACTGGGCATCGGCATCACCGCCTACGGCGTGCTCTCCCGGGGGCTGATCTCCGGCCACTTCACCCGCGACCGGCAGCTCGGCGCCCAGGACTTCCGGGCCCACTCGCCCCGCTTCCAGGGCGACAACCTCCGGCACAACCTCGACCTGGTCGAGGCGCTGCGCAAGATCGCCGACCAGAAGGGGGTCACCGTGGCCCAGATCGCCATCGCCTGGGTGCTCTCCCGGGGCGCCGGACACGGCGACGACATCGTCCCCCTCGTCGGCGCCCGCACCCGCGAGCGGCTCTCCGAGTCGCTGGGCGCGCTGGACGTCACCCTGGACGCGGCCGACCTGGCGGCGATCGAGGAGGCCGTACCGGCGGACGCGGCGGCCGGCACCCGCTACCCGGCCGTGCAGATGGCCACCCTCGGCACCGAGCAGTGATCACGGCCCTGGGCAGGGGGTACGGCCGTCCGGGTACCGTCTAGGTCATGGCAGCCACGTCCCCGCCCCCGGTCCTCACCGCCGAACGCATCCTCGAGGCGACCGAGGAGGTGCTGCGCCGGCACGGCCCGGCCAAGGCCACCGTGGTCGACGTGGCCCGCGCGCTCGGCGTCAGCCACGGCAGCGTCTACCGGCACTTCCGGACCAAGGCGGCGCTGCGCGCGGCGGTGACCAAGCGGTGGCTGGACCGCACCTCGGCGGCGCTGTCCGGCATCCTGGCCGAGGACCGGGCCCCCGAGGACCGGCTGCGCGCCTGGCTGCGGGCGCTGTTCGAGGCCAAGCGGCGCAAGGCGTGCGACGACCCCGAGCTGTTCGCCACCTACATGGTGCTGGTCGAGGAGAGCGGCCCGGCGGTCGACGAGCACGTCGCCGACCTGACCGGCCAGCTGACCCGGATCATCGCGGACGGGACCGGGTCGGGCACCTTCACGGTGCCCGACCCGGCCGCCGCGGCCCGCGCGGTCTTCCAGGCCACCGGCCGCTTCCACGACCCGGGCTACGCCCGCGAGTGGGAGCGGCCGGAGGCCGACGGGGACTTCACGGCGCTGGTGGAGCTGCTGGTGCGCGGCCTCAGGTGACGTTGACCGTCACCGTGGGGGAGTACACCTTCTTGCCGACCGCGGCGACCCGCAGGTGCTGGGTCCCCTTCGTCTTGAACGACGTGGTCAGCGAGTAGGAGCTGCCGTTCTTGATCTTCGTGTTCACCTTGAGCGGGACCCACTTGCCGCTCTTCTCGTGCTGGAGCACCAGCGGCGCGCCCACCTTCAGACCTGACGTACGGCCGGTGAAGGTGACGGACTCACCGGTGGTGACCGAGGACTTGGTGGCCTTGATCGAGATCGAGGCCATCATGGACGGCGAGGGGCTCGCCTTGGTCTCCGCGGCGAGGGCGCCGGCGCCGCCGGCCGACAGCAGGGCCAGCGAGAGGGCGCCCGCGGCGAGGGCACGGGTCATCTGACGCTGAGTGGTGTGCATGGAGTGCTCCTGTCGAGTGACGAGGGGACCCCTCCAGGCTTGGCCGGGTCGCCCGCGACGGCGACCCGAGCGCCTCCGGGAAGCGGCGCGGGCCGGGGCTGCGGTTCGGTGAAGTCCGCAGGTGACAGGGGTTGTCCCGGCGACCCGGCGCATGCGCTGCGTGTCACCCGAATGCCGTAACGGCGGGCCTACGCCGTGACCCTCCAGAAGTCCCGCATCAGCGGGGTCGGCGCCGGGCTCGTCATGGCCGTCTGCGTCATCAGGACCGTGACCGTACCGGTGGCCGGGACGACGTGCGCGGTGGTGCCGGTGCCGCCGACCCAGCCGTAGCGGCCGGGCACCGACCAGGGGTCCGCCGGGGTGACGTCGACCTGGCCGCCGTACCCCCAGCCCTGGCCCGACAGGAAGAGGCCGGCGGCGTCGCGCTGGGCCGCCGTGAGGTGGTTGGTGGTCATCCGGCTGACCGAGGCGGGGGAGAGCAGCCGGCGGCCGTCCGCGGTGGCGCCCGCGTTCAGCAGCAGCCGCCCGAAGGCCAGCCAGTCGTCCGCCGTGGAGACCAGTCCGCCGCCGCCCGACAGGAACCTCGGGAGGCCGCTGAAGCGGCCGTCCGGGGTGTCCACGAGGCGCAGGGCACCGTCCTCGGCGCGGTGGTAGGCCCAGGTGAAGCGGTGCCGCTTCGACGCCGGCACCTCGAACGCGGTGTCCCGCATGCCCAGCGGTTCGAAGAGCCGTTCCGCCAGGAAGTCGGCGAGCGATCGGCCCGACGCCCGGGCGACCAGGATGCCCTGCAGGTCGGACGAGGTGCCGTACAGCCAGGCCTCGCCCGGCTGGTGCAGCATCGGCACCTCGGCGAGCGCCCGCAGCCAGGTGTCCGGGTCCGGCCACCGCCCGAAGGGGAGGTCGTAGCGCTGCACCGCGGTCAGGGGCCCGACGGCGGGCAGCGAGAAGTCGTCAGGCATGCCCCAGCCGGTGCGGAAGCTCAGCAGGTCCTCGACGGTGACCGGGCGGGCGGCCGGCACCACGTCGTCGACGGGCCCGGCGGGCGTCCGCACCACCACCGGCTCGGCCAGCTCGGGCAGCCACCGCTCCACCGGGTCGCCCAGCCCGACCAGGCCCTCGTCCACCAGCATCAGCACCGCCGCGGCGGTGATCGGCTTGGTGATCGACGCGATGCGGAAGATCGCGTCCCGTTCCATCGGGGCGGAGCCCTCGGCGTCCAGGGACCCGACGGCCACGGCCTCGACGTCGTCGCCGCGGGCGACGAGCCCGACGGCTCCGGTGACGGTCCCGTCGTCGGCGTGGCGGCGCAGGGTGGTGTGCAGCGGGCTCGGGGTCATCGGTCGTCCTTCCGGTGGGCGCGGTCACGGGTACGACCGCCGCACCGGCGAGAACTCATCGGGAGGGCTCGGCCCCCGCCGGGTCCACGGTGGCCTGGTGGGCCTCGGCCAGGTGCTCCTCGGCCTTCAGCCAGGGCAGGAACTGCGCGCGCCGGCGCCAGCCGCAGGTGCCGCACTGGAGCGTGCGCTGCACACCCGTGCGCCGGACCCGGACCACGTGCTCCCGGCCGTGCTGGTCCCAGCGTCTGACCTTGCTCTCGTCGATCGGCGACATGACGCGAGTGTGCAGCAGGACCAACATCAACGGGGGATTCTCCACCGGGTTTTACCGGGGGCACCAGGTGTGTTCACGTGAACTCGGCGGGCGTACGGTGGGTGTTCCCAGGGTCACCCTGCGGTCGTGCTCTCAACCGCCGGATCATGCGCCGGACTTGGTGTACCGGCGGAAACCCTGGACACGGCATTGACCCTGGCTCAAGATGAAAGCGACCTTGTGAAGCGGCCACCGGCACGGAGAGGCGATGCTGCCGGATCCTCAACGTTTCCTGGCCGTTGCCGGCCGCCGGATCGCGCGCGCCGAGGGCGCGGCCCAGGCCGTCCGTGAGCTGTGCCGGTCGGTCGTCCCCGACCTGGCGGACGGCGCGTTCGTCTACCTGGAGGACGGCCCGCAGGACCGGTCCGAGCCGCTGCGGCTGCTGCTGGACCAGGCGCCCGCCGAACTCGCGGGCGTCATGGGCGGGGTGCCCCCGGACAGCGTGTCGGTGGCGCCCGACGGAGTGCTGGCCGGAATGCTGCGCTGCGGCCGGGCGCGCGCCGGCGACCCGGCCGCCGGTGACACCGCCGACGCGCTGCGCGAGCTGCTGGGGACGGTGCCCCGGCTGCCGCAGGGCAACCAGGTCCTGCTCGCCCCGCTGCGCGCACCCGACGCCGTGGTGGGCGTGGCGGTGCTCCTGCGGCGCCCGGACCGGGAGGACTTCGTGGCGGACGACGTCGCCCTGGCCGACGCGCTGGCGGCGCAGACCGCGCTCGGGGTGCGGGAGGCCACCGTGATCCCGCAGGTGCGGCCCACCACCGCGCTGAAGGCGCCGGACGAGGACCGCCTCCGCTACGTCGGCGCGGCCACCCGGCGGATCGCCCGTGGCTTCGACACCGACGAGATCGTGCTCGGCCTGTGCCGGGCCGCCGTACCCACGTACTCCGACGCGGCCCTCGTCTACCTGCGCGACCCGCTCCCGGTGGGCGACGAACGCCCCGCCGGCCCCGCCGTGCTCCGGCTGCGCCGCACCGACCGGATCAAGGGCCCCGGCGCCGAGGGCCTGGTCTGGCCGGTGGAGACCGTGGGCGACGAGCAGGACGACCTGGACGCCTCCGACTGGAGCGAGGTGGTGCCCGGCGGCGCCCTCGCCGAAGTGCTGCGCGGAGTGCGGCCGGTGTTCGCCGACAACGCGCCGACCCGTGCCGCGCTCAGCGAACTCGTCGGCGAGGACAGCGCGTTGAACGGCTGGGCCGGTTCGCACGCGATCCTCGCCCCGCTGCGCGGCCGCCGCCGGGTCACCGGCGCCGTGGTCTTCCTGCGCCGTCCGGAACGCCCGGCGTTCGAACCCGCCGACCTGCTGGTCGCCGCCCAGCTGGCCACCCACACCGCGCTCGGCGTCGACAAGGCCGTGCTGTACAGCCGGGAGGCGTTCATCGCTGACCGGCTGCAGCGCGCCATGCTCCCGCACAGCCTGCCCCGGCCCACCGGTGTCCGGCTCGCGGTCCGCTACCTCCCCGCCGCCGAGACCGCGCGGGTGGGCGGCGACTGGTACGACGCGATCCCGCTGCCCGGCAGCCGGGTGGCGCTGGTCGTCGGCGACGTCATGGGGCACTCGATGACCTCGGCCGCCGTCATGGGCCAGCTGCGCACCACCGCGCTGACCCTGGCGGGGCTCGACCTGCCCCCGCAGGAGGTCCTGCACCACCTCGACGAACAGGCCCAGCGCCTCGGCACCGACCGCATGGCGACCTGCCTCTACGTCGTCTACGACCCGGTCTCGCACCGTATGACGGTCGCCAACGCAGGCCACCCGCCGCCCATCCTGCTGCACCCCGGCGGCAAGACCGAGGTCCTCGCGGTGCCGCCGGGCGCCCCGATCGGCGTCGGCGGCATCGACTTCGAGGCGGTCGAGCTGGAGGCGCCCGCCGGCGCCACCCTGCTCCTGTACACCGACGGTCTCGTGGAGTCCCGGCTGCGCGACGTGTGGACCGGCATCGAGCAGCTGCGCGAGAAGCTGGCCGCCACCGCCCAGCTGACCGGCCCGGACCGGCCGCCGCCCCTGGAGGCGCTCTGCGACGAGGTGCTCGACATGCTCGGCCCGGGCGACCGGGACGACGACATCGCGCTGCTCGCCGCCCGCTTCGACGGCATCGCGCCCAGCGACGTGGCCTACTGGACCCTGGACCCGGAGAACTCCGCCCCCGGCCGGGCCCGCCGGCTCACCCGGCAGGCACTGGCCGCGTGGGACCTGGAGGAGCTCAGCGACACCGCCGAGCTGCTGGTCAGCGAGATCGTCACCAACGCCGTACGGCACGCCACCCGGCCGATCGGCCTGCGGCTGCTGCACACCGAGGTGCTGCGCTGCGAGGTCGGCGACGACGTGCCGCAGCTGCCCCGGCTGCGGCGGGCCACGCCCGACGAGGAGCACGGACGCGGCCTGTACCTGGTGAACCGGCTGGCCAGACGCTGGGGCACGACCCGCCTGGGCACCGGCAAGAACGTGTGGTTCGAACTGGGCGGACCCGCGAACTGACCACAGGGCCCCGCGGTTGAGTACGCGTACTCAGGACAGGGCACAGCCGTTCGAACCACCATGCAGACAGGGGACGGAACACCACGACCACAGGGGGACGACCGATGGGACCTGGCCTTGTCCGCACGCTCGTACGGCTGACGCTCGGCAACCGGGTGTCGGTGGCCTACCTGGCCCTGGTCGCGTTCGTCATCGCCAAGGCCGCGCTGGACCCCGTCGCCGCCCAGGACCCGGACCCCGCCTCGGCCTGGCTCTGGTCGCCTCTGGTCACCTTCCCCGCGTTCCTGCTCGTCGGGGCGCTGGGCCGGGCCGCCTGGGACCCGGCGGAGATGCCGGACTGGTTCTTCGTCGCCATGGTCGTGGTGTCCGCCCTGCTCCAGGCCCTGGCCCTGGGCGCCCTCCACCAGCTGGTCCGGACCCGCCACCAGCGCATGACCAGCTCCTGCTGACAGGCCCTATACCCGGTCCCCGGCGCCCACCACCTGGCGGATCTCCGCCGACTCCAGGCGCTGCGCGGTGCGCTCGGCCGTGCCGCGGGCCCAGCGGCCGTTGGTCAGCGCCCCCAGGGCCAGGACCGCGACGCCGCAGACGGCGAGGATCCACCAGCCGGGCCGGGCGGCGGTCACGAAGGACCGGTGGTACGACGACGAGCCGATCCCCGACGCCAGCACCGCCCCGACGACCGCCACGCCCAGGGTCTGGCCCAGCTGCCTGCTGGTGGAGGCGATCGCCGCCGCGACCCCCGCCTGCGACCTCGGCATCCCGGAGACCGCGGTGTTGGTGATCGGGGCGTTCACGAAGCCGAAGCCGATGCCGAACAGGACGTAGCCGGCGAAGAGGGTGGTGTTCGAGGTCTCCGCCTCGAAGGCCGCGAACAGCACCGCGCTCGCCGTCATCGCCACCCCGGCGACCACCAGCGGCAGCCGCGGCCCGCGGCTGCCCACCAGGCGTCCCGCCAGCGGCGCGCACAGGAACATCGGCACCGCCATCGGCAGCATCCACAGGCCCGCGTGCAGGGCGTCGAGACCGCGCACGTTCTGCAGGTACAGCGTGGACAGGAACAGGAAGCCGCCGAGCGAGGCGAACGCGCTGATCGCGATCACCGTGGCGCCGCTGAACGGCACCGAACGGAAGAAGCGCAGGTCGATGAGGGGCTGCTCACGCCTCGGCTCGTACCGGAGCAGTCCGAGCAGGGCGGCCAGGGCCACCACGGCGAACGGGACCACCGTGGTCGCGCTCGCCGTCGGCGCCTCGATGATCGCGTACGTCAGCGAACCGAACAGTGCGATGACCAGCACCTGGCCGACCGGGTCGGGACGGCGGGCCTTCGGCGCCCGGGACTCCGGTACGAAGCGCAGGGTCAGCAGCAGCGCCGCCAGGCCCACCGGGAGGTTGACCCAGAAGATCGCCCGCCAGCCGACCGACTCCACCAGCAGGCCGCCGACCAGCGGTCCCGCGGCCATGGATATGCCGACCACCGCACCCCACACGCCGATCGCCCGGGCCCGTTCACGCGGGTCGGTGAAGGTGTTGGTGATGATCGACATGGCGACCGGGTTCAGCATCGAGCCACCCACCGCCTGCACCATGCGGAACGCGATCAGCGACTCCAGGTTCGGCGCGAGCGAGCACAGCAGCGAGCCGAGGGAGAAGACCACGAGTCCGGTCATGAAGACCTTCTTGCGGCCGACCCGGTCGCCGGTGGAACCGGCGAGCATCAGCAGCGAGGCCAGGACCAGGGTGTACGCGTCGATCGTCCACTGCAGTCCGGCCGTGGAGGCGTGCAGCTCGCGCTGCATGGACGGCAGGCCGACGTTGAGGGCGGTGGTGTCGAGACTCACGATCAGCAGGCTCATGCAGCAGATCGCGAGCACGAGCATGCGGCGGCGGGGGCTCAGCTCGGGCATGACCTCATCCTACGCCGGTTTCGATAGTGCGTCTAACTAATGACCGCTACATGATCGTGGCGCCCGGGCACCGTGCGCCGTACGCGACAATGGGGGAATGCCCGAGCCCACGTCGCCCCTGCAGATCGGCCCCCACACTGTTCGGCCGCCGGTCGTCCTGGCCCCCATGGCCGGGATCACCAACGCGCCCTTCCGCACCCTGTGCAGAGAGTTCAGCGGGGGCAAGGGGCTGTTCGTCAGCGAGATGATCACGACCCGGGCCCTGGTCGAGCGCAACGAGAAGACCATGCAGCTGATCCGCTTCGACGCGACCGAGAAGCCGCGCTCGATCCAGCTGTACGGCGTCGACCCGGCCACCGTCGGCAAGGCCGTCCGCATGATCGCGGAGGAGGACCTGGCCGACCACATCGACCTGAACTTCGGCTGCCCGGTCCCGAAGGTGACGCGCAAGGGCGGCGGCTCGGCCCTGCCCTACAAGCGCAACCTGCTCCGCGCGATCCTCCGCGAGGCGGTGAGCGGCGCCGGGGACCTCCCCGTCACGATGAAGATGCGCAAGGGCATCGACGACGACCACATCACCTACCTCGACGCCGGCCGGATCGCCGTCGAGGAGGGCGTCACCTCGATCGCCCTGCACGGCCGCACCGCCGCCCAGCACTACGGCGGCACCGCCGACTGGGAGGCCATCGCCCGCCTCAAGGAACACGTCCCGGAGATCCCGGTGCTTGGCAACGGCGACATCTGGTCGGCCGGGGACGCGCTGCGGATGGTGCGGGAGACCGGCTGCGACGGGGTCGTGGTCGGGCGCGGGTGCCTGGGCAGGCCGTGGCTGTTCGCGGACCTGGTGGCGGCGTTCGAGGGGCGGCACGAGGACATCGCCCGGCCGTCCCTGCGGCAGGTCGCCGACGTCATGGTCCGGCACGCCGGGCTGCTCGGCGAGTGGCTCGGCGACGAGTCCAAGGGTGTGGTCGACTTCCGCAAGCACGTCGCCTGGTACCTGAAGGGCTTCGCGGTCGGCAGCGAGATGCGCAGGCGCCTCGCCGTCACCTCGTCCCTGGCGGAACTCCGCGCGGGCCTCGACGAACTGGACCTCGACCAGCCCTGGCCCGCGGGCGCCGACGGACCCCGCGGCCGTACGTCCGGCAACAACCGGGTGGTGCTGCCGGACGGCTGGCTGAAGGACCCCTACGACTGCGCGGGCATCACCGAGGACGCGGAACTGGACACCTCGGGAGGCTGAGCGCTCAGTTCGTCTTCGGGTGCGGGGTGGAGCCGAACGCGGTCAGGAACCTGTCGCGGAACGCGCTCATCTTCCACACCGGGGCGTCGTGCGCCGGGCGCAGACCGTCGGTCCAGTTCCAGGAGCCGATCGCGTCGAGGACCTTCGGGTCCTTGGCGACGATGGAGATCGGCACGTCACGGCTGGCGTGGTTGCCGCTGACCCGGGCGATCGGCTGGTGGTCGCCGAGGAAGACCAGGACCGTGTCGTCGTTGCCGTAGCGCTGCAGCCACTGGGTGAGCGCGGTCACCGAGTACTGGACCGACTTGCCGTACTCCTGGCGGGACTTGGTCGTGTCGGCGATGACGTCGGACGCCTTGTTGCCGGCCTTCTGGATGGCGTCGAAGATCGAACCGTCGCCCAGCCGGTCCCACGGCACCATCTTCGGGATCGGCGCCCACGGCTGGTGGCTGGAGGTCAGGATCAGCAGCGACATCCGGGACTTGCCGTCGGCCGGCTTCCTGCTGTGCACCCGGTCCTGGAACTGCTGGAGCGCGTACTGGTCGGGCATCGTCGACCAGCTGAACTTCGGCCCCTTGTAGCCGAGCTGGAAGGCGTTATAGACCTTGTCGAGGCCGTAGAAGCTCTGCTCCGGCCAGCCCTTCTGGATACCCGGCATCACCCCGACGGTGTCGAAGTCACCGGTCTTCTTGAACGCCTTGGTCAGGCTCAGGTGGTCGCTGGCCATGACGGTCCGGTACCGCTGCTGGTTGCTGACCCACAGCCCGGACATGGTGGTGGAGTGTCCCAGCCAGCTGCTGCCGCCGTACGTCGCCGACGTCAGCCAGCCGCTCTTCGCGGCGTAACCGGCCTTCTTCAGCATCGCCGTCTGCGCGTCCAGCGTGCTGTCGACACCGGGTGCCTCGATCGGGTCCTCGATGGCGCTGCGCCCGTAGCTCTCGATGAACGTGAAGACCACGTCCTTGCCGCGCAGGGCCGGCACCAGCTGGTCGCCCGGGGTGTTCCCGAAGGCGTCCACCTTGGCGACCTTGCGGAACTCGGCCTCGTCCTTCAGCGTCAGCTGCACGGTGCGCACCTGCGTCTTCAGCACCGCGGTCGCCTTCTGCGCGGCGAGCGGCGCGCCGGCGACCGACAGGCCGAGCGCGTTGCAGGTGATCCACACCGTGCCGACGATCAGCGTCCCCCGGGTGGCCTTCGTCCGGACCCGGGCGAGCTGCTCGGAGACCCGTACGGTGGCCAGCGCGACGATCCCGATCAGCAGGAAGACCAGCAGCACCGCGCCGACGGTGATCGCCAGCTCGACGGTGCCGCCGAGGGTGTCCTTCAGGTAGCCGCGGGCGTCGGGCAGCAGGGACCAGTCCAGGATGATGTTGAAGGGACGGCCCAGGTAGTCGACGAACCCCATGTTGAAGAAGTCCACGATGGTCAGTGCGCCGACCACCGCCCCGGCGACCGAGGCGAGCACCAGCCGGTAGCGCCGCGGCAGAGCCAGCAGCACCACCGCGCCCATGACCGCCTCGGCCGGGATCCGCACGAACGTGACCGGCTTCAGGCCGCTGAGCGTGTTGGGCATCAGCAGGCAGGCGTAGACGAGGAGGGCGGAGAGCACGGTGAGGGTGACGGAGAGCACCCGTGCGGCGGAGGGGTGCTCCGCACGCCACCGCTGCCACAACCGGGGCCGCCGAACCGGGGCACCGACCCCGCCCCCGGCGTCGACCCGCGCTTGAGAAGCGGCTTGCACAGCCCCCTCACCCGCGGCCCCGGCAGCGGCCCCGCCGTCGGCCTCGGGGGCGCTGTCGGGCGCGGCGCCGGTCGCGGTCGCGGGGTGGGTGAGAGCGGCGGATTCCGCCGTGGGCCCGGGGACAGCCTCGGAGGCTTCGAGCGTCGGCTCGGCGACGACTCCGTCACGCACCCCGGGGGCGGACTCGGACGACGCCCCCGAAACAACACCGGCCCGAACCTCCACCCCGACCCGCCCCCCGGCCTCGACAGCGGCCCCGCTGTCGGTCTCGGGCGTGCGCTCGGCAGTGCTCCCGCCACCGGTCCTGGCCGTGGGTTCGGGAGCGGCCCCGCCGTTGGCCTCAGGGGCGCTCTCGGTAGTGGTCCCGCCAGCGGCCTCGGCAGTGGTCTTGGATCCGGCCTCGCTTTCCGCGCCGTCGGCCTCGGGCGCGGCCTGGCCTCCGGCCTCGGCAGCGGCCCCGCCGTCGGCCTCGGGGGTGCGCTCGGCCGTGGGCGTGGCTCCGGGGGCGGGAGTCGCGTGGTCCGTGGGTGGGCCCTCGCCCGCGGCCTGGAGCTCACCCGTGGTCGCTGCTTCGTGCGCGGTCTCCGTGTCCCCGGAGGCGGTGGTGCCGGGGGCCCTCGGGGTCTCCTCGGCCTGCTCGGCCTCGACCTCAGCCCCGGGCTCCCCGGCCGTGCTTGATGACTGGCGTGTGCTCGTGTGCTGAGGCAACCCGGAGGTCCTTCCGTGCGCGACCCGTGAGACGGAGAGGGCGGGTCAACGCTGGGGAGGCCTGGACCCGCCGACGTTCCGTACGGCTCGCGGAAGACCCCGGTTCAGGACCTTCGGCAAACACCGGGCAAACGCATACCGACCAACGCCCGCACGGACGTCCTACGCACCGCCCACCGCGGTCAACAGCGCCAACGGAGCCGCCGCCGACCGCGACTCCCGCGCGCACGCGTGCGGATAGGGCACCGGCTCCGGATGCGTCCGGCGCCCGTACCCGGCCAGCACCTCCGGCAGCCGGTGGCCGCCCGCGGTCGCCGCGTCCACCAGCCCGTGCGCCACGGTACGGGCCTCGTCGTGCAGTCCGTACCGCGCCAGCCCCAGCGCGATCAGCGCGTTGTCGTGCGGCCACACCGACCCCCGGTGGTACGACAACGGGTGGTAGGCCGGCTGCCCCGCGGCCAGCGTCCGCACCCCCCACCCGGAGAAGAAGTCCGGCTCCAGCAACCGCCGCCCGACCTGCTCCCCGTACTCCTTGTCGAGCAGCCCCGACCACAGCAGGTGCCCCGCGTCCGAGGCGAGCGCGTCGACCTGCCGCCCCTCCCCGTCCAGCGCGAGCGCGGGAAACCCGGCCTCCCGCATCCAGAAGTCCTGCTGGAACCGGTCCCGCAGGTCGGCGGCCGCCTGTTCGAGGAGCGCCGCGTACGTCTCGTCGGCCCACACGGTCCGCGCCACCCACGCCGTCCGCCGCAACGCGTCGTACGCGTACCCCTGCGCGCCCGCCGCCATCACGGTCCCCACCGGCCGGCTGCCGTCGGCGGAGCAGATCGCGCCGGGGGAGTCCTTCCAGTTCTGGTTGGCGAGCCCGCCCTTGTCCGCGCGGTAGACGAGGTAGCCGCGCGAGGTGAGCCCGCCGTGGTCGAGCATCCAGCCGACGGCCGCGCGCGCGTGGCGCTCCAGCCGCCGGGCGGTCGCGAGGTCCCCGGTGCGCTCCACGTACGCGCCGAGCAGGATCAGGAAGAGCGGGGTCGCGTCGACGGACCCGTAGTACCGCCCGTACGGCACCTGCCCGAAGTGGGCCAGCTCCCCGTGCCGCACCTCGTGGACGATCTTCCCGGGCTGGGCCACCGAGTGCGCGCCGGTCTCGGTCGCCTGGGTGGCGGCGAGCGCCGGCAGGGTGGCGGCGGCCAGCTGCGGGCGGTAGGGGAGGGCGAACAGGGAGGTGAGCAGGGCGTCGCGGCCGAGCAGGGTGAGGAACCAGGGGGCGCCCGCGGCGGGGACCCGGAGCTGCTCCCCGTCCGGCCCGGTGGCCGGCACCTGGAGCGTGGCGAGGTCGGCGAGGCCGCGGGCACAGGCCGCCGCCAACTCCGGCCAGCCGGTCGGGAAGGCCACGCCCTCCACGAACTCGCCCTCCTCGGCCAGGAGTTGCTCGTTGAGTGCGGCCGGGTCGCGGGGTACGCGCAGCGCCCGCCGGTCGCCGTGCGGGCGCCCGATCACCCGGACGAGCAGCTCGGTCGTGCCGTACGGCGCCAGCTCCAGCGTCCACACCATCCGCCGGGCCCCGGTGCCGGTCTCCTCCACGGCGTCCGGCGCCGGGTCGGCGGTGATCGTCGTGCACGACCGCCATTCGCCCCGCCGGTAGCCGAACTCCAGCCCGTCGTCGAGGATCTGACGGGAGCGCACCGCACCGGACTTGGTGTAGGTGCGGTGGTCGGCGCGGAGTTCGAACTGGTCGGTGAAGTCGGCGTCGGCGGTGATCGCGAGCCGGATCGTGGTGGGCACGGGGCGGTTGCTGGTGACCCGCAGCGACTCGACGAACGCGCCGTCCCCGACGGCCTGTTCCCGGAACAGCGTGTGCGCGGGCGGTTCCTGGCGGCCGCCGCGCGGCACCAGCACGCAGTGCGCGCCGTCCCCGTCGGCGACCGGGGTGAGCACCTCGGGCAGCGCCCCGTCGGCCGTCAGCTGCCAGCGGCTGAGGTGCCGGGCGTCCCGTACGAACAACCCGTCCGGGGAGCCGCCGCCCCGGACGCCGCTGATGTCGCCGCGGTCGTCCACGGCGGCGAAGGTCTCGCCGTGCACGAGCAGGTGATGCCGGTCCGTCATCCCCGGTCCCCTCCTTTGTCACCCAGGTCGAACGTGCCACCCACGACGAAGACACGTCGTTTTGTCAGGTCTTGTCAATTTTTAGAAGGTGTTGACTGTTTCAGGTGTTTCGGGCGCTTCGTACTGTGGTGCAGGTCGAGGGCGAGTGCCGCCGTCCAGCTGAAGCCGGTCGCGCCGCACGCCTCGCCGGTGCCCGGGTCGACGTACTCGGCGAACCCGCTCGCGCCGGCGGTCTCCACGAGTGCCTCGGCGAGCGCGTCCGCCCGCTCCCGCTCGCCGTGTTCGCGCAGCCCCCGCTCCAGCAGCCAGCCGGTGTTGAACCAGGCGGGCCCGCGCCAGTAGCGGTGCGGGTCGAAGGCCTCGCCGAGCAGGTCGTAGCTGGGGACCAGACGGGTGGCGGTGCCGAAGTGCGGGCCGGTCAGGGTCCGCACCAGCGCGGCGGCGGTCTCGGCCGGCAGTTCGGGCAGGAGCAGCGGGACCAGCCCGGAGACCGAGCGCTCGGGGATCAGGCCGCCGTCGCCCCGCAGGTCCCGGCAGAGGAAGATCTCCCGCTCCGGGTCCCACAGCCGGTCCACCAGGGCCGCCGTCAGCCGCTCGGCCCGCGCGTGCCGTGCCGTGCCGGTCGCCCCCAGCTCCCGCGCGATCCGGGCGAGGGCGTGCTCGGAGGCGACGAGCAGCGCGTTGAACGCGGGGTCCTCGACGGCGAACTCCCGCCCGTGGTCCGCGTACCCGGCGTCCCGGTAGTCGGCCGCGAGCCGCACGTACCGCCCGTAGTCCAGGTCCGTCGGCCGGTCCTCGGGGGCGCCGTGGTCCAGGTCGGCCCGGCGGAAGGAGCGCGCCGGGGCCGGGACGACGCGGGCGAGGGGCGCGTCCCAGCAGGGGCTGTTGTCCATCCCCTGCTCCCAGGGGTGGACGACCGAGACCAGCCCGCCGCCGCCCAGGTCCCGCCGGTGCAGCAGATAGCGGTGCCAGGCGGCGAGCCGCGGGTAGGCACCGGCCAGGAAGCCGCGCGCCCGGGACAGGCCCGGGTCGGCCAGGTGCACCAGCCAGGCGGCCAGCGCGTGCACCGGTGGCTGCACGATCCCGGAGGTCTGTACGGTGCGCGGGGCGCCCGCGGCGCGGCCCGCGGTCGAGGAGCGCCAGAAGTCGGGGCTCGGGAAGTACGCGTCGAGGGGTACGGAGGGGTTGAACACGATGTGCGGGATCCGCCCGTCGGCCCACTGGGCGGCCAGCAGCGTCTCCAGCTCCGTCTGCGCGCGCAGCGGCGACAGGTGCCGCAGCCCGATCGCGACGAACGCCGAGTCCCAGGACCACTGGTGCGGATACAGCCGCCGGGAGGGCACGGTCGATGTGCCGGTCCAGTTCGCGTCGAGCACGTGCGCGGCCGTGACGTGCAGGGACGTCGGGCCGTTCGGCAGGGTGGACGGTGGATCGTATGCGATCTCGCGATCAGGCGCATGGGCGGTGAGCTGGGCAGTGCGATCCACTCGGGACTCCCCGAAGACGTCCGGCCGACCGGGTTTGGCTGTGGCTACCGTAGGGTTACGTCTATTTAACACGCAAAACTCAATATGTAATGCAAGCTTGAGAAACACAAGGGGGTGCGCATGACCGGACGTCCGGGGAGAACCGGCAGGGGCGGCGGGCAGGCGAACGCGGGCGAACTGCTCGAACTGGTGCGCAGCGGGCGGGCCGTGACGCGCGGCGCGCTCCAGCAGGCGACCGGACTCTCCCGCGCGACCGTCGGGCAGCGCCTGGACCGGCTGTTCCGCGCGGGATGGCTGCGCGAGGGCGCCGGCGGCCCGGTCGACTCGCCGCTCGGCGGACGCCCCTCCATCACCCTCGAGTTCGACGACTCGCACGCGGTGGTGCTCGCCGCCGACCTGGAGACCCGTCACGCCCGGGCCGCCGTGCTCTCGCTGAGCGGCGAGATCCTCGCGGAGCACTCCGGCACCCTGGTCATCCAGGAGGGACCGGAGGCGGTGCTCCCCGAACTCGGCCACTGGTTCGCCGAGTTGCTGACGAAGACCGGTCACCGCGCGGACGAGGTCTGCGGGATCGGCCTCGCGGTACCGGGCCCGGTCGACACGGAGACCGGCCGGGTCGTGCAGCCCCCGATCATGCCGGGCTGGGACGGCTACGACATACGGGGACGGCTGGCCAGGGCGTTCACGCAGCACACCGGCGCGCCCGCGGTCCCGGTCGTGGTGGACAACGACGCGAACCTGATGGCCTACGGCGAGCAGCGCACCGGACACCCCGACTGCTCGGCGTTCGTCCTGGTGAAGGTCTCGACCGGCATCGGCGCCGGGGTCGTGGTCGACGGCGCCGTCTTCCGGGGCGTCGACGGCGGCGCCGGGGACATCGGCCACATCCGGGTGGGCACCGAGGCGCAGTGCCGCTGCGGGTCGTACGGCTGCCTCGCCGCCGTCGCCAGCGGTGGCGCGGTGGCCCGGCGGCTGGCGGAGGCGGGGGTGCCGGCGGCCTCGGGCTCGGACGTGCGCGATCTGCTCGCCGCGGGCCATCCGCAGGCGGCGGCGCTGGCGCGGGAGGCCGGGCGTCAGGTGGGGGACGTGCTGGCGACGGTCGTCACCCTGCTCAACCCCGGGGTGCTGATGATCGCCGGCGATCTGGCGGGCACCCCGTTCCTCACCGGGGTGCGGGAGCTGCTGTACCAGCGGGCGCTGCCCCGCTCCACCGCCCACCTGGAGGTCGTCACCTCACGACTGGAGGAGCGGGCGGCACTGGTCGGCGCCGGGCTGATGGTCGTGGCGCAGCTGTACGCCCCGGAGCGGGTGGAGGAACGGCTGCTGGCGCTGGGCGTGTGACCGGTGCGTTTCGGTTCCGTTCCGCTGTCCGCATGGTGAACCGCGGCGGTGTGTGGCAGCGTGATTCTCGCCACCCCTGATGAGGGTTGCGCTCAGATGAGCGGATCATGGGCGACTGCACTTCTCCAAGGGGTGGCACTGGGTGCCACCCCTTGATCGTTCATCGATCGAAATCATACGTGCGGGATGGTCGCTCAGATGAGCGAAATCGTGCGGCGAAGTGCGATGATGCGTTCAAGAAGTGAAAACACAATCGGCCTACGGCTTGCCAAGCCTTGACTTTCAATCCACTGGCGGACGACCGGTTACGGGCGCATGACACGCAAGTAGACGTACCCAGACGCCTTCGATCTGGGTATGTTCCTCGCCGTCAGGGCAGCCACCGCGTCCTCGAGGGAGTCGAGACCCGTGTCGGAAAACAAAGAACCCCACGCAGCGAAGTTCGTCTACGACTTCACCGAGGGAAACAAGGACCTCAAGGACCTCCTCGGTGGCAAGGGCGCGAACCTCGCCGAGATGACGAACCTGGGACTCCCCGTTCCCCCCGGCTTCACCATCACGACGGAGGCCTGCAAGGTCTACCTCGAGAGCGGCACGGAGCCCGCGGCACTGCGTGACGAGGTGAGTGCGCACCTCGACGCCCTCGAAGGCCGCATGGGCAAGAAGCTCGGCCAGGCCGACAACCCCCTGCTGGTCTCGGTCCGCTCCGGCGCCAAGTTCTCCATGCCCGGCATGATGGACACGGTCCTGAACATCGGCCTCTCCGACAAATCGGTCCAGGGCCTGGCCAAGCAGGCCGGCGACGACCGCTTCGCCTGGGACTCCTACCGCCGCCTCATCCAGATGTTCGGCAAGACGGTCCTCGGCGTCGACGGCGAGCTGTTCGAGGAGGCCCTCGACGAGGCCAAGGACGCCAAGAAGGTCACCGTCGACACGGACCTGGAGGCGGCCGACCTCAAGAAGCTGGTCACCCGGTTCAAGAAGATCGTCAAGGCCGAGGCCGGCCGGGACTTCCCGCAGGACCCGCGCGAGCAGATGGACCTCGCCATCAAGGCGGTCTTCGAGTCCTGGAACACCGACCGCGCCAAGCTCTACCGCCGCCAGGAGCGCATCCCCGGCGACCTCGGCACCGCCGTCAACGTCTGCTCGATGGTCTTCGGCAACCTGGGGCCCGACTCCGGCACCGGCGTCGCCTTCACCCGCGACCCCGCCTCGGGACACCAGGGCGTCTACGGCGACTACCTGCAGAACGCCCAGGGCGAGGACGTGGTCGCGGGCATCCGCAACACGGTCCCGCTCGCGGAGCTGGAGCAGATCGACAAGAAGTCGTACGACCAGCTGATGCAGATCATGGAAACGCTGGAGAACCACTACAAGGACCTCTGCGACATCGAGTTCACCATCGAGCGCGGTCAGCTGTGGATGCTCCAGACCCGGGTCGGCAAGCGCACCGCGGGCGCGGCCTTCCGGATCGCCACCCAGTTGGTCGACCAGGGCCTGATCGACGAGACCGAGGCCCTCCAGCGCGTCACCGGCGCCCAGCTCGCCCAGCTGATGTTCCCGCGCTTCGACGAGCAGGCGAAGACCCAGCAGGTCGGCCGGGGCATCGCGGCCTCGCCGGGCGCGGCGGTCGGCAAGGCGGTCTTCGACTCGTACACCGCGGTGAAGTGGTCCCGCTCGGGCGAGAAGGTCATCCTGGTCCGCCGCGAGACCAACCCCGACGACCTCGACGGCATGATCGCGGCGGAGGGCATCCTCACCTCCCGGGGCGGCAAGACCTCCCACGCGGCCGTGGTCGCCCGCGGCATGGGCAAGACCTGTGTGTGCGGCGCGGAGGACCTCGAGGTCGACACCAAGCGCCGCCGGATGACGGTCCCGGGCGGCCAGGTGGTCGAGGAGGGCGACGTCATCTCCATCGACGGCTCCTCCGGCAAGGTCTACCTGGGCGAGGTGCCCGTCGTACCCTCCCCGGTCGTCGAGTACTTCGAGGGCCGGATGCACGCGGGCGCCCAGGACGCCGACGAACTCGTCGAGGCCGTCCACCGCATCATGGCCTTCGCCGACCGCAAGCGCCGGCTGCGGGTGCGCGCCAACGCAGACAACGCCGAGGACGCGCTGCGCGCCCGCCGCTTCGGCGCCCAGGGCATCGGCCTGTGCCGCACCGAGCACATGTTCCTCGGCGACCGCCGTGAGCTGGTGGAACGCCTGATCCTGGCGGACACCCAGGAGGACCGCGAGGAGGCCCTGCGCGCCCTCCTGCCGCTCCAGAAGAAGGACTTCGTCGAGCTCTTCTCGGCGATGGACGGCCTTCCGGTGACGGTCCGCCTCCTCGACCCGCCGCTGCACGAGTTCCTCCCCGACATCACGGAACTCTCGGTCCGCGTGGCCCTCGCGGAGTCCCGCCAGGAACCCCACGAGAACGAACTGCGCCTCCTCCAGGCCGTCCACCGCCTGCACGAGCAGAACCCGATGCTGGGCCTGCGCGGCGTCCGCCTCGGCCTGGTCATCCCCGGCCTGTTCACCATGCAGGTCCGCGCCATCGCCGAGGCCGCCGCCGAACGCAAGAACGCCAAGGGCGACCCCCGTGCGGAGATCATGATCCCGCTGGTCGGCACGGTCCAGGAACTGGAGATCGTCCGCGAGGAGGCCGACCAGGTCATCGCGGAGGTCGAGGCGGCGACCGGCACCAGCCTCAAGCTGTCCATCGGCACCATGATCGAACTGCCGCGGGCGGCCCTGACCGCCGGTCAGATCGCCGAGGCGGCGCAGTTCTTCTCCTTCGGCACCAACGACCTGACGCAGACGGTCTGGGGCTTCAGCCGCGACGACGTGGAGGCCTCCTTCTTCACCGCGTACCTGGAGAAGGGCATCTTCGGGGTGTCCCCCTTCGAGACGATCGACCGGGACGGCGTGGGCTCCCTGGTGGCGGCGGCGGCCAAGGCGGGCCGCGCCACCCGCCCCGACCTCAAGCTGGGCGTCTGCGGCGAGCACGGCGGCGACCCGGAGTCCGTCCACTTCTTCCACGAGGTGGGCCTCGACTACGTCTCCTGCTCCCCGTTCCGCATCCCGGTCGCCCGCCTGGAGGCGGGCCGGGCGGCGACCCAGTCGGAGGGCAGCGACCACCGCTGAGGCCGCCCGGCCTCCCAGGACCCCGGGTCCGCCGTCCGTCCCCGACCCTCAAGACCGATGGACGGCGGCCCCGGCACACAAAAGAGGGGCGGCACCCTGTGCGGGGGTGCCGCCCCTTCGTGCATCAACTGCGGGGACTGTCAAGCCAAGCCGCTGACCAGGCTCAACGGCGTTTGCTGGCGTTGGTTACCGCTGAGCTCGCGTGACCCCGTTGTGCCCTCGTTGTGCCCTGTGAGCGTGCTCGTGGTCCGTCAAACGCTGTGGCGATCGCCGAAGATGAGTAGCCCCCTTTGCAGGTTTGTCCGGGCTCGCCACGGAGCTATTTTGACGCGTTCATCGGCGTTCAGACCCGTACAAGAGCGGCGGTCGCATGGGCAGACTGAACGGCTACGGACGGCGACGTATGGTGACGAACGAGACGCAAACCGAGACGGACCAAGTCCTTGCTTGCCTGTGGATGGCGACAGCCCGTTGGGCGTCCAATAATCCAAGTCAGGTGGACTGAACGTTCGAGGTTGAGGTTGGAGCCTGCTTAGGGACCGTGGGCCTTCTCGGCTTCACGCGCTTGCGCGACTTCTTTGGTTCCTGCTGTACGTTCCGCGTTCCAACCTTGGAGCTAGCTGCGAGGACTTCGTTGATGATCTGCCGTCGCACTTCAACCGCGTCTGGGGGATCGAGCGCTTCGGCGAGTCGCTCTGCTGTCAGATAGTGACTGTTTAGGACTGGCTGGTCGAAATATCGGTTTAGCTGACCGATGGATTCCTTATACAAGGCCAGATAGGTCTTTGTGAGGTATCCAGACAGCATGGTGCTGAACGCCGCAAGTGCGCCGATGAACCATCGCACCTGCTCTAGTGGGACGTAGGCACCGGCGATGGCGGCGCATACAAGGAGGAGCAGCCCAACCCCCATTGCGGTTCGAGAGGACTTGAACGCCTTATCTGCTTGTTCGGTAACAATTTCGTGATATCTATCAATCTGTCCCTGATTGAGTCCCATGAGTGTTGCCAGCTCAGTTTCCTTCTTGAGTTTTTCAAGAATTTCACGCTCGTACTCTTTCTGGGCCTTCAGTGACTCATTGAAGCTGGCATTTTGGTTCTTCATGTATTCCCGGCGTTCCTTGAGCCATGGAATGAAGAATCCGACAAGGGCGCCGATGAGGGTGAGTCCTACCGCTGGGCCCCAGGTCTGTAGAAACTTCCAATCAAATCTCCAGCCAAGCTGGGCAGAGATCGCGCTCCCTGCGATCAGCACCACAATGGTCACGGAATCCGTGCTTGGCCGGCGAGGTTTTATCGAATATGGACGGACCCAGTGTCCGGCGATGTATTGGTTGCTACCAGTGTTAATGGTCTCGGAGGTTCGTACCTTCGTCAAGCCGCCGTCGTCATCGGTAGCGCTAGGTGTGCTGCTCATATAGCCCCCTTGGTGATTCCGAAATTCTAGCCACTAGATCGGCGCTATATGGGCCGATTGGACGGAGCCGACCGCGCGCTGATCGGAGGCGGCGACCAGCTTGCACGGATGTACTGGGGTGGCCGAACGTGCCCCGATCGGCGACTGCTGGGCCCCGGGAGGCCTCCGACTGCGGAGCAGGATGCAGGGACGAGTGACGTCCGGAGGCCCCAACTCGGCGACTGATCAATGCGACACTTACCCCATTGATGGGGTAAGAAGTGGAGGAGAGCGAGTGTCGCAGGCAGCGAGCCCGCGGGGGACCTTCCAGCAGATCGCGGATGCGTTGAAGGCCAAGATCGACGATGACCAGGAGATGGCAGTACTGCCCCCAGTCTCGGAACTCATGGACAGGTACGACGTTTCCCGTGGCGTGGTGCTCCGAGCGTTCCAGGTACTTCGCAGGAACGGTGACGCAGAGCCGGTGCCCGGTGGACGCTGGGGGGTGATCCGGCCGGGGGATGCAGTGGACCGTCGGCCGCTTGAGGTGCGGATCGCGGCCGTCATTACGGATGATCGCCTGACTGTCGGGGCACCGTTCCCTAGTGCGTCTGTTCTTGCCACCAGGTTCGGAGTCTCGCGCCCCACAGTGACCAAGGCTCTCGACAAATTGGAGGCCGCCGGCGTGCTGGCGAGTGCCGGACAAGGCAAGGTGCGGACCGTCCGCGCCGTGCCGAATCGAGAGGAGCGTTCGTAGCTTGTCGGAGCTGACGGAGTGGGCATATCCCCTGGCTGAGTCCCTGCTGGCTGACCCGTTGCCGCGTCGCTGGAAGCATTGCCTCGGAGTGGCCGAGCGGGCCCGCACCATCGCGCTCATCCTCGGAGAAGATGCCGAGTTGCTGGAAGCTGCCGCCGTGCTGCACGACATCGGCTACGCGCCCGACCTCGCCAAGACAGGGTTCCACCCGCTCGACGGCGCCCGCTACCTGCGAGACGTTGCCAACGCCGACGAACAGGTCGTGCGCCTGGTGGCGCATCACTCCTGTGCGTGGATGGAGGCGGAAGCGCGCGGGATGCGCGAGGAGCTGGAGGGAGAGTTCCCACGTGAGAGTGCGCACCTGAACGACGCTCTCTGTTACTGCGACATGAACACCACGCCGGACGGCGCTCCCACGAATCCTGTGGACCGGATCAACGAGATTGCGGGCCGGTACGGTCCAGAAAGCCTGATCGGTACGTTCATCCGCCGGGCCGAACCGGAGATCCTGGCGAGCACCTCGCGTGTGCTCGATCGAGTCGCCGCCGCCAAGCGTCAGCCGATGTAGGGAGTCGGGCGAGTCCGGTCCATCGCGTGCTCGATCCGGAGTCGCATGGTGGGGTGGACGTCCAATTTAGACAGGTCCGATGGGTCGACCCATCGGACCTGCGTCGTTTCATCGCTCGTACGCACCTCACCGCCGACCGGCCGCGCCCGGAAACAGATACTGAACTGCTGCCGCACCTCGCCGTCGTCGTACTTCATCACGTGTCCGGGGTCGGTGTAGATCCCGGACATGTCGATGACTTCCGCCTTGATGCCGGTCTCCTCCCAGACCTCGCGCACCACGGTGTCACTGATCGACTCGCCTACGTCGTGCCCGCCGCCGGGCAGTGCCCAGCGCCCGTTGTCGGACCGCTGGATCATGAGCACTTGGCCCGCATCGTTCTGTACGAACGCCACAACGGACGGCACGACCGAGTTGGCCGGCGGAGCGTCGGGGTCGTGCAGGTAGTCAATGCGTCCCATGGTCAAGCTCCCGTGATGTCTTGTTCCGTGACCTGGCGAGCGCCTCCCCAGGTCTGTTCGATGCTATTCGCATACGTGTCGAACAGGCCGCCACCCGGTAGTCGTCGCAGATGGAAGACCGGAGCCATGTAGGCACCTATGCCGTACACGTGGGGGTTCACGAGCATCTCGTCATCGGACCGGTAGATCGAGTTGTAGAGGGTCGTCGCGTGGAGCCGGAACCCAATCTCCGGATGGCTCTTGAGTAGCGGCCGGTAGTTCACCAGCGCGTTCCGGATCTTGCCGTCCATGATGCGGTGACCTTCATCTATGCCGCGTTGCCGAACAGCTTCACTGTCCGGATCTCCGAGCAGGATGCGCACCTGAGTGGTCCCCTTCACCTTCTCCTTCAAGAGGTCCAGGAACACAGGATCCTCGGACAGGAAGAGCCCGGAGTAGACGAGGACATCGAGGTTGTTCTCAGCTCGTGCGTAGATCTCGCGCCACAGGTTCGGCGGCACCGTGTGCCGGTGGGGGTAGACGGTGACGATCTCGGCTTTCGTCAAGCCTGCCGCGCTCTCGACGGCGCGATCGTCATCCCACAGCGTCGTCACGTCGACCTTGAGCGCCGCCGCCGTCGCGTATTGGTGCCGGCGATACGGCACCTTCCCCTTGGTGATCCAACGTTCGATCGTCTTCGGGTTGACGTCGATCTCTTCGGCGAGCGTCTGAATCGTCATGCCGGCAGCCAACAGAGCAGACCGCAAACGTTCGTTGGACATCTGCACCCCCGGTGGGACGTCTCGGGACCTCTTGAAGGTACCGAGACGTCCTTGAGGTGTCCACGTAGGGGGTGACCAAGTCCCCTTACCTGGGGTGATTCTGATGGTGCGCCAGGAAGTCCCGGCGCGAAGCCAAGAGGTTCCGTCGTTGTACTTGACGGACCCCCATGCGGTACCTGTAAAACAGGTACCGCAACGGCGTCCGGAGGAAAGCCCGAGGGGGTGAGTACGAAGGCAGCGCTCGTTCTTTGACAACTGAATGGGGATCACGCCGCCTCTCCTCGGCCAAGTAGGCGGCCACGCGGGACCCCGCGTGATGTACAGCGCAACTCGACCTATCCGCAGCTCAGCGACTGCGGCCGGTTGCCTCCGCTGCACGTCTCGCACGTGCAGCGCTGAGGGGAGCCGGACCTCCCGACTTCGACGGCAGCAGGAGGAAACAGCATGGGAAAGCTGATCTTCGGGTTCGACGGCGACGACTTCGCGGACGCCCCGGCCGGTGCCGAGACGGTCTCGCTGTCCGACGGGCAGTGCATGGCCACGACGGACGGCAACGTCACGCACATCTACGTCACCGAGCCGGTCGACACCGACCGCGACTGAACCCACTTCCATCCTCAACGGCGTGCGGCCCCGGTGCGGGAACACCGGGGCCGCTGTTCGGGCCGTTCACCCCTGCGAGAGGAACCACGACCCATGAACCCCATCGTTACTGTTCAGGACGCTGTTACCGCGTTCGCCGACTGGATCGAACCGACGGACGCGGAACTGGACGCGATCGAGCAGGAGATGACCGTCATCCTGGCGGACGTCGACCTGTTGGACGCACAGATCGCCACCCTGGACCGCGTCCCGACCGAGCTGGACGCCCGCCGCATCCGGCGGGCCCGCCGCCGCGCGCTCGCCGCCCGGCTGGCCCTGGTCAACCGCACGGCCGGCACGAGCCTGCCCGGCGGTGCCGCATGAGCGCCCCGACTGGACAGACCCTGACCGCCGCGCACGCCGAGGTACGGGCGGAGATCTCGCGGACGGACAACAAGACCGCGCTGCTGCTCGCGTTCGTCGGCGCGGTCCTGGCCGGCGCGTGGACGATCGGCAGTGCCCTTCCGCTCAACGCACCGGCGGTCGTGGTCGGGGTGCTGGGCATGGCGTTGCTGGTCGGTGCGGCGAGCGTGCTGCTGACGTCGGTGCGGCCCAACCTGAACGGCGGTCACGGGTTCCCGCTGTGGGCAACCCTGACCCCCGAGCAGATCACCGAGAGCCTGTCGACGGATCTTGCCGCCGACATCGCCAACCTCTCTCGCCTGGCCGTGGTCAAGTTCACCTGCCTGCGCCGCGCAGTCGACCTCACCCGCGCCGGCGGCGCCCTCCTGGTCGTCGCCGTGGTGCTGGCGCTCGGGGGTGCGGCATGAGCGAGCGTCGTCCCTTGAACAAGGTGCAGGTCGGTGTTCTGTCCGCCGCGTTCGTGCCGATGCTCGCCACGGGTGTGGTCGGCGGGATCGGCACGTACAGCAACATCGGGCGCGCCTACGGCACCGGCACTGCCCTGGGCGCCCTGGGTGCCGGTGAAGGCGCCACGGCCGTACTCGCCCTGGTCCTGCTCGGCCTGACGCTGCTCGGGCAGTCGTCCCCGCGCATCATCCGCGCCGGGTTGTGGGCGCTGCCGGCCGCCGCCGCCTCCATGGGCGCGATGGCCGCGCCGGACCCCGGCCGCACCGTGATCTACGCGCTGACTCCGCTGGGCATGTCTGTGTCGGCGGAGGGCATGGCGTTCCTGGCGCGGCGGATCGTGGTGCACACGGACGGCCGGGACGCTGAGCACGAGCAGCGGACCGCCGACATCGTGCAGGCCCTCGCCTACCACCGCGCTCGCGCCGTCCACCACCCGAGTGATCGGGTCAAGTGGCTCTCGGAGCGCAAGTCGTGGCGTCTGGCCCGCAAGGTCGGCGTCGGAGACGCGGCGCTGGGATCGAGTCTGCTGGACGTGCAGCGTCAGCGAGTCACGGAGGGTGCGGACGCTGCTCTTGCGTCGATGTTCGGCACTGCCGCTGCGATTCCCGCCCCGGTCGTAAATGCGGAGGAATCGACCGTAAGTAGTCGAGAACGGTCTACCTCTGACCAGGCTGTATCGAGCACGCCCACGGTCGTGGTGACGCGGCTGGTGGTGCCCGATCCGGCGCCGGTCGACCTGGGGAAGTCGGGCGCCGGTATGAAGCCGATGCCTGCCGTGGTCCGTGCGGCGCGCCCGGTGCCGATCGCCCCGCCGCCTGCTCGTTCGGTCCCGGCTGAGTCGGCTCCTCGACGTCGGGCGACGGGTCGTGTCCCGGTCGCCGCGAAGTCGACCCGCACCCGCCGCACGCCTGAACAGCTCATGGCGGAGGCGCGGAAGGCGACGGCCGGGTGGGCGGACGCTGAGGTGACCGGCGAGGGTATCCGCCGGGCCCTGCGTACCTCGCCTGCCAACGCCCGCATGCTGCGTGACGCCCTGCTCGCCGAACGCGCCGGGGTGGTGGCGCCGTGAGCAGCCTCGCCGCGCTCTTACCGGCCCTGCCCGCTGCCGGGTGGTTAGTCCATGCCCGGTGGCTGCACTCGCGGTTGGCCACGGCTCGCCGTGACCCGCTCACGGGGTTGTGGACGCGGGACGCGTTCACCCGCCGCGCCCGCCGCCTGCTGCGCGATGAGCGCGCGGTGGTGGTGCTGGCGGACGTCGACCACTTCAAGCAGATCAACGACACCCATGGCCACGCGGCCGGTGACGTGCTGCTCGCCACGGTCGCCGCCCGCCTCGCCCACGGCACTGCCCCCGGTGGTGTCGCGGGGCGCCTGGGTGGTGACGAGTTCGCCGCCGTGGTCATCGACCGCGACGGCACGATGGCCGACCGGCTGCACACCCTCGCCCGCGTGCTGGCCCGGCCGGTCGACACCGCCCCCGACGTCCACACCACGGTCTCGCTGGGGTGGGTGCGGGCCGGTGACCATCCGGGCGAGGACCTGTCCGCGCTGCTGCGCCGTGCCGATGAGGCCATGTACGCGGCCAAGCGCTCCGGCTGGTCCGGGCCCCGGCGGGCGCGCCTCGGGCGGCTGCTCGGGTCGGTGGCTGGCCGCCGTCCCGGACGGCGCGGCGCGGCATGAGCACGCTGCCCGTCTACCGGTGGCGCTTCGCCCCCGACGGACTGGCCACCCGCCGCCAGCTCCGGGCCCGTGGCCTGCGCCCTGGCGGTCAGGACGTCGCCGCGCAGCTCGAACGCCCCCGACGGCGGGGATGCTCGCCGCTGGTCGCCTACCTCTACCGCGTCGACCTGGCCAAACCGGTCAGGCCCATGACCTCGGCGCGGTGGGCGGCGCTCGCCAAAGCGAACGCTGCCCGCCGCACTTGCCCCGCCTGCCGGCGCGACGCCGACTACGTCATCCCCACCGCGCTCGGCACCTGTGTGCCGTGCGCCTACCCGGAAGGGACCGCCTGACATGGGCAAGCCCGACACCAAGCGCGTGGACCGCGCTATCCGCCAGACCGAGAACAAGTTGGAAGCGGTCCGCCGGGGTGAGTGGTGGCCGCTGACCAGCCGCGAACGCCTCGCCATGACCCGCGCCATGGCGAGCGGCGCCCGCAGCATCCACCAGGGCCGCTCCACTGGCCGCGCCGAGGACCGCATGGACTCCGTGGGTTCCGCCGCCGAGGCCCGGCTGACGGCCGAGCTGACGGCCCTGTACGGCGAGCGTCAGCGGATCGTCACGGAGTACGCCCGCGCCAAGGCGCAGAAGAAGTCTTCCGGCTGGTTCTGACCAGCCACAACACCGGGGCCGCCGCCTCTTTCCACGGACACGGCGGCCCCGCGCTCTCCCCTTCATCCCGCCCCGCACCGGGGGCAGTCAGGAGAAGTTCCAGCATGACCGAGAACGTCATCAACCTCCACAAGCCCACCGACCCGCCCACCGGGCAGAACGCCCCGACCGTGCTCACGGTCGTCCCCGACTCGGCCCCGGCCCCGCGGCTGCCGTTGTGGGTGCGCTCCGGGCGCGCGGTGAAGGCGGCCGCGACCGACGAGAACACCAAGACCGTGGTCCGGGCGGTCGCCCGGCACTCCCTCTACACGTTCAACGGGGGCCGGATCGTCGCCCGCCGCACGTGGGACGGCCGGACCGGGGCCCGCTACGAGCGCATGATCCGGGCCGCCGAAGCGGCCGGGAACCTGGAGGTTGCCGAGGAGTGGGAGGAGCGTCTCCAGCGCTTCCGGCAGGCCCGCCACCACCGCCGCATGGATCTGCTCCACTCGCCCGTGGAAGCGGCCAAGGGCGTTGCTGTCGGCACCGGGATGAGCGTCGGGGTGCTGGTCGCCCTCGGGATCGTCATGGCCATCAACACGAAGCACCCGGCGGACGTCATCACTCCGCTCGCCGCCACCATCGACTTCATCGCCACCCTGATCCGCATCATTCAGATCGTGTGGGGCCCGGCGCTCACGATCGCCCCGTTCCTCGCCCTGCTCGCCCTGTGGGCCGTCGGCAGCAAGCAGCAGGCCGCACCCCAATGGGCCCTGCCCGCCAACGCACGTTCCAGCGAGGGTGAGCCGATCACCCCGTCCATCGTGGTCAAGGCCCTGCGCGACCTCGGGGTGCCCGCGCTGCGCAACGCCATCAAGGACATGGGGGACGCCGGCGCGTCGATGCTCGGGCCGATCCGGATTGCGGGATGCGGCGTCGAGGTGGACGTCACGCTCCCGTCGGGGGTGGCGACGAACGAGGTGCAGCAGCGCCGCCGGAAGCTTGCCGAGAACCTGACCCGGCACGAACACGAGGTGTTCATCACGATCCCCGAGGCGGCCCGCACGGTCCGGCTGTGGATCGCTGACTCCGGAGCGCTGGACGAGCCGATCGGCCCCTCTCCGCTGGTCACTGACGAGACCATGACCGCCGACTACGTCAAGGGCCGCGCCCCGTGGGGTCAGGACCTGCGCGGGGACGCGGCAGAGCTGAGCGTGTACCAGCGCCACATGCTGGTCACCGGCCGCTCGAACCAGGGCAAGACCGCCGCCCTGCGCGCGCTCGCGCTGTGGCTGGCTCTGGATCGGTCGGTGCAGTTCTGGATCGCCGACCTCAAGGGCGTCGGGGACTGGAGCATGTTCCAGGGCGTAGCGGACGTGCTGATCGAGGGTCCGTCGGACGACCACGTGATCCAGGCGACCGAGATGGTCGAGGACGCGGTGGAAGAGATGAACCGCCGGATCCAGGTGCGGCTCACCGACCCGAAAGCGGTCTTCCCGCCGCTGATCGTGCTGGTCGACGAAGCACAGAAGGCGTTCATGTGCCCGGCCATCGACGACCAGAAGCGCCCCTACGGCGGGTCCAAGGCCACCAGCCGGTACTTCATGGCGGTGCGCACGATCCACAACCAGGGCCGCGCGGTGGACGTGCTGATGTGGCAGGGCACCCAGGACCCGACCGACCAGAACCTTCCCAAGCTGGTCCGCGAGGGCGCCCACACCCGCGCCTCCCTCGTACTGGGCAGCGAGTCGCAAGCGAAGATGGCACTTGGGGACAAGGCCGTTGAGGACGGGGCCGCCCCGCACATGCTCCGCCAAGGGCTCGACAAGGGAACGCTGGTGGTCGCCTCGGACGGCATCACCATGCCGAAGGGTCAGTCGTCCATCACGGTCCGCACCCACTTCATCGACGACGAGCCGGCCGAAGCCATCGCCTCGCGTGCCCGCGCGCTCCGGGACGGCATCACCACCCTGCGCGTCGTCGACCGCACCGAGGAACGCGACCGGCTCGCAGATATCGCCGCCGTCCTCGGCACGGACACGCGGGTGCTCACCCAGGAAGTCCTCAAGCGGCTCGCCGCCCTCGCCCCCGACGCCTACGGCAACTGGTCGTTCATCGACCTCAAGCGCGTGCTCGACGGCACCGGCGCCGAGCCCTACAAGTCCGACGGGCGCATGGTCATCGGCCGCGACCGCCTCGCCCGCGCACTCGCCGACCGCGACGAACAGGGTTCCGCTTCCGCTTCCGAATGACAGGGAGCCGACCCGTGCTGGGTCAGGGAGGCAGGGAGAACTCCCTGGACCCCTCCCTGACCCACCTCCCTCCCCCTGACCTGCATGAATGATCAGTCAGGGAGGCAGGGAGGCACCCCAGGTCAGACCCCCGAAACCCCCCTCTCAACGCCCCCAGCAGGGGGTGTCTGCTCCTCCCTGAACCGTGCCCCGAAGGGATTCCGCATGTTCCCCGAGACCACCCCCGAGACGCTCCACCAGGGCGTCCGGATGAGCGATGACGTGGCCGCCGCCGAAGCGGCCCGGATCATCGCCGACGCCTACAAGCCCGCCCCCACCATGCCGACCGCCTACCGGGACGACACCCCGCTTCCGCGCTACGGCGACACGCCCCCCATCGCGCAGCAGGGCACCCCGCCGATGTCGCAGCGGGCCGTGGACACCGGCCGGCTCATGCTCACCGCCGGACTGTCCACCGTCCCGCCCGGACTCATCGCCATTGGTGTCCTGGTCGCCTCCCGGCACGCCGACCCGACCGTCATCGGCATGATCTGCGCCGCCCCGGCCGTCATCGCCGTGCCGATCCTCGCCCTCGCCCGCATGTTCACCCGCGTCGCCGACACCGTCCCCGACGAGCACCACCACCACTACAACGGCCCGGTCCGCCAGGAGAACACCACCACCAACACGTACGGGGTCATCGCCCGCACCCGCAACGAACACCACGGCTGACAGGAGAAACCGACGTGAGCGCCATCCTGATCTCCGTCGCGGCCCGCATCGCCGCCGTGCTGAACACCACCAACGGCCACAGCGAACACGAGACTGCGATGCGGCTGATGAAGGTCACTGAGGAAGCCGGTGAAGCCACCGCCGCCTACATCGGCATGACGGGCCAGAACCCCCGCAAGGGCATCAGCCACACCACCGCGGACGTCGCCGACGAACTGTGCGACGTCATCATCGCCGCCACCGTCGCCCTGCACTCCTTCACCACCACCCCGGCCGCGGACCTCACCGCCAAGCTCGACGCCGTCGCCCGCCGCCTGAACACCCCCCAGCAGTAGCTACGCCAAGGGCGGCCCCCGCATCTCGCCAAAGAACCGGGGCCGCCCTTGTCTCCAGTCCTCTACAGACCTGTTGGAGGTCTCCCAGGATGACGCAACCGACCGACATCCGGCGAGTGTCCGCCTTACTCGCCCCGAACCGACCTTTCTTGATCCCGGATGAGTCCTCGACCGAGACCGTCCCCGACGGCATCGTGGAGCTGTTCCGGGGGCCCGGCGGCTGGGCGGAAGGCCTGCGCATGCTCGGCCTGGCCGACATCGGCCTGGAGTGGGACCCGGCAGCCTGTCAGACCGCGCGCGCTGCCGGTCACGCGACCATTCAAGCCGACGTGGCGACCTACCCGACCGGCCCGTTCCAGGACCGCATCACCGGGCTCATCGCGTCGCCGCCGTGCCAGGCCTGGTCGCGTGCCGGGAAACGCGCCGGTCTCGCCGATCAGGCGCTCGTGCACCAGGCCGTTCACGACCTCGCCCACGGCCGCGACGCCCGCACCGAACTTCTCAACCGGTGCAAGGACAAGCGGTCCCTGCTCGCCGCGGAGCCGATGCGCTGGCTCGCCGACCTGCGCCCCGAGTGGGTGTGCCTGGAGGAAGTCCCCGACGTCCTACCGCTGTGGCGCCAGTACGCCCTGTACCTCCAGCAGTGGGGCTACAGCACGTGGACCGGCGTCCTGAACGCCGCCGACTACGGTGTGCCGCAGACCCGGAAGCGTGCGATCCTCCTGGCCTCCCGCGCCCGCCCGGTGACCGCGCCCGCTCCGACACACGCCAAGAGCCCGGTGATCGGTCTGTTCGGCGAGTGCCTGGCTCCCTGGGTGTCCATGGCCGAAGCGCTGGGCTTGCCGTCCGGCGTCACGGTCAACACCCGCGGCGACCGCCCCAGGGACGTGCGCGGTCGGGCGGCCGGCGGCAACGAGTTCACCGCCGACGGCCCGAGCAACGCACTGACCGGCCGAGCACGCTCATGGAAGCTGCGCAGCGGGCAGGGCTGGAAGCTTCCGTCAGGCGACACCGAACACTACGAGCGGGCGCTGAGCGAACCATCTTTCACCATCACCAGCAGCGCGAACCGGTGCAAGTGGGTCGGAGACGGCGTCGAGGAGCGCAACCTGACCCTTGCCGAAGCGGCGATCCTTCAATCGCTCCCGGCCGATCACCCGTTCCACGGGACCCGAACCAAGCAGTTCGAGCAGGTCGGCAATGTCGTGCCACCGCTGCTCGCCGCGCACATCGTCTCCGTGCTCACCGCCATCCCAGTTCGATCGACATTGGGAGTCGCGGCATGAGCGAGCACCTGATGCGGGCCGCCCTCGACGCGGCCGACCGTGGCTGGCACGTCTTCCCCCTGCGCCCCGGCAGCAAGCCGCCCGCCCTGCACGGCGAGCAGGCGTGCCCGCGAACCGGGCAGTGCGCGGCCGGACACCGCAAGTGGGAGCAGCGCGCCACGACCGACCCCGACCGCATCCGCGCCGCCTGGTCACGGGCCCCGTTCAACGTCGGCATCGCCACAGGCCCCTCCGGGCTGCTGGTCGTCGACCTGGACGTATGCAAGGGCAAAGGCAGTTCGGACGCACCTGGCGGCGCGGCGACCTTCGCAGCGCTCTGCGAGCGCGCCGGGCACGCGGTCCCGGACACCTACCGGGTGCGGACCGCGAGCGGAGGAGAGCACCTGTACTTCACCGTCCCGGCCGGGGTCCGGCTGGCCAACACGGCCGGGACCGTGGCCCGTTCGGTCGACACACGGGCATGGGGCGGATACGTGGTCGCCGCCGGCAGCACCACCCCCACCGGAGCGTACGAAGCCCTGTGCGCCCCCGTGGTGGCTCCTCTGCCGCTCTGGCTCCAAACCATCCTGCAACCCGCCCCTAAGCCCACACAGACCCCCTCAGAGCCCACAGCGGGGCAATCACAGCGATATGCGGATGTAGCACTCGCCAACGAGACACGGAACGTCGCCACAGCCCAACAGGGGTCGCGGGAAGGCGCGTTGTTCCGGGCGGCGCGCGCTCTGGGACGGTTCGTCGCGTGGGGTGACCTCCCCCGGCACGTGGTCGAGCAGGCTCTTCAGGAGGCGGGGCAGTCGGCCGGACTGTCCGCCGCCGAGTGCCGCTCGACCCTCCGCAGCGCCCTCAACTGGTCCATCACCCACAACTCCGGACGCAGGCAGGCGGCATGAGCCCCCGCTCCCGCCCCCTCCTGAAGAGCATCCCCACCGTCCCGACCGGCCCGCACGCCGCGCGACCGGCCGAACCGACGGCGACCGTGGGCGAACCGAAGGACGTCGCCCGCAAGGGCGTCCGAACTGCTCTTCGCCCTGACCCGCGGTCGGCCGCTCCGGGCGACCCGACGCCGGAGCGGCCCGGAATCCGGATCTATGCCCCGCCGGTCTACCGCGACCACGACGACGGGGCCCGCTGGTCCAAGCGCTACGGCGACACCCCCACCGCCGCCTACGCCTGCCCCTGCGGACAGACCGGCACTGCCACCGGTCCGCGCACCGTCGCCGCCCTGATCAGGGAGTACGAGGCGCATCGGGCCGCCTGCACCGGCACCCCCGCACCCAGCACGGAAGGAAGGGCCGCCGCATGACCCCCACCATCGACGGGGCCGCGCTGCTCAACGATGTCGAAGCGTTCCACCGCCGGTTCAACGTCTTTCCGACCGAGGCCGCCTATATCGCTGTAACTCTGTGGGACGCGCACGCCCACCTGCTCGACTGCTTCGACTCCACCCCCCGCCTGGCCTTCCTCTCCCCGGAACCGGGCTCGGGGAAGTCCCGCGCGCTGGAGATCGTGGAAACCCTCGTGCCCGCCCCGATGACGGCGGTCAACGCGTCCGCCGCCGCCCTGTTCCGCTCCGTCTCCAACCCCGCTGGCCGGCCGACGATCCTGTTCGATGAGATCGACACGGTCTTCGGCCCGAAGGCGGGGGAGAACGAGGAGTTGCGGGGGTTCCTGAACGCCGGGCACCGCCGGACCGGGGTCACCTACCGGTGCGTCGGCGACGGCGGGAACCAGACCGTTCAGGAGTTCCCCTCGTACTGCGCGGTTGCGGTCGCAGGTCTCGGCTCGCTGCCCGACACGATCATGACCCGGTCGGTCATCATCCGGATGCGCCGCCGGGCCCGCAACGAACGCGTCGAGTCCTTCCGGGCCCGCGTCCACGAGGCAGAGGGGCACAAGCTGCGTGACCGGCTCGCCGCATGGGCGGAGCACGCGCGGGGGTTCGTGATGGGCGCTTGGCCCGACATGCCCGACGGGGTCACCGACCGGCCGGCGGACGTGTGGGAACCCCTGCTCGCCATCGCCGACGCGGCCGGCGGCGACTGGCCGCAGCGGGCCCGCGCCGCGTGCGTGGCGCTGGTGACCGCGTCCAAGGCCAACGACAGGGGCAGTCTCGGAATCCGGCTGCTCGCCGACCTACGCGACCACGTCATGGTCGGCATCGACCGCCTGCCCACCGTCGCCATCCTGGACCGGCTCAACGCCCTGGACGACGCGCCATGGGCCGATCTGCACGGCAAGCCGCTCGACAACCGCAGGTTGTCGCGGATGCTCGCCGAGTACATGACGGCGGACAACGAACCGATCACCTCCCGCAACATCAAGACCGCCGGGAGCGTGCTGAAGGGCTACTACGCCAGCGATCTGCACGACGCGTGGGCCCGCTACCTCCCCCCACCCCCGGAAAGTCCGCTACCTCCGCTACCCGGCACCGAAAACGCTGCCTGACCGGCAACAACGCGGTAGCGGCAACCATCCCGAGTTGCCGCTACCGCGCCGCTACCCATCCGCTACCGCTATCCCTTCCCGCTACCCCGAACAGGCCCCTGACCTGCGCGGTAGCGGCGGTAGCGGAAGTAGCGCCCCTCAGAGAGACCCCAGCCCGGAACGCCGGGGCGGGAGTCGCTCCCTCCTCTTCCTCGAAGGACGGACGACATGAAGAAGTACCTGACGACTGCGGAAGTCGCCGAGCGCTACCGCACTTCGCCCTCAACTGTCCGCTACTGGCGCTACGCCGAAACCGGCCCGCAGTGCTTCATACGGCGCGGTCGACATGTTCTGTACGACGCCAACGCGCTCGACAAGTACGACGCCGAGGAGATCGAAGGCCGTCGCGCAGCATGACCCGAAACACCAACGAACCGTGCCTCATGGTCGACGTAGCGCGTCCTGAGCGGGAGGGGAACTGATGGCTGACGTGTACGACCGCTGGCACCTCTCCCGACCGCCGGCTGACGCCGAGCCGTGCGAGGCGCACAGCAGCAAGACCCAGACGGTGTATCCGAGCAGCGACCATGGCACAGGGAAACGCTGGCAGGTGCGCTATCGGGACCTGTCCGGCAAGCAGTGCAAGGAGAACTTTGAGAAGAAGGCTGCTGCCGACTCCCGTGCCGCAAAGGTGACGGCTGAACTCGACGCCGGCACCTTCGTGAACCGGGAGTTGGGTAAGCAGAAGTTCAGGGCCATCGCCGAGCGCTGGCAGGAGACAGCCGTACACCGCGAGAGGACCGAGACGAACGTAGAGCGTGCTCTACGGCTGCACATCTACCCGACGTTCGGTGATCGGGCGATCGGCCGAATTGAGCGGGCAGACGGACAGCGGTGGATCAAAGAGCGGTCGGCGGTCATCGCTCCGTCGACCTTTGCAACGCCATGGAACGTCTGCACCAGCATTCTGAAGATGGCCCACCAGGAAGGGATCATCCCGAAGTACCCATGGGAGGGACTGAAGCCACCGGAGGTCTTCTATCCGGAGATCCACCCGCTTCATCCGGACGCGGTAAAGGCACTCATCGTGACAGCGTCACCCCGATACCGCGCCCTGGTGAGGCAGGCCGCGTCCACTGGCCTACGGCAAGGTGAGCTGTTCGGGCTGGAGGACGGAGACCCTGCCGAGACCGTGACGGTCAAGCAGCAACTGATTGGGCCCGACAAGGGCGTGCCGTACCTCGGGGAGCCGAAGACCAAGCAGAGCTATCGGTCCGTTCCTCAAGGGCGTTCGGTCGTAGACGAGATTGCACGGCACCGTGAGAAGTTCCCGCCTCAGGTCGTGCACATCGAGGATCGGACGAACCCCCGGAAGCCCGTATGGCGCCATGCCCGGTTGCTCTACACAAGCGAGACCGGCGGAGCGATTCGGCGGGGGAGTTGGGCAAAGGTGTGGGCCCGGAACGTCAAGCGGGCGAACGCGCACCTGAAGAAGTCGGGCAGCAAGGTCCGTGTCCCCGAGGACACGACGCTTCACGACCTGCGGCACTTCTATGCCTCTGTGCTGATCAAAAATGGGGCGACGCCGAAGCAGGTGCAGATGAGGCTCGGTCACGCGAAGCCGTCGATCACGCTGAACGTCTACACCCATCTGTGGGAGGCGGAGGAGGACCGAACGGCCGACATGATGGAGTCCGCGCTGAACGATGTGCCCTGAGAGTGCCCTATGAGGGGCGGCAGACCCCGAATCCCCTGGTCAGGGGGTTGGTCTTGCACCCTGTGCGGGGGTGCCGCCCCTCGGTGCGTCCACCGCGGGGCTCACAGGAGGCCGTGGTCGTCCAGTTCCTTGAGTAGGGCGGCGTGGATGGGGGCGGCGGTGCCGGGCGGGGTGCGGGGGGTGGCGGCCGCGGGTGCCGTGCGGCGCCGGCGGTCCCGGAAGAGCCAGGCCCCGGCCAGTCCGCCGAGCAGCCCGCCGAGGTGACCGAGCCAGCTCACGCCCGGGGTGCCGGGTACGGCCACGGTGAGGAGGTAGGCGAAGGAGGCGCCCATGACGAGACCGACCAACGTGTCGACGAGGTGCCGGTCGAAGAGTCCGCGGACGACGACGTAGCCGAAGTACCCGAAGATCAGGCCGCTGGCACCGACCGTCGCCACGTCGCCCCGCTCGAAGAACCACACCACGGCGCCGCTGCTGACGGCGATGAGCAGCGTCAGTCCGAGGAACCGCAGCACACCCCGGTAGGCGGCGAGGAAGCCGAAGACGAACAGCGGGCCCGAGTTGCTCTCGATGTGCGCCCAGCTCCAGTGCAGCAACGGCGCCACCAGGATGTCGGGCAGTGTGCCGAGGTCGCCGGAGACCACCGCGTAGTCCCTGGAGAGGGCGTAGTGGTCGGCGAAGTTGGCCAGTTGCACCAGCCAGACGACCACGAGCAGCCCGAACATCACGAAGAACGCCTTCCGCGCCTCCGCGACCATCTGCTCGGGACTGTCCGACGCCCCCACGGCATCCACCGTACTCATGGCAGGCCCCCCTCCGACGGATCCCACGTCCCCACCACGGCGCACTCTACGACAGCCGGCGGGCGGGGGCTCAGGCGGTCAGGGACGTGGCCAGTTCGTCGGTGAAGCGGGTGATGTGGGTCAGGTGCGGGCCGTCGCGGGCGATGCGGAAGCCGTGGCGGCGAGCCCAGAAGGAGGCCTGTACGGCGTGCAACTGGGCCCAGCGGCGGACCCGTTCGCGGTCGAGTTCGGCCGCTTCGGCGAAGACGTCGAGCAGGCGGTGGGCGGCCTTGCGCAGGTCGGCGGTCCGCATGAGGCTCAGCGCGCGGGACTTCAGGAGGGTGCCGGCGTCGTACGCGGGGTCTCCGGCCCAGCCTTTCGGGTCGACCGCCAGCCACGGTTCGCGGTCCCCCCGGAGGATGTTGCGCGCGTGCAGGTCGCCGTGGACGAGGGTGTCCGGCTGGGTGCGGCCCAGTTCGCGGGTCGTGGCGACGGCCGCGTCCAGCACCCGCGGCGGCAGCGCGTGCGCCAGCTCGGCGGCGTCCCGCCGCAACTCCGTCTCCCAGTCCGCGGCCCGGTCCCGCAGACGGGGCAGCCCCGCCGGTGCCGGCACGGCCAGGCGGTGGTTCAGCCGGCCCGCGATCGCCACCAGCGTCTCCTCGTCGGACTCCAGCGCCGCCAGCGTCGTCGTGTGGGCCCGCTCCAGCAGGAGGGCGAAACGGGCGTCGTCCCGTCCGTGCAGGAGGACCGCTCCCCGCCCCCGCCAGGCCTCGAAGGCGTCCGGTTCGTGGACGTTGCCGGGATGCGGGAACGACACCTTCACGACGCACGGCCTGCCGCCCGTCCGCTGCCGGACCGGGACGACCACCCCGACGCCCCCGTGCGTCACCTCGCCGTCCGGCTCGCAGTCCCAGCGTTCCAGCAGGCCGGCGACGATCGCGGGGAGTTCGGCGATCCACGCCGCCCCGCGATCGCCCTCGCGGCCGACCGTGTCACGTACCAGCCCCTCCGGAACACCGATCATCCCCGCACCCTACGCGCCGCCCGCCCGGCCCGTACGGCCTCTACAGCGAGGCGCCGCTGTCCACCACCAGGTCCGTCCCCACCATGGACGCGGCGTCGTCCGAGGCCAGGTACAGCACGGCCGCCGCGATCTCCGCCGTCGCCGAGACCCGGCCCAGCGGCAGGGTCGCCCGTGCCCGCTCGGCGCGGTCCGCGTCCGTCTCGCCCGCGCGCAGCGACATGGAGGTGGCCGTCGCCCCGGGGCTGACGACGTTGATACGGACCCTGTCCTTGATGTGGTCCAGCGCCGCACCCCGGCTCAGTGCCGTCACCGCCGCCTTCGTCGCCGCGTACGCGGCGGCCCCGGCGGACGTGGTGTGGACGCCGAAGTTGGAGGAGACGGTGACGATCGCACCGCCCGTCGGCTGGGTCCGCATCCGGCGGATCTCCGCCTGCAACGCCAGGTGCACCCCGGTCACGTTGACCGCCAGCTGCTCGTGCCAGTCGGCCTCCGGGAGGTCGGCCAGCGGCACGCCGCCGCGGAAGACCCCCGCGTTGTTCACCGCCACGTCCAGCGAGCCGAACCGGTCCACGGCGGCCGCGACCAGCCTCGTGGCCTCCCCCGCCCGGGCGAGGTCGGCCGGTACCGCCGCCGCCTCGCCGCGCCGCTCCTCGATCAGCGCCACCGTCTCCTTCAGCGGCCCCTCCCGCCGGCCCGCCACGACCACGCGCGCGCCCTCCGCCGCGAACGCCAGGGCGGTGGCCCGGCCGATGCCGCTGCCGGCTCCCGTCACGAGTGCGGTACGGCCCGAGAACCGATTCCCCGTGGTCATGATCTCCCCTTTTTCAGAACGGTCTTCTCAGAACGGTATTTTCAGAATGATCGGTCCAGTATGAAGGCGGAAGAAGACGCCCCCTGCGCCGTGGAGAGGCGTGGGGGCGTCCGTCAGTCCAGCAGGCGCAGCACCTGCTCCGCCGCGTCCCGGACCCGGGCCGGGTCCGCCGATGCCTTGCCCACCACCCGCAGGCCCTGCAGCAGCACCAGCAGGGTGCGGGCGAGGGCGAGCGGGTCGCGCTCGGCCGGCAGCTCGTGTTGGGCCTGGGCGCGGACCAGGGCCGTGTGCAGGACCGTCTCGACGCGGTCCCAGTCCTGCTCGACGCTGCGCGCCGCCGCGGGGTCGTGCGGGGCCAGTTCGGCCGCCGTGTTGGTGACGAGGCAGCCGCGCAGCCGCAGGTCGTCGACCGCGGACTCGTCGGCGTACCGCCGTACCAGCGCGCGTACGGCCGGCAGCGCCGGACCCGGCTGGGACAGGCTGTGCAGGACGGCCGGGAGGCGGTCCTGCTGGTAGCGGTCCAGTGCCTTCAGGTACAGCTCGTGCTTGCCGCCGAAGGTCGCGTAGAGGCTGGCCCGCCCGATGCCCAGGTGTGCCACCAGGTCGGCCACGGAGGTGGCCTCGTAGCCGCGCCGCCAGAACAGCTCCAGAGCTGCCAGCAGCGCGGCGTCCGGGTCGAACTCCTTGGTCCTGGCCATGCGCCAGAGCCTAGGTTCATCCAGAACGATCGGTCAACAAAATGGTCCGCCAGGCCGCCAGGCCGCCAGGCCGCCCGGTCATGCAGGTCACGGCCGTGCCGGCTGTGGCAGCGCCGGCTCCTACACGGTGGCCCGCACCTCGTACGCCGTCACCCGGACCGCCTCGTCGTCCAGGCACGCGCCGGTCACCAGGTCGAAGCGCTGCTTCAGCAGGGGTGAGGCGACGAACGGGCGGCCCTGGTGGGTGCCGGTCAGGCCGCGGGAGAGGACCGCCGCGCCGCCGAAGGGGTCGCGGTTGTCGATGGCGTACAGGCGGTCCGTGCGGTCGCGGAAGACGGCGACCTGGCGGCCGTCCGGCAGCAGCGCGGCCACCCCCCGGCCGGGGGTCAGCAGGCTCAGGTCGCAGACCGTGAACCAGCTGTCGGCCAACTGGAGCTGGACCTTCAGATCGGTGGTCTCGGGGGCCAGGGTCATCGCTGGGCGCTTCCTTCCAGTACGTCTGCGGCGGGGCGCATGCCGATGGACAGCAGCGGCAGGTCGGGCTTGATCTGGTCGCGCTCGGGCACGAAGCCCACGACCGGGTCGGGGGTGTCGGGGGCGTTGACGAAGGACACGAAACGGGCGAGCTTCTCGGGGTCGTCGATGGTCGCCGCCCACTCGTCGGCGTAGTGGGCGACATGCGCCGCCATCAGGGACTCCAGCTCCTCGCAGATGCCGAGGGAGTCCTCGACGACGACGTCCCGGACGTGGTCCAGGCCGCCCGGGATCCGCTCCAGCCAGGTCGACGTGCGCTCCAGCCGGTCCGCCGTGCGGATGTAGAACATCAGGAACCGGTCGATCAGACGGACCAGTTCGGCGTCGGACAGGTCCTGTGCGAGCAGGTCCGCGTGGCGCGGCGTGGCACCGCCGTTGCCGCCGACGTAGAGGTTCCAGCCGCCCGCGGTGGCGATGACGCCGAAGTCCTTCGACTGGGCCTCCGCGCACTCCCGGGCGCAGCCGGACACCGCCGACTTGAGCTTGTGCGGGGACCGGAGCCCGCGGTAGCGCAGTTCCAGGTCGATCGCCATCCGCACCGAGTCCTGGACGCCGTAGCGGCACCAGGTCGAGCCCACGCAGGACTTCACCGTGCGCAGCGCCTTGCCGTAGGCGTGGCCGGACTCGAAGCCGGCGTCCACCAGCCGCATCCAGATCAGCGGCAGCTGCTCGACGCGCGCCCCGAACATGTCGATGCGCTGACCGCCCGTGATCTTCGTGTAGAGGCCGAAGTCCCGGGCGATCTCACCGATCGTGATCAGGCCCTCGGGAGTGATCTCACCGCCGGGGATGCGCGGTACGACCGAATACGAGCCGTTCTTCTGGAGGTTGGCCAGGAAGTGGTCGTTGCTGTCCTGGAGGGCCGCCTGTTCGCCGTCCAGGACGTACCCGCTCGCGCCGATCGTCGGGGCGAGGGACGCGATGATCGAGCCGACGGCGGGCTTGCAGGTCTCGCAGCCGTCGCCGCCCCGGGCCGCCTCCCGGCCGTACCGGTCGAGCAGGTCCTGGTAGGTGGTGACGCGCAACGCGAGGACGATCTCGTACAGCTCCTCGCGGGTCTGCGCGAAGCAGCCGCACAGGCCCTTGTCGACCTCGACGCCGGACGCCTCCAGCTCCGCGGTGACCAGCTGTCCGAGGACCTTGACGCAACTGCCGCACGTCGTACCGGCCTTGGTGCACTTCTTCACCTCGGGCACGGTGGTGCAGCCGTGCTCGGTGACGGCCTCGCGGACGGTGCCCTTGCGGACGTTGTTGCAGGAGCAGATGATCGCCTCGTCCGGCAGCGCGGCCGGGCCGAGCTGGACGGCCTCCCCGGCACCGGCCGGCAGCACCAGCGACTCGGGCGCGACCGGCGGCACCGAACCGGTGAACGCCTTCAGCGTCCCGTACGCCTCCGCGTCGCCGACCAGGATGCCGCCGAGCAGGGTGCCGTCCCTGCCGATGACCAGCTTCTTGTACAGGCCCGAACGGGCGTCGGAGTAGACGACGTCGAGGCAGTCGGCGGCGGCGCCGTGCGCGTCGCCGAAGGAGGCCACGTCCACGCCGAGCAGCTTCAGCTTGGTCGACAGGTCGGCGCCGGTGAAGGCGGCCTCGTCGGAGGCGATGGTCGCCGCGGCCGTCTCGGCCTGCTCGTAACCCGGTGCCACCAGGCCGTACACCCGGCCGTCCGCCGCCAGGGCGCACTCGCCGATCGCGAACACGTGCGGGTCCGTCACCGTACGGCACTGCTCGTCGACCGTGATGCCGCCGCGCTCACCGACCGACAGGCCGCAGTCCCGGGCGAGTTGATCGCGCGGGCGGACGCCGGCGCTGAACACCACGAGGTCGGTGGCGAGTTCGGAACCGTCGGACAGCTTCATGCCGGTCACGGCACCCGCGTCGTCGACGACGATCTCCTGCGTGCCCACGCCGGTGTGCACGGTCAGGCCCATCTCCTCGATGGTGCGCAGCAGCGCCGCACCACCGCCCTCGTCCACCTGCACCGGCATCAGCCGCGGTGCGAACTCCACGATGTGGGAGGTGAGTCCGAGCCCCTTGAGGGCGCCCGCGGCCTCCAGTCCGAGCAGGCCGCCGCCGACCACGGCGCCCGTCGAGGCGTTCTTCGCGTACTCCTCGATCGCGAGGAGGTCCTCGATCGTGCGGTACACGAAGCAGCCGGTCGCCTCCTTGTGCGGGACCGGCGGCACGAACGGGTACGAGCCGGTGGCCAGGACGAGCGTGTCGTACCCGAACACCGCGCCGGACCTGGCCGTCACCGTCCGCGCCGCGCGGTCGACGTGCTGCGCCGGGTCGCCGACGTACAGCTCGATGCCGTGGTCGGCGATGAACCCCATGTCCGTCAGGGAGAGGTCGTCGGGGCTCCGGCCCGAGAAGTACGAGGTGAGGGCGACGCGGTCGTAGGCGGGACGCGGCTCCTCGCAGAGCACGACCACGCGGTGCGTGGCGGTCAGACCGCGCGCCGCCAGCGCTTCGAGGAAGCGCTGGCCGACCATGCCGTGGCCGACGAGCACGATCGTGGGGGTGGCCCCGGGGGCGGTGGTCATCAGGAGCCTCCATCGTGGGTGAGCAGGTGGAGCGGGGGGACGCCACCGGCGAAGCGCACGGCGGACGTGACGGACCTGGCGGACGCCACGGACCTGCTGGATGCGGCGGGTCCGGTGGGCGTGACGGGTCCGGTGGGCGTCGCGGGTCTGGTGGGTGTCGCGGGTCCGGTGGGCGGGACGGGGCCGGTGGAGGTCACGGGCCTGCTGGATGTGGCGGGTCCGGTGGGCGTGATGGGCCCAGTGGGTGTCGCGGGCCTGCTGGATGTGGCGGGTCCGGTGGACGTCACGCATCCGGTGGGCGTCACGGGTGCCGTGGGCCGCTCCGGTGGCGTCGGTGCCGGAATCGGCGGCGCGGGTCTCACCGGTGTCATCGGTGGCGCCGGTGTGCCGGGCTCCCCGAGTCGGCGGGCGGGGCGGACGCCCGCGAGGCCGGCGCCGGTCACCACCACACGCGTATTCGAGGTCATGTCCAGGAGCCTGCGCGGCGGACGTTACCCGACCGCATCACCCCTGTTTCCCGCGCGGAACGCTGCCCTCTTCCCGGCCGGGGGAGGGATGTGAGGGGTCCGGGGAGCGGAAGCGGGCGCGGCGGGCGGCCCGGTGGTCAGCGGGTCGCGGTGAGGTGGGCGAAGACGACGACGTTGCCCTGGTAGCCGGTCGTGCGCGAGTATCCGCCGCCGCAGGTGATCACCCGCAGCTCGGGCCGTTTCGCGGCGCCGTACACCTTCTCGTCGGGGAAGTCCCGGGCCTGGTAGACCTCGACCGCGTCCACCGTGAAGACGGCGACCGACCTGTCCCGCCGGTCCACCTCGATGACCGCCCCGCGCCGGAGGGCGCCGAGGTCGTAGAAGACGGCGGGCCCCTCGGTGTTGTCCACGTGCCCGGCGACGATCGCGGTGCCGGTCTCGCCGGGCGTGGTGCCCGCCTCGTACCAGCCGGCGAGGTTCTTGTCGGTGGCGGGCGGCACGTCGAGGCTGCCCGCGGAGGTGAGGGCGAGGCCCATGAGCGGGGCGTCCACGCGGATGGCGGGGATGCGGATCCGGGTGGGCGGGGAGGGCGGCAGCGCGGGGGACGCGAGGCGTTCCTCCGCGGGGTCGGGGCGGCCCTCCGCGGCGGACGGCTGGGGCGGGGCGTCCCGCGGGCCCGATCCGGGGCCGAGCAGCCAGACGCCCGAGCCGAGGGCCACCAGGGTCACGGCGGCTATCGCGGTGTCCCCGATCCTGCGCATGAGCACCCCTCTTTCGAAGGCGACCGAACGTGTGACCCCCTACCCCCTCCGGGCCGCGAGGGGCGTCGGACCCGGAGGGGGTGGGATGGCGGTACCGGCGGACGGACAGCGGAGGGTGTCCGTCAGAACGCATCGCCTCTCGCCCGGCGATGCAGGAGCCAGGTACCGCCCGCGGCGGCGACGGCCAGAGCCGCCACGCCCGCCGCGGTCCCCACGGGGTCGGTGCCAAGGGCACCACCGACCCCCGTCTTCACACTGCCGTGGGGCTGCAGTTGCTGCCCCGCGGCCGGCATCAGCGCCACCGTCAGGTCACCGGTGGCCCGGCGGGTCCCGTCGGCGCACTTCGCGACGATCTCGTACGTCCCCGGCTGCGCGCTCGCCGGCACCCGGAACTCCCCGATCGCCTCGCCCTCGTGGGCGCTGGGCGCGAGCGTGAACGTCCCGGCGCCGACCGGACCGGCGTCGCCGACGGCCGACCCCTTCTCCCCGCAGACCGCGGTGTTCACCGTGACCTGAGCGCCGGGTGCCGCGGTCGAGGGGTACACGTCCAGGCCGCCGGAGCCGCTGCCGTAGGCCGGTGCGCCGGCGGCACCGGACGCGGCCACCGCGAGCGCGGCTCCGGTCAGCAGACGGACGGTGCGTCGCATGGTGCTCCCTCGCTCCTCGTCGGGCTCTCGTCCACTCCCTTGCTCTTCCGAGGTAAAGGCAGGCGGGCCGGGCCCGCTCCCCGAGATTCCGTCAGCTGTGGGATGAACGGGTGTCACAGGACGGGTCCTGCGGGGGTTTTGCGAGCCCGTTATGGCAGGTCAAAGGGGCTATGGAAAGAAAGCGGAGGGAAATGTATGAAAAGCACACGGACGGCGGGCCCCGGAGGGAGTGAACGGGTGACCCGCCCGAGCCACGGACGAGCCGCCGTCCCGTGTCCACGACCCTAGAGTGCGCCCTCCGGCACCATCCGGATCGCGGCGATGTCGAACTGCAGGCGAACCGTCTCGCTCACCATCGCGCCGCCCTCGGCCAGGCGGGAGTTGTACGACAGGCCCCAGTCCATGCGGTTGATCGTGGTCGTGCCGTCGAAGCCGACGCGCTGGTAGCCGAAGGGGTCGGTGACGTGGCCGATGTAGGTCAGCTCCAGGTCGACCGGGCGCGTCGCGCTCTTGATGGTGAGGTCGCCGGTCATGACGTAGACGTCGGGGGACTTGAGGCGAACCGCCGTGCTCTGGAAGCGCATCCGCGGGTAGGTGGCGGCGTCCAGGAAGTCGCGGCCCATCAGGTGGGCGTCCCGCTGCTCCACGCCGGTGTCCACACTGCCCGTGGACAGGATGATCTCCGCCTGGGAACGGGACGGGTCACGGCCGTCGAAGTAGAGCCGGCTCTTGTACTCAGTGAAGGCCCCGCGCACCGTCGTCACCATCGCGTGCCGGACCGAGAAACCGATTCTGCTGTGCGCCGGGTCGATGATCCACTCGCCGGTGAGGGCGGCGAGCGCGGGGTCCAGCAGGGCGGGCGCGGAGCCGTGGGGGGAGGATGCCTGGGCGGAGCGGGGCGGGGCCGTGGGGGTGCGCCGGGCGGTGTGGGGGCGGCTGAACAAGTTCATGTTTTATCTAGTTAGTGCACGCGGGAATGTGCCGCAAGGGCTTGTCAGGACGACGGAGTTGCGGAATTCGGCGGCCGTCACGGAATTCACACACATCCGCCATCGGATCCGCTCAGCGGCAGTGTGAATGCCCCGGCTGTTCCTTGAATTCCGGGTATTCACCCTGTTCGCCGCTGTTTGCCATGGGGTACGAGGTACGGCCGTCCCGGTCCGGTGCGCGGACCGGGGCGGCCGACGTCATGCGTCCTGCGCTCCGCTCAGTTGACGTTCACCGCGCTCCAGGCCGCCGCCACCGCGTTGTACTCGGTGCTGCCGGCGCCGTAGAGGTCCTTCGCGGCGTTCAGGGTCGCCGTCCGCGCGCCCGCGTAGTTCGTCGAGGACGTCATGTAGACGGTCAGCGCGCGGTACCAGATCGCCCCCAGTTTGTCCCGGCCGATCCCGGTGACCGTCGAGCCGTTGTACGTCGGCGAGTTGTAGCTCACGCCGTTGATCGTCTTCGCGCCGCTGCCCTCCGCGAGGAGATACGCGAAGTGGTTCGCGACGCCGGAGGAGTAGTGCACGTCCAGGTTCCCGACCGAGGAACTCCAGTAGTCCGCCGAACTCCCGTCCTTGGACGGCTGGTCCATGTACCGCAGCGCCGTCTTGCCGAAGCCGGAGCGGACGATCTTCTCGCCGATCAGGTAGTCGCCCGGGTCGGAGGAGTTGTTCGCGTACCACTCCACCAGCGTGCCGAGGATGTCCGAGGTGGCCTCGTTCAGGCCGCCGGACTCGCCCGTGTAGGTCAGCGCCGCCGTCTTGGAGGTGACCCCGTGGGTCATCTCGTGGCCCGCCACGTCGAGGGCCACCAGCGGCCCGAAGGTGGTCCCGTCACCGTCGCCGTACGTCATGCAGAAGCAACTGTCGTCCCAGAAGGCGTTGTTGTAGTTGTTGCCGTAGTGGACGCGGTTGTACGAGCCCTTGCCGTCACCGGCGATGCCGTTGCGGCCGTGGACGTTCTTGTAGTAGTCCCAGGTCTCGTTGGTGCCGTACTGGGCGTCGACGGCCGCCGACGAGCGGTCCGACGTGGCGCCCGTGCCCCAGTGGTTGTCGGCGTCCGTGAACACCGTGTTGGGCGCCCGGCTGATGCAGATGCCGAAGATGCACAGGTCGGTCTTGTTGGCCGCGTCCCCGGTGAAGGTGTTGCCGCGGGTGGGGTCGGTGAGGTTGTACGAGGACCCGGACTGCGTCGTCTGCAGCGGGACCGTGCCGCTGTACAGGGACTTGCCGTCGCCGGTCGCCGTCTCGATGCTGTCCCAGGCGTCGATCTGGGCGCCGGTGCGGGCGTCCGTCAGCACGGTGCGGGCGACCGGGTTGCCCAGCGAGTCCTTGCCGACGGCGTTGGTGCGCCAGGCCAGCTTCGGGGTGCCGTGCAGGGCGTCGACGACCAGCTGCGGCTTTGCCTGGACCTGCCGCAGCGCGTCGCCGAGGTTAGCCGCCCGCAGCGCGTTCACCGCGAGGTCGGCGGCCTTCGGGGCGGATATCTCCGGCACGACCGAGGCGAGGGATATCGTGCTCCGGGTCGCCCGGTCGGCGCCGCGGTACGCGCCGTCCGCCTTGAGGTGGACCACGAAGTCGCCGCCCAGCACCGGGAGCTTGCGGTACGTGCGGTCGTAACGGACGTGCTGGGCGCCGTTCTTGTCGACGATCACGTCCCGGACCGAGGTGCCCTCGGCGGAGGTGAGGCCGAGTCCGGCGGCGTGCTGGACGAGCGCCTCGGCCGCGTTGGCGATCGCGGTGGCCCGGGTGGGTCTGGCGTCGGCGTGGGCGGCGGGGGAGAGGGCGGCGGCCAGCAGGGTCGCGGTGGTGGCGGCGACGCCGGCGGTGGCGAGGCGGGAAACGCGGCTGTTCCGGGTCCGGCTCATCAGTCTCCTCGGAGAGTGCCTCGAAGGCGTGGGGTGGCGCTGATGACGAGACAGATTTAAAGGTCCATGACATGTCATGTCCATAGCGCCTCCGTGGAGATGTGTGGGGGGACGGCGGGGGTGGAGAATCCTTTCTGTGACCGCCCGGAACCCCCACCACCTCCCGTTCTTCGTCTACGGCACCCTCCGGCCGGGCGAGCCCAACCATGACGCGTTCCTGCGCGGCCGCACGGAGTCGGAGGAACCGGGCCGTCTCGCCGGCGCGGTGCTCTACGACGGCCCCGGCTACCCCTACGCCGTAGCGGAACCCGGCACCACCGGCCTGGTCAGCGGCGAACTCGTCACCGCGCGGCCCGAGTCGTACGACCGGCTCCTCCAGGAACTGGACGAGCTGGAGGAGTACGTACCGGGCGATCCCGCGAGCCTGTACGTGCGCGTCGAACGGGAGGCCGTACGACTGCGGGACGGGGCCGCCCTCCGGGCCTGGGTGTACGTCGCCGGACCGGCCGTCGCCGAACGGCTGCGCGCCCGGGGCACGCGTATCGACGGCGGCGACTGGCTCGGGCACCGGAGGCCGGCCGGGCGGTGACCTCCCGCCGGCCGCCTCAGCGGCCGTCGGCCAGCGCCCGGGCCACGCCGGGTTCCTTCCGCCCGAGGAACGTCGGGTCCGGCTCGAACACCACGTCCAGTGCCGCCTTCGCCGCCGCGAAGACCTCCCGGGTCCCGCCGTAGTACCAGGTCACGTCGTGCTTGGCGTCGACCCCGACCCCGTACGACGTCACCCCCGCCGCCTCGCACAGCGCCACCGCGCGCCGGATGTGGAACCCCTGGCTGATCAGCACGGCCCGGTCCACGCCGAAGATCTTCCGGGCGCGGACGCACGAGTCCCAGGTGTCGAAGCCCGCGTAGTCGGTGACGACGCGCGTGCCCGGGACGCCGTGCCGGGTGAGGTAGGCGCGCATGGCGTCCGGCTCGTCGTAGTCCTTGCGGCTGTTGTCGCCGGTGACGAGGACCACCTTGATGCGGCCCTGCCGGTACAGCCGCGCCGCCGCGTCCAGACGGTGCGCGAGGTACGGCGACGGCTCGCCGTCCCACAGGCCCGCGCCGAAGACCACGGCCACGTCGGTACGCGGTACGTCCGCCACCGTCCGCAGCCGGTCCGCCGTCGACACGTACAGCCAGGTGGCCGGCAGCAGCGCCAGCACGCAGCCCGCCATCACACCCTGCACCAGCCGCCGCCGGCCGGTACGGGTGCTCGGCAGCCGCGGTCGGCGGATCTTCATACGGGTGTCCCCCCCTGCTCGGCCCTGTCGGCTCTGGCGGCCCTGTCGGCTCCGACCATGGAGGACGCCGGCCGGGGCGTTCCGGTTCGCTCACACCGTCCGGGTCCGTACCGTGAAGCGCCGGAAAACAGCCGTGACGGTCAGGCAACGGCCGCGCAATCTCCTCGGGTGAGGATCCTTCCATGACGGTGACCGACCTTTCCCCGCGCCCCGGCCCGCCCGCCCTGGTCCTGGTGGCCCACGGCAGCCGCGACCCGCGCGCGCTCAGCACCGTGCGGGCGCTCCAGGACCGGGTGCGCGCCCTGCGCCCCGGCCTGCCCGTGCACCTCGGTCACATCGAACTGAACGAACCGCTGCTCCCCGACACCCTCGCCGCCCTCGGCGACACCCGGGCCGTCCTGGTCCCGCTGCTCCTCGGCCGCGGCCACCACGTCAAGCGGGACATCCCGCGGACGGCGGCCGCGGCCCGGGCCCGCACCCGCGTCGCCGCCCCGCTGGGCCCGCACCCCCTGCTGGCCGACACCCTGGGCACCCGCCTGCTGGAGGCGGGCTGGCGGTCCCGCCCCGCGAGCGCGGTGATCCTGGCGGCGGCGGGTTCCCGGGACCCGGAGTCCAGGGCCGACACGGACCGCACGGCCGGCCTCCTCGCCGCCCGCCTGGGCGTCCCGGTGCTCCCCGCCTACGCCTCGGCGGCGGCCCCGACGGTCCCGGAAGCGGTGGCCGCCCTGCGTGCGAAGGGGCGCCGGCACATCGCCGTCGCCTCCTACTTCACGGCCCCGGGCCGCTTCGCGACCCAGTGCGCGGCAGACGCCCCGTGGATCGCCTCGGCCCCCCTGGGAGCCCACGCCGCGATGGCCGAACTGGTCATCCACCGGTACGAGCAGGCCCTGGGAACCCCGGTGACCGCGGCGGCCTAGGAGTATGCGGCTTCGCTGCGGGTGCGTTGTGGCTGGTCGCGCAGTTCCCCGCGCCCCTTTGGGGCGCCCCAGTGGACCCACCTTCTTGGGGGCGCGGGGAACTGCGCGACCAGCCCCCACGCACCCGCACCCGCACCCGCACCGCCCCCCAACCCGGCACGTCAGCGGGCGCACCCACCCCCGTTTGTCACCACCGCCCCGTACTGTCGACCCATGGCAGTCCCCGCACCCGCACCCCCGCCGGCCTACGACCCGGCGTCAGCCGACCGCTGGGCCCCCGAACCCGACAAACGCCCCGGCCGCACCGCCTTCCAGCGCGACCGCGCCCGTGTCCTGCACTCCGCCGCCCTCAGAAGGCTCGCCGGCAAGACCCAGGTCGTCACCCCCGGCACCCCCGCCCAGGCCTGGGACGCCAGCCCCCGCACCCGCCTCACCCACTCCCTCGAATGCGCCCAGGTCGGCCGCGAACTGGGCGCGGCCCTCGGCTGCGACCCGGACCTGGTGGAGGCCGCCTGCCTGTCCCACGACCTCGGTCACCCCCCGTTCGGTCACAACGGCGAACAGGCGCTGAACGAGTTCGCCGACGACTGCGGCGGCTTCGAGGGCAACGCCCAGTCGCTGCGGCTGCTCACCCGCATCGAGCCCAAGCGGTTCACCCCCGAGGGCTCCGTCGGCCTCAACCTCACCCGCGCCGCCCTCGACGCCGCCACCAAGTACCCCTGGCCGCGCGGCGCGCACCCCACCGACCCGGCCTCCCCGAAGTTCGGTGTGTACGAGGACGACCGGCCGGTCTTCGACTGGGTCCGCAAGGAGGCCCCCGGCACCCGCACCTGCTTCGAGGCCCAGGTCATGGACTGGTCCGACGACGTCGCCTATTCGGTGCACGACGTCGAGGACGGCCTGCACGCCGGTCACATCGACCCCGACCGTCTGCGCGCCGAGTCCGAACGGCAGGAGGTGTTCGCCGTCGCCGTCGGCAGGTACGTGCCCGCCGGCACCGATCCCGCCGAACTCGCCGCCGCCCTCGACCGGCTCCGGGCCGAGGAGTGGTGGCCGCACGGCTACGACGGCAGCGCGGTCGCCCAGGCCCGCCTCAAGGACGCCACCAGCCAGCTGATCGGCCGGTTCTGCCTGGCCGCGGAGAGCGCCACCCGCGAGCGGTACGGCACCGGCCGGCTGACCCGTTACGGCGCCGAACTCGTCGTACCGCGCGAGGCCCGGCTGGAGTGCGCGGTCCTGAAGTCCATCGCCCACCGGTACGTCATGCAGCGCGCCGAGCAGGAGCGGATCCGCGCCGAGCAGCGGATCGTCGTGGCCGAACTCGCCGAGGCGCTCACCGCCCGCGCGCCGGAGGGCCTCGACCCGCAGTTCCGGGCGCTGTTCGCCACGGCCGGTGACGACCAGGCCCGCAAGCGTGTGATCGTCGATCAGATCGCCTCGCTCACCGACGCCTCCGCCCGGTGGTTGCATGCGAGGCTGACGGGGCGTATGTGAGACGTTGGTGACCCTGCGTGTCCCGATCCGTCCCTGAACGGGTCAAGATCGGGCCGCCGAAGGTCACTCCCCCTTCCCGCATCACGCTGCGTGCGGGAGGCTCACAGTGCGGCGCATGTGGGCGGCATATGTGGCGGCACCCTCACGAGGAGGCTTCAAGTGGTCGACGCGGACCAGACATTCATCATCGTCGGTGGTGGACTCGCCGGAGCGAAGGCGGCCGAGACCCTCCGGGCCGAGGGTTTCACCGGCCGGGTGATACTGATCTGCGACGAGCGCGACCACCCCTACGAGCGGCCGCCGCTCTCCAAGGGCTACCTGCTCGGCAAGGACGAACGCGACAGCGTGTTCGTCCACGAGCCCGCCTGGTACGCGCGCAACGACGTCGAACTGCACCTCGGCCAGACCGTGGACCGCGTCGACCGCGCCGCCAAGACCGTCCGCTTCGGCGACGACGGCACCCTCGTGCGCTACGACAAGCTGCTGCTCGCCACCGGCGCGGAGCCCCGCCGCCTGGACATCCCGGGCACCGACCTGGCCGGCGTCCACCACCTGCGCCGCCTCGCCCACGCCGAGCGCCTCAAGGGCGTCCTCGGCGCGCTCGGCCGGGACAACGGGCACCTCGTGATCGCGGGTGCCGGCTGGATCGGCCTGGAGGTCGCGGCGGCGGCCCGGACGTACGGCGCCGAGGTCACCGTCATCGAGCCCGGACCGACCCCGCTGCACGGCGTGCTCGGGCCCGAGCTGGGCAACGTCTTCGCCGAGCTGCACCGCGAGCACGGGGTCCGGTTCCGCTTCGGGGTGCGGCTCACCGAGATCGTCGGCCAGGACGGCATGGTCCTCGCCGCCCGCACCGACGACGGCGAGGAGCACCCGGCGCACGACGTCCTCGCGGCGATCGGCGCGGCCCCGCGGGTCGGCCTCGCCGAGGCGGCGGGACTGGAGATCGCCGACCGGGCGCACGGCGGGGGCGTCGTCGTCGACGCACGGCTGCGCACCTCCGACCCGGACATCTACGCGGCCGGCGACGTGGCCTCCTTCCCGCACGGGCTGTTCGACACGCGCCTGCGCGTGGAGCACTGGGCCAACGCCCTCAACGGCGGCCCGGCGGCGGCGCGGTCCATGCTCGGGCAGGACGTGCTCTACGACCGGGTGCCCTACTTCTTCACCGACCAGTACGACCTCGGCATGGAGTACAGCGGGTGGGCGCCGCCCGGCTCGTACGACCAGGTGGTCATCCGGGGGGACGCGGGGAAACGGGAGTTCATCGCGTTCTGGGTGCGTCAGGGGCGGGTGCTGGCCGGGATGAACGTGAACGTGTGGGATGTCACAGCGCCGATCCAGCGGCTGATCTCCTCGCGGGCCGCGGTGGACACCGAGGCCCTGGCGGACCCCCACGTGCCGTTGGAGTCGCTCGCCTAGGCAACCGGCTCCGCGTCCCCCGACGGGCGGCTCCGGCGCGCCGGAGCTGTCACAGCACCCCCGTAGAATTCACCCGTGGCAGGACGGATCAATGACGAGGATGTGAAGGCGGTACGGGACGCGGTCCCGATCGACGCCGTCGTGTCCGAGTACCTCCAGCTGCGCAACGCGGGCGGCGGGAACCTGAAGGGGCTGTGCCCGTTCCACGACGAGAAGTCGCCGTCCTTCCAGGTCAGCCCGAGCAAGGGACTCTTCCACTGCTTCGGCTGCCAGGAGGGCGGCGACACCATCACCTTCGTGATGAAGGTGGACCACCTCTCCTTCTCGGAGGCGGTCGAGCGGCTGGCCGGCCTGGCCGGGATCACCCTGCGCTACGAGGAGGGCGGGTACAACCCGTCCCACCAGCGCGGCGAGCGGATCCGGCTGGTCGAGGCGCACAAGATCGCCGCCGCCTGGTACGCGGAGCAGCTCGCCACCAGCCCCGAGGCCGAGACCGGTCGGGTCTTCCTCGCCGAGCGCGGTTTCGACCAGGCCGCCGCCGTGCACTTCGGCGTCGGCTACAGCCCCCAGGGCTGGGACCACCTCACCCGCTACCTGCGCGGCCAGGGCTTCACCGACAAGGAACTGCTGCTGTCCGGGTTGTCCCAGGAGGGGCGGCGCGGGCCCATCGACCGGTTCCGCGGCCGCCTCATGTGGCCGATCCGGGACATCGGCGGCGAGGTCGTCGGCTTCGGCGCCCGCAAGCTCTACGAGGCCGACAACGGGCCCAAGTACCTCAACACGCCCGACACCGCGATCTACAAGAAGTCCCAGGTCCTGTACGGCATCGACCTCGCCAAGCAGCACATCGCGAAGGCCAGCCGCGCGGTCGTGGTCGAGGGCTACACGGACGTCATGGCCTGCCACCTGGCCGGGGTGACGACGGCCATCGCCACCTGCGGCACCGCCTTCGGCGGCGAGCACATCAAGATCCTGCGCCGGCTGCTGATGGACAACGGCAGCGCCCGCGTGATCTTCACCTTCGACGGCGACGCGGCCGGCCAGAAGGCGGCCCTGCGCGCCTTCGAGGACGACCAGAAGTTCGCCGCCGAGACGTACATCGCGATCGCCCCCGACGGCATGGACCCCTGCGAGCTGCGGCTCGCCAAGGGCGACGAGGCGGTCGCCGACCTCGTCGAACCCCGCACCCCGCTCTTCGAGTTCGCGCTGCGCCAGGTGGTGAGCCGGTACGACCTGGACACCCCCGCGGGCCGTGCCGCGGCCCTCGACGAGGCCGCCCCGATCGTCGCCCGGATCAAGAACAGCGGCGCCCAGCACGAGGTCGCCGTCGAACTCGCCGGCATGCTCGGCATCCTCGACACCCAGTTCGTGGTGAAGCGGGTGGCGCAGCTGGCGCGCTGGGCCCGGGACAAGGGCGGCCGAGGAGGCTCGGCCCCGGCCCGCGGCCCGCAGCAGCCGTCGTACGACACCGCCGCGCGCCCCGCGGTCTCCGGTCCCGCCCTCAACCTCCGCAACCCCGTCTACGCCACCGAACGCGAGCTGCTGAAGCTCGCCCTGCAGCGCCCGGAGCTGGTCTCCCCGGCGTTCGACGCGTACGGCGTCGACGAGTTCACCGCCGCCCCCTACGCGGCCGTACGGCAGGCCATCATGGAGGCGGGCGGCGCCGAGAACGGCGTCCACGACCCCCAGGAGTATTTGGTCCGCGTCCGTGAGACCGCCCCCGACGACGCCGTCCGCGCCATGGTCACCGAACTCGCCGTCGAGGCGATCATGCGCCGCACGGTCGACGAGAACTACGCGGGCGAGCAGCTCGTGACCGTCCGCCGCCGGGCCGTCGACCGTCGTATCCACGAGATCCAGATCACCCTCACCCGCCTCGGCACCGGCGGTGACCCCGCACAACTCGCCGCTGTGCAGAACGAGTTGTGGGTCCTCCAGCAGTACGGGCAGGCACTGCGCGAACACGGCCCGGCCGCTCTCTGAGCCGAGGCGGCCCAGCGGGGGTGACCGCGGGGTCACGGACCGGACGCAAAAAGTCACCGCACGCCCCTCGTGGCGGCGATGTGTCGTACCCCACACTGGGGGGCGGTGCCTGAGTCCTCGGAGCGCGGCCGGCCCGTCCCGGACGGGTCCGACACCCCCGCCGTTCCACTCGTCGCGTACGGGACGGACAGCGGCGAGGCCGTCGTCTCCGCCCCCGAAGTACCGCTGCCGCACCCCCTGGCAGCGATCATCCTGGAGGTCGCCCCCGTGCAGACCCAGACCCTGACCCAGACGGACAGCGGCACGCGCCCGGACGAACCGGCAGCCGACGCCGACGCCCACCCGGGCGTACCGCCGCAGGGCCGCGCCGCACCGCACCCCGGGACGGAGCCGGAGCCGGAGGGCCCGGCCCCGGAGGAGCTCACCGCCGAAGCGGGCGAGGAGGAGCCCGACCCCGAGCAGTCCGCCGCCCAGGCGCGCGCCGCCGCCCGCGCCGACACCGGCGGCCCCTCCTCCGACCTGTTCCGCCAGTACCTGCGGGAGATCGGCCGGATCCCGCTGCTCACCGCCGCCGAGGAGGTCGAGCTCGCCCGCCGCGTCGAGGCCGGCCTGTTCGCCGAGGAGAAGCTCAGCGGCGCGTCCGACCTCGACAGCGAGCTGGCGCTGGACCTGGACCGGCTGGTCGTGATGGGCCGGATGGCCAAGCGCCGCCTCATCGAGGCGAACCTGCGGCTGGTCGTGTCGGTGGCCAAGCGGTACGTCGGCCGCGGCCTCACCATGCTGGACCTGGTCCAGGAGGGGAACCTCGGCCTGATCCGCGCCGTCGAGAAGTTCGACTACGCCCGCGGCTACAAGTTCTCGACGTACGCCACCTGGTGGATCCGGCAGGCGATGTCGCGTGCGCTGGCCGACCAGGCCCGCACGATCCGCGTCCCGGTGCACGTGGTGGAGCTCATCAACCGGGTGGTGCGCGTCCAGCGCCGGATGCTCCAGGAACGGGGGTACGAGCCGACACCCGAGGAGGTCGCCGCGCACCTGGAGCTGCCGCCCGAGCGGGTCGGGGAGGTGCTGCGGCTGGCGCAGGAGCCGGTGTCACTGCACGCGCCGGTGGGCGAGGAGGAGGACGTCGCCCTCGGGGACCTCATCGAGGACGGGGACGCGGCGAGCCCGGTGGAGTCGGCGGCGTTCCTGCTGCTGCGCGAGCACCTGGAGGCGGTGCTGTCGACGCTGGGGGAGCGGGAGCGGAAGGTCGTCCAGCTGCGGTACGGGCTGGCCGACGGGCGGCCGCGGACGCTGGAGGAGATCGGGCGGATCTTCGGGGTGACGCGGGAGCGGATCCGGCAGATCGAGTCGAAGACCTTGAACAAGCTGCGGGACCATGCTTTTGCGGATCAGTTGAGGGGTTATCTGGACTGATCGCCGGGTGCGGGTGGGTGGGGGTTGCTCGCGCAGTGCCTCCCCCAGCCTTCGGCTGGGGGAGGCACCCTGCGGGCGCCGGTGAGCGTCCCCACCCGTACCGCACCCGCGTCAGTCCACCTCGGCCACCGCCTGCGCGAACTGCGCCTTGTACAGGCGGGCGTACGCCCCGTCCGCCGCCAGCAGGTCGGTGTGGGCGCCCTGTTCGACGATCGACCCGTTCTCCATCACCAGGATGGTGTCCGCGTCCCGGATCGTCGACAGCCGGTGGGCGATCACGAACGACGTCCGCCCGTGCGCCAGTTTGGCCATCGCCTTCTGGATCAGCACCTCGGTGCGGGTGTCCACCGACGACGTCGCCTCGTCGAGGACGAGGATCGTCGGGTCGGACAGGAACGCCCGTGCGATGGTGATCAGCTGCTTCTCACCGGCGCTGACACCGGTGCCCTCGTCGTCGATCACGGTGTCGTAGCCGTCGGGGAGGGTGCGCACGAACCGGTCCGCGTGGGCCGCCCGCGCCGCCTCCTCGATCTCCCCGCGGGTGACCTCGCGCGCGGCGCCGTACGCGATGTTCTCCGCGATCGTGCCGCCGAACAGCCAGGTGTCCTGGAGCACCATGCCGATGCCGGCCCGGAGTTCGTCGCGGGACATGCGGGTGATGTCGACCCCGTCGAGGGTGATCCGGCCGCCGGAGACGTCGTAGAACCGCATCAGCAGGTTCACCAGCGTGGTCTTGCCCGCGCCGGTCGGGCCGACGATCGCGACCGTGTGCCCGGGTTCGACCGTCAGGGACAGGTCCTCGATGAGCGGCTTCTCGGGGTCGTAGCGGAAGGAGACGTGCTCCAGCGCCACCCGCCCGCGCAGCTCCGCGGGCCGCTCGCCCGGCACCGGGTCGGCCTCCTGCTCCTCCGCGTCCAGGAGTTCGAAGATCCGCTCGGCCGACGCGACCCCGGACTGCACCAGGTTGGCCATGGAGGCGACCTGGGTCAGCGGCATCGAGAACTGCCGGGAGTACTGGATGAACGCCTGGACGTCACCGATGGACAGCGCGCCCGACGCGACCCGCAGGCCGCCGACGACCGCCACCAGCACGTAGTTCAGGTTCGACACGAACATCATCAGCGGCTGCATCACACCGCTGTTGAACTGCGCCTTGAAACCGGCCTCGTACAGCGCCTCGTTCTGCTCGGCGAACTGCTGCGCGGACTCGTCCTGACGGCCGAAGACCTTCACCAGGGTGTGCCCGGTGTACATCTCCTCGACGTGCGCGTTCAGTTTGCCCGTGGAACGCCACTGCTGCACGAAGTGCGGCTGGGAGCGCTTGCCGATGCGGGTGGCGACCAGGAAGGACAGCGGCACGGTCGCCAGCGCGACCAGGGCCAGCAGCCAGGACACCCAGAACATCACCGCGAGCACGCCGACGATGGTGAGCACCGAGTTGATGAGCTGGCCCATCGACTGCTGGAGGGTCTGGCCGATGTTGTCGATGTCGTTGGTCGCCCGGGACAGCACCTCGCCGCGCTGGCGCTTGTCGAAGTACGACAGCGGCAGCCGGGACAGCTTCCCCTGGACGTCCTCGCGCAGCCGGTACATCGTGCGGTTGACGGACCGGTTGACGAGCCGGGTCGCCACCGCCATCAGCAGACCGGCGACGACGTAGGTGCAGAGCGCGAAGAGCAGGACGTCGCCGACCTGGCCGAAGTCGATGCCCTTGCCCGGCGTGAAGTCGGTGCTCTTCAGCATGTCGGCGACGGTGCCCTGGCCCCGTTCGCGCATGCCCGCCAGCACCTGGTCCTTGGTGGCCCCGGCCGGCATCTGCTTGCCGATGACCCCGGCGAACACCAGGTCGGTGGCCTTGCCGAGGATCTTGGGGCCGATCACGTTGAGGGTGACGCTCGCGACCACGCAGACCAGCAGCAGGTAGATCGTGAGCCGTTCGGGCCGGAACCGGGCGACCAGCCGTTTGCCCGAGTTCTTGAAGTCCATCGACCGCGAGTCGGGGCCGCCGCCGGCCATCATGCGTCCCATGGGCCCGGCCATCAGGCGGCCTCCGCTTCCGTCAGCTGGGAGAGCACGATCTCCCGGTAGGTCTCGTTGCCGGCCATGAGGTCGTGGTGGCGGCCGGTGCCGACGACGCGGCCCTCGTCGAGGACGACGATCCGGTCGGCGTCCCTGATGGTCGCCACCCGCTGGGCGACGATGACGACGGTCGCCTCGGCCGTCTCCCGGGCGAGCGCGGCGCGCAGGGCGGCGTCGGTCGCGTAGTCGAGGGCGGAGAAGGAGTCGTCGAAGAGGTAGATCTCCGGACGCTGCACGAGCGTCCGGGCGATGGCGAGGCGCTGCCGCTGGCCGCCGGAGACGTTCGTACCGCCCTGGGCGATGGGCGCGTTGAGGCCGCCCTCCAGCTTCTCGACGAAGCCCTTGGCCTGGGCGACCTCCAGCGCGTGCCAGAGTTCCTCGTCGGTGGCGTCCGGGTTGCCGTAGCGCAGGTTGGTCGCCACGGTCCCGGCGAACAGGTACGGCTTCTGCGGGACCAGGCCGACCGTCTTGGCGAGCAGCTTCGGGTCGAGTTCCGAGACGTTCTCCCCGTCCACGAGGACAGCGCCGTCCGTGGCGTCGAAGAGGCGGGAGACGAGACCGAGCAGGGTGGACTTGCCGCTGCCGGTGGAACCGATCACGGCGGTCACCTCGCCGGGCCTGGCCACCAGGTCGACGGCCTTGAGGACCGGCTCCTCGGCACCCGGATAGCAGAAGCCCGCGCCGCGGATCTCCAGATGGCCGTGCCGCCGCAGCTCGGTGACCGGGGCGAGCGGCGGGACGACGCTGGACTCGGTGTCCAGCACCTCCTCGATGCGCTCGGCGCAGACCTCCGCGCGCGGCACCATCATGAACATGAAGGTGGCCATCATCACGGACATCACGATCTGCATCAGGTAGGCGAGGAACGCGGTCAGGTCACCGATCGCCATCTGACCGCCGTCGATCCGGTGCGCGCCGAACCAGACCACCGCGATCGACGAGACGTTCACCGTCGTCATGACGATCGGGAACATCAGCGCGAGCATGTTGCCGGTGGCCAGCTGCATCTCGGTCAGGTCCTGGTTGGCCTTCCCGAACCGGCCCTGCTCGTACTCGTCGCGGACGAACGCGCGGATCACCCGGTTGCCGGTGATCTGCTCGCGCAGCACCCGGTTCACGGTGTCGAGCCGTACCTGCATGGCCCGGAACAGCGGCCGCAGCCGGCGCACGATCAGGGTCACCGAGACGCCGAGCACGGGGACGACCGCCACCAGTACCCCGGACAGCGGAACGTCCAGGCCGAGGGCGAGCACGATGCCGCCGACGCACATGATGGGCGCCGACACCATCAGCGTGAACGTCATCAGGACCAGCATCTGGACCTGCTGTACGTCGTTGGTCGTACGGGTGATGAGCGAGGGCGCCCCGAAGTGGCCCACCTCACGCGCGGAGAAGGACTGCACCCGGTCGAAGACGGCGGCCCGCACGTCCCGGCCGAGCGCCGACGCGGTCCTGGCGCCGTAGTAGACGGCACCGATGTTGCACACCACCTGGGCCAGCGAGATACCGATCATCAGCGCGCCGAAGGACAGGATGTAGTCCGTGTCGCCCTTCACGACGCCGTTGTCGATGATGTGCGCGTTGAGCGTGGGCAGGTAGAGAGTGGCGCAGGTCTGCAGGAACTGCAGCAGCACCAGGATGGAGATGGGTTTCCTGTAGGGCCTGAGATAGGTCCGCAGAAGTCGTATGAGCACGCTACGTCTCTCGGAGTCGGCGGTGGAGGCGGGATCGCGCCCGCCCGGACGGGCGGGATCGCTTGCCCTAGGCCCCTATCGTCCGACACTCCACCCGCGTTACCTCAACCGATTAATCCGGCGCCGCGACCGATCGACCCGACGGTGCCCCCGCCCTGCGCCCGGTCACGACCGGAACGCCCCGGGATGGGTCTGCTCGCGCACGGACACGTACTGCTGCCGCACCGCCTGTCCCACCGCCCGTTCGTCACCCGGCTCCAGCACCTGGGCGGTGGCGCCCTGCCACACCGGAGGGGTCCGCGGGTCCAGGGTGCCCTGCGACACCCCCAGCGCCCAGGCCGCCTGCCGCGCCGCCCCGATCGCCGCGTAGTCCGCCGGCTGCGGTACGACGACCTGCGCACCGAACAGCATCGGCGCCGCCGCCTGCACGGCCGGCAGCTCGGCGGCCGGCCCCAGCAGGAAGACCCGCCGCACCTCCACCCCGCGCCCGCGCAGCACGTCGAGCGCGTCGGCGAGCCCGCACAGCATCCCCTCGAAGGAGGCCCGCGCGAGATGCTCGGCCTTCATCGACTCCCGGCGCAGCCCGGCCAGCGTCCCCGCGGTGTGCGGCAGGTTCGGCGTCCGCTCGCCCTCCAGGTACGGCAGCATCACCAGCCCGTGCGCGCCGGGCGTCGACTTCATCGCCAGGTCGGAGAGGCTCTCCAGGTCGGGCAGCCCGAGCAGTTCGGCGGTCCCGCGCAGGGCCCGCACGGCGTTCAGGGTGGTCAGGACCGGCAGGTGCATGCCGGTGGCGTCGGCGAGCGACGTGATCATCCCGGAGGGGTCGGCGAGCGCCTCCGGGTGCACGGCCATGACCGACCCCGAGGCCCCCAGTGACACGACGGCGTCCCCGAGACCGAGCCCGAGACCGAACGCGGCGGCCATGGTCTCGCCGGTCCCCGCCGAGATCAGCAGCCCCTCCGGGGTCGTACCGGCCGCCTCGGACGGGCCGATCACCTCGGGCAGCATGGCCTGGTGCCCGAGGGCGAGTTCGACCAGGTCGGGCCGGTACCCGCCGGTGGCCGCCGACCAGTAACCGGTCCCGGAGGCGCCCCCGCGGTCGGTGGTCCTGCGGACCGGCCGTCCCAGCAACTGCCAGACCAGCCAGTCGTGCGCCTGGAGCAGTACGGCGGTGCGCCGGGCGTTCTCCGGCTCGGTCTTGGCCAGCCAGCGCAGCTTGGTCACCGGCTGGGCCGCCTGCGGCACGCAGCCCACGGCCTGCGCCCAGGCCTCCCGGCCGCCGAGCGCGTCGACGAGATCGGCCGCGGCGACCTGGGCGCGCTTGTCGCCGCCGACCATCGCGGGTCGGACGGTGTTGCCCTGGGCGTCGAGCGGGACCAGCGCGTTCTGCTGCGCGGACACGCCGATGGCCTGCACGCCCTCCAGGAGACCGCCGCCGGCCGCCTCCCCGAGGGACAGCAGCCAGGCCTGCGGGTCGACGTCACTGGGGCGCGCCGCGCCGTCCGGCGTGTCGACGGGGTGCGGTGCGTATCCCTGCCGGAGCACCGCACCGGTGTCCGTGTCGCAGACCACGATGCGAGTGAAATCGGGTGAGCTGTCCAACCCGGCGACTATCCCCATGCCCGAAATTCTGCCGCACGCGCCACTGTGGTTCGGCCGACGGGCGCCTTTAGGGTGGCGGCCTTCGGGTGGCGGGCGCCTTTCGGGCGGCGGCCGCGCGCCGTGGCCGCGCAGCGGTGGGGCCGCCCACCTCGCGAGGAGGGCGGCCCCACCGCAGAACGGGCCCTACGGGGTACTGGTGCCCCAGTCGTCCCCGCCGTCGCCGTGGCTGCGCTCGCGCAGCGAGCGGACGCGGGCGGACACCGACTCGGGCACCCGGTCGCCGACCTTCTCGCTCACCGTGTGCAGGGCCTTGCCTGCGTAGACGCGGCCCTGCTGGGCGGCGGTCTCGGCGGTGTTGCGGACGGCCGGGTTCTGGGCGACCTGACGGGCGGACTTCTTCAGCTGTTCGTAGCGCTCGCGTCCGGCACGCGTGCCGAGCACGTAACCCAGGGCGAGCCCGACGACGAACGTGAGCTTGTAGCGCATGACGGCGACCCTTCCGGTGTGGGGGAGTACCGATTGGCGGAGCACCCCCCTGCTTGCGCTAATGTATGTGTCGCAGCGAGCGCCCGCCCCCTGGCGACTACCCAGGGAGTCACGTTCGATGCAACGAGGCATTCCTCCGTAGCTCAATTGGCAGAGCAGCCGGCTGTTAACCGGCAGGTTACTGGTTCGAGTCCAGTCGGGGGAGCTCGGTCCTCCGTAGCTCAATTGGCAGAGCAGCCGGCTGTTAACCGGCAGGTTACTGGTTCGAGTCCAGTCGGGGGAGCATGCTGAACGAGGACCCCTGGTGGGGTCCTTTTTCATGTTCCCGGGAACCGCCGGGCCTGCGCCGATGTCCTCAAGGTCATGAACGTCGCAGTTCGCCGACCAGCCGAAGCAGGAGATCGTATGAGCGGCTATGCTGCGGCAGACGGCGCGCACACTTGTACGCGACACGCCGCTATGGGGCGGTAGCTCAGCCGGTTAGAGCAGCGGACTCATAATCCGTCGGCCGTGGGTTCGAGTCCCACCCGCCCCACCAGCGCAGGCCTTTGACCTGCGGAAACGCTCATTTTTGGATGTCGGATCGTCAACTTCGCCTGAATGGACTGAATCCGCTGCTCGTGAGTTAGGCCTCGTTGCCGGTGTCGAGGGTGCGAATCCCCCTGACCTGCACGGATGCTCCAGTTCGTAGCGGTTGAACTGGCGGACTGTGGCTCCTGTGGCACTGGATTCTGGACGCTCGCTGGACGCGGGGAAACCGGAATGTGCCGCTCCGGCGCCGAGTAGGCCACTCTGTCCGGGGGCGTAGCGGGGTAGGAGCGGCGTGGTGGCGGCGGGGGTCGCCTCGATCGTGCCGTTGCCGACGTAGCCGGTCGGCGTGGGGGAGAAACGGGGGCCGTACTGAAAGCGGCCTCCGATCGCGCCAGGGAGTCGCCCCCGCTGCCTCATGGTTTCGGCGGGCATGTGAGCCGAGGGTTACTGACGTACCCCGTTCGCTGCTCGGACCACGGGCTGCCAGCAGCTGGGTGGCGAGTGGCGGACGACTTACCTACTCCTACGACGATGCCGGACGGCAGGCGGGCATCACCGACCCCCTAGGCCGTAAGCAGTCTTTCGGGTACGCCGAGGACGGCAACCCCACCACGGTCACCGACACCCGAGGCATCACCGCCACCACAACCTTCGACGCGCGGAACCTGCCGTCGGCGACGATCTACAGCGACTCCACCCCGGCTCTCGGCTACACCTACGACACTGCCGGACAGCGCAAGACCGTCACCGACGGGACCGGCACGCGGACCTACGGCTACGACTCCGACGGCCGGCTGACATCGGTGACCCCGTCGGCGGCCAAGGTCACCTTCGCCTACACCTACGACGACGGACGCATCACGTCCCGCGCCCAGGACTACATTGCCGGTGCCGCGCTCGACTGGTCGGGTGCGGTCCAGACGGCCTCCGCGGACCTGAACGGCGACGGCGTCACCGATGTGATCCGCACCGACGCCAAGAACGGCATCCGCACCTACCTCGGCCGCCCGGACGGCACCTTCACCGTCGGCGCCACCCTGACCGGCACCGGTACCGGCTTCACCCAGATCCTGCCGATCGACTTCACCGGCGACGGCAAGACCGACCTGCTGGCGATCGACAAGTCCACCGGTCACCTCTACCGCTCCAACGGCAACGGATCCGGCGGCCTGGCCGCACCCGCCGACCTCGGCACCGGCTGGGGCGTGATGACCCTGACCGCCGGGGACTTCAACGGTGACGGCAAACAAGACTTTCTCGCCGTCAGCTCCTCCGCCAACGAGATGTACTTCTACCCCGGCAAGGGTGACGGCACCTTCGGGACCCGCACGGACGTCGGCGCGGGCTGGGCGGCCTACCGGCTGGTCTCGCTCGACTACAACGGCGACGGCAAGCTCGACGTCCTGGCCGTCAACCCCAGTGACGGGCATCTGTACTTCTACCCTGGCAAGGGCGACGGCACCTTCGGTACCCGTACCGACCTCGGCGCCGGCTGGGGCAGCATGTACCTCACCCCCGGCGACTTCAACGGCGACGGCAAAACCGACTTCCTCGCACGCGACACCGCCAACAACAAACTCCGCTTCTACCCCGCCAACGGCACCGGCGGCTTCGGCACCTACATCCTCCAGGCCGACGATTGGACCCCCTACGGTCAGCCGCTCACCGGCACCTACGACGCCGGCACCACTCGCGACATCGTCGCCGTGGACACCTCGGACCACCTGCGCCTGTGGCGTGGCGACGGTGCCGGACACCTCACCGGCGCGGCCGTCGCCACCGCCCCGGCCTCGGGGCAGAAGACGACGTACGGCTACGACGATTCCCGCGCCACCTCTCAGAACGGCCCGGCAGGCAAACTCGCCTACGGCTACGACCAGGCGGGCGACCTCACCTCTACCACCCTTCCCGCCGCCAACGGGTACACGGAGAAGCGGTCCTACGACAACGCCGGGCGCCTGACCTCCATCGGCAGCGTCAAGGGCAGCAGCACCCTGGCCAACTGGCAGCTCACCCTCGACGACGCCGGCCAGCCCCCCCCGCGTGGACGTCAAGGGCCAGCTGGAGCGCAGCGAGCTCGACACCCTCGCCGCCTACGTCAAGGCGCTCGGCGGCAAGTTGAAGATCGTCGCTGACTTCGGTGATGAGAGCTACGTCCTCGGCTGATCCGATCGAAACGCCGGGCCCCAGGCCTGCCCGCAGCCCGGTGGGCAAACTCGCTTCTTGAAGTCAGGGATGATGCTCCACCCCGGCGTGAGGGGTGGAGCATCAGCTCGTCGGTAGGCCATTCCGTTGCGCGTGGGTTCGAGACCCACTTGCGAGCAGTGGCGATTGTCTCCGTACTGAAGTAGTCGCCGAAGCGTTACCAGTACCGGCTGCCCACCACGTAGGCGATGTCCGCGAGGACGGCCAGGACCAGCGCCGGGATCGCCAAACCTTTCGCGATCGACGTCAGTGCTTGCGTGATACCCGCCGCCTGCGTCGTGTAGCGCTCCCGCCGCCTCCTCAGGTCGTGCCGGGCGAGCGCGCCGACGACCAGGGCCAGCGCACCGGTGATCAGACACACGGTGAGCGACGCGAGTACTCCGTGGTGGTGGATGTTGTCCTCGATGTTTCCGTGCACCCCTCGTTTGCTTCGCTCGTATACGGCTGACACCGCCGCTTGGATGGCCACGATGGCCGTGATGGCCGCGGTGCCAGCGAGGACGAGGGCGGTGCCAGCGGGGGCGAGGGCGCGGGCGAGGCGGGATGTGCGCGGTTCCTTCCGTCCGGGTACGGATCCTGGGGGCGGAGTCGATGGTGGCTCGGGGATGGACGGCGGCGGAGTCGGGGGCTGGATGATCGTCGTGTCCGTCCTGGGACCGGGCGGCCGGGGCTCGGGCTCCTGATCCGTGGGTCCGGCTAGGGGCGCGGGCTCGATCCGCGGGTCCACCACCGCCTCGACGTGGATCAACGCCTCGTCGGCCACACCCTTGAGCACGATGTCGCCCGACAGGTGCCCTTCGGCGGCCGTGTCGACGTGGACCTCGAGACCGCTCGGCGTCGGATCGACCTGCAGCCATGACTGTGTGGGCTGGGCCACGCAGTGACGCGCCAGCGGTGGGCCCTGCATGGTCACGGACTTTTTCCGAGCAGGCGCTCCATTCGGCAACAGGCCAAAGTCCAGGTGGTCCGGTGACGGTGCCAGGTGGATCTCGCTCAAAGCGTCCGACGCCAGATCGGCAACTTCCGGGATGTCGTTGTGCGCGACCTCTTCCAGGTGCTGACGTGCCCCTTCCGCAATGGGCAGCTCCGGATTCTGCAGTCGCTTCTTCAGCCACAGCAACACGGTGTTCTGTCGTTTGATGACCTCGCTGCTGTTCATGGCCTCCTGCAGGGCGGGCGGCGAGGGAACGGCAACGATCTTGAGTCGGCCACGCCGACTGTGCGCCAGCCACGGATCCCCCCGCATCTCCACCGTGCGTTTCGGTGTCTGGTTCGGATTCTCCTCCCGCACGCGCTCGTACACGAAGTCGTACAGCTCCATGAGGCGGACCTCGCCGTCCCCGTCGCGATCGGCCTCGCCGCTCTTGAGGCCCTCCACCACCGCGTGCGTGAAGACCGACGGCCGCGGAGCGGAGTTCTCGGCGAGTTCCGGGCCCTCGAAGGCGTATTCCATGGAGTCGGATGCCGTGATGACGGCCCAGCCCTGCCCCCCGGGCTCCTTCTCCGTCTGGAACGACTCGAGGACGTTCACGTCTCCGCTGGCCCGCGCAGACGCGCCTCGGGAGAAGGCGCCGCCGTAGCAGCAGTCGAGGAACAGGACGGTCCGGCCGGCCATCGTCCGGGACATGCACCCGCGGACGAACTGGGACGAGATCGCCGTGGCGTCCAGCAGCTGCGGCTCGGTGTCGCCGGCGGCGAAGTACAACTCGCCGGACTCGCTCTTGAGGCCGTGGCAGGAGAAGTGCAGCAGGAGGGTGTCGTCGCGGCGGCGGTCCTTGAAGAAGCGCTGGATGCTCCTGCGCATCTCGTCGGCCCGCGCATTGTGAACGACCTGGACCTTGAACTCGCCGATCTGTGGATCCTCCAGCACCCCGGCAAGGGCCGCGGCGTCCTGCGCGGGCGCCCTGAGCTTCTTCAGCCCTTGGTCGACATAACGGTCGTTTGCGATGATCAGTGCGTGCCGGGACTCCGTCATGACCGGGCTCCCGGCGTCGCATGCTGCTGCACAAAGACTCTGAACGCCTCCGCGATCTGCTCGTCGGTCGCCTTGGACACCTCGATGGCGTCGCCGTCCATCTCCAGACGCAACGACGGACGTGAGTCATGAAATCGGTCCAGCCACGACCGAACCGCGTTCACCACCTGGCTCAGGGCGGTCGCCGAGCCGCCCAGAGCCACCAAAAGGGAGCCGATCTGAGTGACGTCCACGGCCCGCGTTCCAGGCGGGGCCTCCACGCCGGGGAGCGCCGTGACGTCGTCCACGTCGAGATCGAGTAGTTCCTCGCGCAGGTAACTGGTCAGTTCTGCCACGCGTTCAGGTTCCGCTTCCTCCTCGGAGAGGAGGATCAGCAATTGTTTCTCCACCGGGTCAGCCCCTTTGTTCGTGCTGTTCGGGGCGGCGCAGAGTCGGACCATCGGTGGGCTCCACGTCATCGTTTACAGTCTCTGCCGCTGATGGCGCGACGGCAAATCGCCGATGACAGAATGCATTTCGCGATTCAACCGTAACGTTCATCGTTCAACCGCCGCGCTCGCGACGGGTGTTGGCTACTGCACCGGGAAAGTCACCAGGTGCTCCCCTTCCATGGTGCACACCTCGTAGCAGGCGATATGTACGGGTGCATGGAGGAGGCGCTCCGTCTCGTCCAGCGGGTCACGACGAGCACGACCCCGACGCGCCTCCACGTCAGGGAGGCGGGCATGAGCTCGGGATGCCTGTAAGTCCGAAGGGGCCGGGTGCATGAAGCGAGGGTCTCGTTGGTCCGTTTGTGACGACAGACCTCGACACCCTCGCGACTGCACTGTACGTGAAGATCGATGACTCTCTGGTCGGCTCGCGCCGATGGGGCGCCCGCCGAGCCTGACCGACGCCGAGTTGTTGACGCTGGCGGTGATGCAGGACCTGCTCGGCTTCGTCTCCGAACCCCGGGCGGGCTCATGGGGGTGCCCTGGCATCCGGCGCACTTCCCTTGGGTGGCCTGTTTGTGGTCGATGGGCCCGCCAGTGTTGGTGATGTATCCTGGGTGCATACATCGTGGATGTTGGAGGTGTCCGATGTCCGTTACACAGATTGATCTCGACGACGAGGCACTCGCCGAGGCCATGCGGCTCATGGGTGTCACGACGAAGAAGGAGACCGTCAACGCGGCCCTTCGGGACTATGTGGCGCGGATCAAGCGGCTCGAGGCTGCGGAGAAGCTGGCCGCGCGGGGTGCGCGTGGTGAGTTCGAGCAGGCTGCGGCGGCGCATGACGCGGAGAAGCGTGCGCGGCGCGAGGCCTTCGAGTGATCACGTACCTGGTGGACACCTCGGCTCTGTGGCACCTGTTTCGCACCCCAGGTGCGTTGCGTTCCTGGGAGGGACACATTGCCGCCGGGGTGTTCCACCTCTGCGAGCCGACACGGGCCGAATTTCTCTACTCGGCGACCAGCCCGTCCCATCGGGATGAGCTCGCAGAGGAACTGGACGCGCTCTGCTCGCTCTCTCCGGTTCCGAAGAACGCCTGGTGTTGGGTCGACACCGCCCAGTACAAACTGACCCAGCGGGGCCAGCACCGCACGGCTGGAGCGATCGACCTGTTGGTGTGTGCGACAGCTGTCCACCATGGGCACACTGTCCTCCACGTGGACAGTGACTTCGCGACGGTGGCCGAAGTGCTCAAGGAAGTTCAGCAGCGAGACGTGCGCGCCTGATCTCAGAGGGAGAGCGCACCCGGCTCGCCCGCAGGTCTGTCACTCGTCGGCCGGCGCCGGTTGCCGCGCCTCACCAGTTCCGCGGCCCGCGGGTGTGGAGTTGGGTGGTGGGGCGGCTGCCTTGAGGTCGATGACGAAACCCAGGGGCCGTACAGGGGCCGGGCGGTGCAGCGCGAAGGCTTCACCGTGAGGCCGTGTGACGAGATTGTTCAGGCGGCCCTTCGTGACCCGACCGCCTCGCTCCCGAGTTCCGCGTCTGACCTGGTAAAACGGCCAAGACGAGCATGGATCGACAAGGGTCGCCAAGATCCTCAAAGGACTCATAATCCGTCGGCCGTGGGTTCGAGTCCCACCCGCCCCACCACTCGCTGCACGAGCAGAAGCGTCCGCTGCTCGCGAGTTCAAGTCCCCGGCCGCCAGTGTGCGTTCGTCGAGGACACAGCCACCCTCGGCATCGACATGGCAATCACCGCCCGCACTCTTGTCCGCCAAAATGGAGAACAGGTCCACGGATGCGAGGCTTTACTCGGCACCCCCGTCGGGATGGTTGCGGAAGGTCAGGCCCAGGCCCGTTCCCGCGGACTCGGAACCGGTGCGGAACCGCTGAGGGCCGGAGGAGGTGACGACGGCCAACAGGTCGGGTGGGAACCCGGGCCGTGGTCGCGGACCCGGACGACCGGTCCGGCGCCATCCTCGTCTGTCTCAGCGTCCGTCTCGACGTCCACCTCGACCGTGACCGGCGGCGCGCCGTGCCGCACGGCGTTGTGGACCAGGTTGGTGAGGATCCGCTCCACGCGCCGCGGATCGGTCTCCGCGACCGCGTCCGCGACGATCCGCACCTCTACGCGGCCGTCCGCGGGGCTGTGCGGTGCGTTGTTCGCGTGGCCGGTTTCCGGCCTGTCCATCCGTCCATCCGCTGGGCCGTACGGCGGGTCGTTCTCGTGGCCCGCTCCCAGGCCGTCCGCCTCCCGCCCATCCGGCCCAAAACCCGACCCTCCGGCCCGTCGAGGACATCTTCGACCAGCGCGCGCAACTTGTGCACCCCGCCCGCGACCAGCATGGACGCCGGCCCGGGCGGCGGCAGGCCGGCCGTCGTCCCGCGTGCCTGTGGGCCGGTCCTTGTTCTTGTTCGGGAGAAAGCTCAGCATCCAGTACGCCGTCGGCAGTCAGGGTGCGGGCTTCTTCGAGCGCGCGCAGATGACGTGATGGCGTGCTTTGCAAGCCTCAGTAGTGGTAGCGGGCCTTGAGGATCTTGACTTCCTTCTCGTCCACCCGGTACACGAGCCGGTGTTCATCGTCGATCCGGCGTGACCAGTAGCCCGACAGGTCCCCCTTCAGGGGTTCCGGCTTCCCGATGCCGGTGAAGGGGGTGCGCTGGATCTCGCCGATCAGCCGGGTGATCCTGCGGGCCATGGCGCGGTCCGAGCCGAGCCAGAACAGGAAGTCTTCCCATGCGGCCGGGTCGAAGCGGACGCTCCTCACCCGTCACCCGCCAGCTCTTCCAGTTCTGCCACCGTCCTGGTGACCACGGCCTCGCCGGCCCTGTCCCGTGCGACGGCTTCCATGAGACTGCGCGCGTTGGCAGGAGAACGCAGCAGGTAGACGGTCTCCTGCCAGGAGTCGTAGTCCTCGGCGGACATCAGAACCGCGTCGCCGCTCTTGGAGCTGATACGCACGGGGGTGTGGTCGTCGTTGACGCGCTTGATGAGGGGGAAGAGGTCCTTGCGGGCCTCGCTGGCGCTTATGGTCATCTGGCGGCGCCCCTTTCTGATGGTACGAGAAAACGGTACCGCACTGGTACGTCATTCTGGTACGAGTGGTGGAGCCGCGTACCTCGCCACCACCGTCGGCCAGGTGGAACTGAACGCGGTACGGGCGCCCCGGCGATCCGGGTCACCGGCAGGTCCAGTGCCGTCATCGTGAGCCGCGCCCGTGTCATTCACGTCAAGGACAGCCCGGCTGCGCATCGACGGTCGACGCGACCGCGATATCGGTCGCCGCCCCGAGTCTGTGCATCGGCGTCGACGACCGCAGCGCCGGCAGCACCGAGGTCATAGTGGACGAGGAGGGCTACTCCATCGCCCCGTGAACCCGGGCGGTCGGCCAACGCGGCATCAGCAGCCGGCGCCGCAACGGAAGCGGGGAGCGCCGGTGGCTGGTCCAGGAGGGCCCGGGGGCGCCCTAGGGGAGGGCGATTCTGGCGGCCAGAAGGTGCTGGATCAGGCGTAGGGCCCGCTCGGTGTCCCACAGGCGGGGGGAGGCCAGGGGGCCGCTTTCGGCGCGCAGTTCGTCCGGGGGGAGATCGGCCGCGGTGGGCAGGGCGCGCAGGACGTCGTGCAGGAACGCGCCGAAGTGCTCGCCGACCGGTTCGGCGGTCGCCCGGCTCAGTTGGTCCAGCGCCGCCTCCACCGCGGTCAGCCGGGTGAGTACGGCGGCGTCGTCGACCGGCTCGCCGGCCGGGGGAGCGAAGTCCAGGCACCGCACGATCTGCTCGGCCACCGCCCCGTCGGCCGGCGCGGCCCGCCACTCGTGGGCGTCCATGGCGTCGAAGGCGCGCTCCACGATCTCGGCGACCGCACGGGCCACCGGCCGGGGGTGCAGCGCGAGCGGGCGGCCCGGCCAGTCACCCGCGTACTCGGCGACCGAGGGGTCGCCCTCGATGTCGCTGTCCACCATGATGTAGTCGATGTCGATCCGCTCGTGCGTCTCGGAGTGCTCCCACAACAACTCCACCGGGTGGTAGGCGTGGTCGTCCAGAAACGCCCACCACGCCTGTCGAGCGACCGGGGAATCGAGCAGCGGCAGCAAGATCCGGCACGCGTGGCACACCGCATCGGCCGGTTCGGGCACGTCCTCAGCCGCTTTCGGAGAAGTCGATCGCGATGTCGTCGAGGAACTTGCCGATGAGGCCCAGCGCGCGTTCCGCGTCGAAGACGGCGATGGGCATGAAGCCGTCCCGGTCCTTGAGAAGGTCCTGCGGCGGGATGTCCGTCGTGGGCGCGAGCGCGGCGGACCATGCGCGCAAGGCGGCCGGGAGGTCACTTCGGTGGTCGCACGCCGACGTGGCGACTCGGTCGAACGCGGCGCGGGCCCGCCCTACGGCTGTCGCGCGGGCCAGCACCTCCGTGTCGTCCACTCGTCGTCCTGCCGACAGGGGCCACCGGGTGAGGGGCAGCAGTTCCGCCACCGCCGCCTCCTCGGCCGGGTGGCTGGTCCACCGCCCTGACTCCCTGGCCTCCTCCAGGGGGGCCAGCAGGGCACGCACCGCCGCGCACACCGGTCTCGGCTGAAGCAGCAGGTGCCGTCCTTCCCATGTGTCGTCGACGTACTCGGTGAGCGTCGGTGAGTCCGCCAGATCCCCGTCGACCTCGGTGAAGTCCTCGTCGATGTGGTCCCAGGGAGGGGACTGCTCCCCCGCCAGTTCCACCCGGTGATAGACGTGCTCGGCCAGGAATTTCCAGACTGCAGCTGTGGCGACCGGATCGGATGCGGCGGTACCGGACTCCGTGACGATCCTCCGGGGCACGGCGGAGTACGTGAACCAGCCCAGGTTCAGCACCAGGGAGCAGTCCCAGCAGATGAGGCTCGCGACGTCCGACATCAAAAGCCCTCTCGTTCCATCGCTCTCTCCTTGTTCAGCATCCCCTGCCTCATGGCGTCGTCCCCGGGGTCGTCGCCGCCGCCTCCGCCGCCTCCGCCGGACCCCCCCCGGCCACCGTCGCCCAGGTTGTAGGTACCGAGGTCCTCACCGGCGTCGTCGACCACATGAACGGTAAACCTGTTGAGATCTGACACGCCGGTGCGGTTGCCCTTCCACCGCGCGATCCAACGGTAGACGTCCGACTCCTTGGGCACCTGGTAGAAGATCTGCAAGATCTTGCCACCGCGGTTGCGCAACTGGTTCACCGCGTCGGAGAGGTTCTTCCCGAACCGCTTCGCACCACCGGTGGCCTGGCTCTTGACCTCCCGATAGCCGACCACGTTGCCCTGGCGGTCGAGGATTTCGATGTCGGGATTCTTCTCGCCCGCCTGGTCCTTGATCTCGTGCTCTTTCGGCATCTTGCGGAGCGTGGTTCCCTCCGGCGCGTCGTCCAGTGCCTTGTACGCGTTCTCCAGGGTCAGTTGCGGTCCGCCGTCGCCGTCCCCGTGCTCGTCGGCCAGGGCCTGGGCTTGTTCGTCGCGGGACGGTCCGCCGGAACCCCCTCCGGCGTCGGACGACTCGTGGGGCATCCCGCCGCCGTCCCCGTTCTGCACCGCGTACGCGATGTTCGGGGCCGCCACCGCACCGATGACGGTCGCGGCGCCGGAGATGGCCAGGCCGGTGCCGGCGTAGTCGAGGGCCGCGCCGAGGGGAGCGCCGACGCCCGTCGCCATGAGGGCCGTACCGCCCGCGTCCGCGGCCGCCCCGAGGAGCAGCTCGCCGACCCCGAGGGCCGCCTGGGCCCAGTCCGTGCGCTGCATGACCTGGCCGGCGGTCTGCGCGAAGCCGGAGACGGCGTTGCTGAGGGAGCTGAACCAGCTGGCGCCGGTGGGGTCGCTGCCGGTGACCGGGTCGTTGCCGCTGTAGTCGTAACCGGAGATCTGCGAGGGGTCGGAGGACTCCAGGAGAGGGTCGAGGGAGACGAACCGGCCCGTCTGCGCGTCGTACTCGCGGGCGCCGAGGTCCTCCAGGCCGGTGCCGGAGTCCGCGATGCCGCCCACGTAGCCCTTGTCGCCGGGCCAGGAGGTGGGCGCGGTGCCGCGGACCTTGCCGAAGGGGAGGTACTGGCGGCGGTTGACGGCCTGGGACTGGTAGTCGACGGCGAGGGTGTCGGTGCCCTGGCGGTCGGGGATCAGGTACTGGATGTCACCGCTGCTGCTGCGTTCGGCGACGGTGGTGCCGCCGAGGGCGTAGTAGCGGGTGCCGCTGAGGGTGTGGCTGCCGGTGTTCTCGACGATCTCCTCGTCGTCGAGGTACAGGGTGGCCTTGCCGGGAGCGGTGCGCAGCACCAGGTTGCCGTCGGCGTCGTAGAGGTAGTCCGTCGTGCCGGCGGATGTCGTGTCGGTGGCCAGCTTGTCCTGGTCGTTCCAGACCAGGGTCTGGTCGCCGAGGGCACCGCCGCTCACGGCCGTCGTGTCGCCGGCGTTGTCGTAGGTGTAGGACGCGGTGTTCGCCGTGGCGCCGGGGCCGGTGGCGGTGGTGGAGGTGAGGGTGTGCGGCTGGTCCGTGGCCGAGCCCGCGCCGGGGTAGTGGTACGTGGTGGTCGTGTCGTTCGCGGTGTTGCCGTCGGTGGCGTGGTCGGTCTGGGTGTCCCGTTCGCCGTCGCCGCGGTAGGTCCAGCTCTCCCAGTACGGGTTGGGGCCGCCGACCATGGCGCTGCTGCCCGCCGCCGGGGCGGTGGCGCACTGGTCGGTCGCGGTCCAGGCGGCTGTCAGCCGGACGGCCCAGTCGTAGGCGTAGCACTGGGTGTCGGTGGTGGCGCCGCCGTTCTGCGCGTCGGTCACCGAGGCGAGCAGCCCCGCGCCCTTGGAGATGTGGTTGTCGGACCAGGAGTACGAGGTGTCGTCGACGACCGTGGAGCTGCCGGAGTCGGTCGTCTTGGCGTCGGTGGGCTGGCCGGTCTGGGGGTCGTACTTCAGGGTGAGGTCGACCCAGCTGGTGGACGGGCCCATGGAGTACTGCAGCGGGTGGCCGAACTCGTCGTAGCCGAGGGCGTTGACGTAGGTCCAGGCCGTGGTGCCGCTGCTCGCGAGGCTGGTCGGGTCGCCGTACTGGTCGTAACCGGTCCCGATGGTCTCGGCGGGGAGTCCGCCGGCCGCCGCGTCCTGCTGGGTGGCCGGGGTGCCGGTGGGCTTGTACGTGTACGACGTGGTGTAGCCGCCGGACGGGGCCAGTGCGGCCTCGTCGGTGGGCAGGTTGCCGAGCGTGATGCGGGAGGCGGCCACCTCGCCGAGCGAGGTGTAGCCGAGCGTCGTGTCGGTCACCGAGGGGCTCGAGGTGCCCATCCGGTAGGAGGTGGAGGAGGTGGGCAGGCCCTTCTTGAGGGTGTCGTACGTCCACGACGCGATCTGGTTGCTCGCGGAGGCGGTCGCCCCGCCGGTGGTGTCGTACGCGGCCGTCTTCCGTCCGGCCGGGTCGTAGGTGTAGCTCGTGGTCTTGGAGCGGGAGTCCGTGGTGGTGAGGACCTGGCCCGCGTTGTCGTAGGTGGCGTAGGAGGTACCGGCGTCGGGGTCGCTCGCGGAGGTCTGGTCGCCGAGCAGGTTGTAGTGCCAGGACCAGGTGTTGCCTGCCGGGTCCGTCTCGCCGGACTTCGAGCCGTCGGGGTTGTACGTGTAGTGGGTGTCGGAGTAGTCGCTGCTCGGGTCGTCGACCGGGTCGGCGGGGACGCCCGAGTGGTACTGGTACAGGTCGGTGGTGTTGCCGCGCGCGTCGGTGAGCTGCGACTCGGCCACACCGCCGGCCGGCGGGACGGTGGTGGTGAAGTTCCCGCCGAAGACCGTGGTGGTGTGCCAGGTCTCGGTGCCCAGCGCGTACGCGGTGGCCACGGTCTTGCGGCCCGCGCCGTCGTAGGTGAAGCCGGTCTCGGACGGGATCTTGCCGTCCTGCGCCTGGACCAGCGTGCCGTTCGGAGCGCCCGTGGAGTAGTAGGGGTTGGTGGTCTTGGCGACCCAGCCGTCGGTGTTGTAGACGGTGTCGGTGATGGTCCGGCCGCCGTCGACGGTGCCGGTCTGGGTCTCGCGCAGCCGCAGGAAGGAGTCGTAGAGCGACTCGCTGACGGCGTAGCTGCCGTCGTCGTTGAGCGTCTGCGTGCTGACCACGCTGGGGGCGTTCTGCTCGACGTCGTAGGTGTACTTGATACTCGCCGAGCTGACGCCTGGCTTGAAGACCGCGGTGGTGCGGCCCAGGGCGTCGTACTGCGCCTTGGTGACGTAGCCGGCCGCGTCGGTCCGGCTCAGTTCCAGGCCGCGCAGCGCGTCGAGGGTCTCGGTGACGCTGTGGGTGAGCGGGTCGGTGGTGGTGACCGAGGTGGGCGCCGCGCCCGTCGTCGGGGTGTAGGCGATGTGGACGGTGCGCTGGTCGGGGTCGGTGCTGGTCAGCGTGCGGCCGTACTCGTCGACGGTGAGCGCGGACATGGTCGACCAGGTCGGGGTCGAGCCGGTGTAGGAGGTCACCTGCTGGGTCGTGGTCGGGTCGCCGACGGACGGCGCCGAGCCGAAGGTGGTGGAACCGTCGTAGTACATCCGCTTGTCCGAGACGGCGTCACCGGGCAGGGACGGCGTGTTGGCGCAGTCGGTGGAGACGGTGTCGGTCTCGTCCGGGGTGTCGAGGATCCACGCCGAGGTGTTGTCGGCGTAGGTCGTCGTGGTGCAGATGTCGTCCGAGGTGGTGGAGACGTCGCCCTTGTCGTCGGCCTTGGTCACCCGGCCGTGGGAGTCATGGGTGCTGTCGGTCTCCGTCTCCCGGGTGCTGCCCGAGGCCAGCGGGGTGTAGACGCGGGTGCGCGCGGTGCCCGTGAGGTACGCCTTCTGGTCGGGCAGCCCGCCGCCGAGCGCGTGCGTGGCGGTGGCCGCGCTGGACCAGGGGTCGGTGATCGTGTCGTTGACGACCTTCCCCGACTTCCACCCGGCGTAGAGGACCGCCTCGTAGGTCATGCCCGCGTACTGGTCGGAGTCCGGGACGGAGTCGCCGCGGGAGTCGGTGACGTCCACCGAACGCGTCGTACCACCCGGCAGGGTGTCGCCGTCCATGCCGCGGAAGTAGGTGTAGTCCGTCTCCGTCTGCGGGTCCGGAGCGGTGCCCGTGGAGACCTTCATCCCCGGGTAGCCGCGCCACTCGTTCCACGTCCGCTGGTTCGACGGGGTCAGCGGGTTGTCGTCGTGGTGCCAGGCCGGGCTGCCGACGGGCGTGTACGTGGTGACCGTGTTGTCGTTCACCCCGCCGCCGGTCTGGTCCTGCTGGGTGACCGTGGTGACGATGTACTTGTTGAACCAGTCCTTGATCGGCGCGGTCAGCCCGCTGGGCGTCCAGTACGAGGGGAAGCACAAAGACGTGTTCTTGCTGTCGTCGCTGGGTGTGGAACCGGCACACGCGGGCGACGAGTAGCCGACGCTGATGATCTCGCCGGTCTCGGTGGTGATGGTGTTCAGGCGGTAGCGGGTGATCGGCGGATAGCCGTCCGTCAGGTCGACGCGGTTGGACAGCGGCGTGCCGGAGAAGGTGACCGGTGCCGTGCTGAGCGACCCGGACGATCCGCCCCCGCTGGTGTCCTGGCCGGTGTGCACGATCGACGACAGCCACAGCGAGGGGGTCGTGGCGTCACCGGTGGCCGGGAAGGAGTAGGTGAGGGCCCAGGAGTCCACGTTGGTCTCGGCCGTCCCGACCAGGGCCTGCGTCTGGATGCCGGTCAGCTCGTACTCCGACCAGAACGACGGCGACTGCGAGCTGCACGAGGCGCCGTTGGCGCAGTTCAGGTCGTACGGGACGTCCGGCCAGTTCGACGCGGTCGAGGAGGAGAGGCCGGACACCGCACAGCCCGTGGCGGCGGTCTTGCAGCGCCCGTTGTAGGTGAGGGTGACCTGGCCTGCGGGGCTGGTGGAGTAGACGGAGCCGTCGCGCTGGCCGTACCGGACCGACGTCAGCCGGGCGTCGCGCGTGTAGGGGGTGTTGGCGGTGCTGCCCAGGTCGCGGGCGTAGTAGTTGGTGTCGTCGGTGTAGAAGTAGGACATCACGTCGCCGTGCGTGTCCTTGACGTAGTCCAGCATCCACCGGTAGCCCTGCTGGCACCAGGAGTTGGCGAACGTGGCGTTGTAGCACGGCTGCCCCGAGGCGGTGGCGTACACGGGCTCGGTCAGCACCGAGTTCGTGGCCGTGTCACCGGTGGCGTATCCGGGCAGGTGGTTGAGGCCGAAGGTGTACTGGGTGCCGTCGGTGGTGGTGACCCGGAAGTACTCGCCGTTCTGGGCGCCGTTGGACGCACCGGTCAGGTACTGGATCTTCTCGTCGTTGTCGCCCTGGGCGCGGTAGGTCCCGGTGCTGTCGTCCTTGATGATCCTGGTGGTCGAGCCGTTCAGCGACAGTGTCAGCTGGTTGTCGCCCGACCAGCAGTCGTCCCAGGTCCTGGTGGTGCCGGCGGGGTTCTGGTGGCAGGACTGGTAGGAGCGTTCGACGTAGCTGACCGGGAGGCTGAACCCGTCGCCGACGACGGATGCCTGGTTGTTGGTCGACGAGGTGAGGCCGTCCACGCTCTGGGAGTCGTACCCCAGGCTGACCTTGGGGGAGAGCCCGCCGGGAACACTCGGCGCCGCCATCGGGTACGACCACTGGAAGCCGTCGCCGCTGCCGCCCGCCTGCCAGGACCCCGACGGCTTGAGGGAGGTGGCGGTGAAGTCGCCGCCTCCGCCGCCCGTGCCGGCGGTGGCGGCGAGGACGAACGGCGTCATGGCCGCGGAGGTGAGGGCCGAGGCGTGCGGTCCGGCGTGGGGCGTGGCGCTTGTGACGTCCGCCGTGACGCGGCCGGAGCGGGTGTCGACGGCGGACGCGACGGGGGTGCGGGTACGGCAGGCCGCCCGCTGCGGGCTGGTCAGCGCGCAGGCCGGCAGTTCGACGAAGTGCAGACGTGAGGCCCAGTCGCCTCCGAAGGCCTGGGCAAAGCCGCGGTAGTCGAGGGCCACGTGGAGGCGGCCGGTCCAGGCCTGGGCCGGGGTCAGGCTGAGCAGCGGGCCGTCGACGCCCGCGGCTCGGGCCGCCCGCTGGGGAAGGGCGCGCACGGTGACCTTGGCCAGCCCGCCGTGCCGGGAGTCCGAGCTGAGCCAGACGGGCAGGGCACCGGCCCGCGTCGCCTTCCCCGATACGGATGCCGATGCCGACGCCGATGCCGACGCGGACGCCGATGTCGTGGCCGCTGCGGCGCCGGCGGCGGTCCGGGCTTTCCCGCTCGACCTCGACGTCGACCTCGACTGCGGCTGTGGCTTCGGCGCGCTCGCGGCGGGCACCGCGACCTCCGCCGTGCCGACCGGCCACTTCGGTGCGGGCGCCCGGTAGGTGCGCAGCCGCTCGGGGCGGTGGTAGTGCGAGGTGACGGGGTGGACCGGGACCGGCTTGGTGTGTGCCAGAGCCGGAGCGTCCCGGTGGGAGGCGGGGGCCGCGCCCAGGGTGGTGGCCGCGATGGCGGCGGTGATCGCGGAAGCGACGGCTCCGCGCAGCAGTCTCCGGCCGGTGGCACTTCGGCGTCTGGAGGTTTGCCGGTGTATCCCGGGTATCACAGTGGTCCGCCCCCTCGGAAAGACATGGAAGACGTCGTCCAGACGTCGTGGAGACGCCATGGAAGGCGTCGTGAAAGCCGCAGTGAAAGCCGTCGTGGAAAACAGCGGAGTTTTGAAGATCACGTAAGCGAACGGAGGCTATCAACGCCTCTTCCAGTACAGGGTTTTCATAGGTTCTCCTTACTGAACTCATGAAATGTACACATCACCCTGGTTGATGACATGACGTCACAAAGCCTGCGTGGCCTGCGCTTTTGCCCGTTGGCAGGGGGTTGAGCGGCGGCTTAGGTTCGGGTCCGGCCGGCATTCCGGCCCGGACACAGGAGACACACACCTGATGCACACACATGGGGGCGGGCGAAGAGCCCGGGGTTGGTCGCGCGGCGTTCTCGCCGCACTGGTGGTGCTGGGGGTCTCGGCGGCCGGGCTCGCGCCCGGGTACGCCGCGACGGCCCGCGGCGCAGCGCCGCAGGCGTCGGGAAGCCCGGAGCACCTGAGGCGTGACGGGGCCGCCGGCCGGCACCTGACCCCGCTGCCCAGCGGCTTCGGGCTCACCGCCGCCGACCAGTCGGCGATGGGCGCGGCCGCCGCCAAGGCGCGTGCGTCCCGGCGTCCCGTCGCCGTCGACGCGCTGACCAGCCCGACCGAGCAGGTGGTCGCGGAGCCCTCGGGCAGGTTCGCACTGGCCGCCAATCCGCAGCCGGTGCGCGTCAGGCACGGCGGCGGCTGGACCCGGGTGGACCTGACGCTCCACCGGCGGTCCGACGGCGCCTGGGCTCCCGCGGCCACCGCGTACGGCCGGGTCTCGTTCTCCCCCGGCGGAAGCGGTCCGCTGGCCGTCACCCGCTCCGGGGGAGTCACGCTCACGCTCACCTGGCCGGGGACGCTGCCCGCACCCGTGGTCTCCGGGGCCACGGCGACCTACCGTTCGGTGCTGCCCTCGGTGGACCTCGTGATGTCACCGACGAGCGCGGGCGGTCTCAGCGACGTCCTGGTCATCCACTCGGCCAAGGCGGCGAAGAACCCCGCGCTCGCCTCGCTGCACCTGCGCACCGCCGTGCACGGCGGACGCCTGCGGCCCGGTCCCGACGGGGGACTCCAGGTCTCCGACGCCCGGGGCCGGGTGGTGGCCGACGCACCCACCCCCCTGCAGTGGGACTCCAACAAGGCGCTGCCCGCCACGGCCCACCCGTCCCGGGCCAAGGTCGCCGCGGACGCCTCGGACATCGCCCACGCCGGCCTCGCCGCCCGGGTGGCGCCGGTACGGGCCTCGGTCTCGCACTCCGCGCTGACCCTGACGCCCGACGCCCGCATGCTGCGCTCCGCGTCGACGGTCTGGCCGGTCTACGTGGACCCGTCGGTCAACTGGCACCCCGTCGACTACCAGAAGCCCGCGTTCGACGAGGTCAAGCAGGGCTGCCCCGGCAACTCCTTCTACAACCAGACCGGCGGCATGGCCGACAACGGCTACCTGGGCGTCGGCTACAACGGCTGGCCCGAGGGCTACTGCTACACCGGCGACGAGCACGCCATCTACCAGTGGAAGCTGTCGAAGACGATCTGGGGCGCCGACATCGACAGCGCCGAGGTCGACGCCACCGACGTCTACTCCGCCTCCTGCGCCACCACCGCGACCGTCAACCTGCACTGGTCCAACGGCATCGGCTCCGGAACGGACTGGAGCAACCGGCCGCACTACGACAAGTACGCCACGTCGAAGAGCTTCGGCCCGGCCTACAACCACGACTACTGCCCGTCCAACGGCTCGGTGACCAACGGCTTCGACGTGCGCACCCCGATGGTCAGCGCGGCCAAGGGGCACTGGTCCACCTTCACCGCGACCCTCAGCGAGGACTCCATGGAGTCCTCCCGCGACGACTCGGGCTTCAAGCGGTTCTCCGACAACCCGACGCTCCAGATCTTCTTCAACAACGTCCCGAACGTCCCCACCGCCAACACCATGGCGGCGGTCTCGGGCGCGGACGACGCGGCCTGCGCCACCTCGGGCGCCGGCCCCTACATGGGCAAGACCATCGCCGCGACACCGCCGGTGCTCCAGGCGAAGGTGAGTGACCCCAACGGGGACAAGCTCCAGGCGACCTTCCAGTACTGGGTCAGCGGCTCCACCACCAAGAAGACCGGGCTCAGCGCGGACAACCTCGCCAGCGGCACCCTCGCCAAGTACACGCTCCCGGCCAGCTTCATCTCCTCGCTGACCAGCGGGCAGGTCGTCGACTGGCAGGTCAAGGTGACCGACGGCATGGACTCCACCGCCTACACCCAGTCACCCACCTGCCGCTTCACCGCCGAACCCACCGCCCCCGACACCCCCACGGTGGTCTCGGAGAACAACCTGTACCCGAACACCGACCAGAACGACTCGGTGGTCGGCGCGGCCGCCGGCACGCCGGGCAAGTTCGACGTGGCGAGCGCCGGCACGGCGGCCGTGAAGTTCGTCGCCCGCCTCGACGTCTCCCCGGCGACCAGCAACCCGCCGGCCGACGAGGTGACCACGACCACCACCTCCGCGGCCACGATCACCGTCACCCCGCCCTCGCCGGGACCGCACACCCTGTACGTCTACGCGGTCGACAAGGCCGGCGACCTCTCCGGGGCGTTCGCCTACCCCTTCCTCGCCGCGGGCCACGCCGCGAGCACCTGCGCGAGCTTCACCGCCTGCCTGAACAACACCGCGATCAGCCCCGACGCCACCACGACCGAGGGCAACGCCGACGGCAGCGGCCACAGCATGTCCGCCACCGACCTCGCGGGCGCGGGCTGGAGCAGCGGCGCCCCCGTCACCGTCGACGGCGCGACCTTCACCCTGCCCGCCTTCGGCTCGGGACAGAAGGACAACGTCCTCGCGGCGAACCAGACCATCACCTACGGCGGCTCCGGCAACGCCCTGGTCTTCCTCGCCAACTCCACCAACGCGGGCCTCGACGACCCCGGTGCCATCGCCGGCGACTCCACCGCCCCGTACGTCCCCGCGGGAACGGCGGTCTCCGGCTCGTACTGCTTCGACGGGACGGCCCCGCTCGGCGTCTGCCCGGCGACCGGGACGATCACCTACACCGACGGCACCTCGACCGGTTACGACCTCACGGTCCCCGACTGGATCAGCGGCCCGAGCGCGAGCGCGGCCTTCGCCCTGCCGCACTGGAACAACGCCACCGGCCAGGTCAGCGAGGCGCCCGGGGCCGGCCCGAAGATCTACGCCTTCTCGGTCCCGATCGACCCGACCAGGACCGTCGCGTCCGTGACCCTGCCGGATGTGACGCAGCAGGTCGGCAACTCCACCCAGGGGCTGCACATCTACGGCATCGCCACCCGCGACACCTCCCACCGGACCGTGGAGACCAACGGCACCACCGCCCCCACCACCGCCACCCTGCCCAGCGGCCAGTCCTGGACCGGCGCCTGGGCCAACCCGAACGAGGGCGACTACGACTTCTCGGGCGGCAGCTTCAGCAACCAGAGCGTCCGCGTCGCGCTCAAGCCGTCCCTGTCGGGCGGCACGGTACGCGTCAAGCTCGACAACGCCCTGGGCACCAGCAAGCTGTCGATCGGTCACGCGACCATCGCGCTGTCCTCGAACGCCACTTCCCCCTCGGCCGTACCCGCAGGGGCGCCCAAGGGGCTGACCTTCGACGGCAAGCAGGCGGTGACCGTCCCCGAGGGCGGGATGGTCTACAGCGACCCGCTGCCCTTCACGGTGACCGCGGGCCAGTTCCTGCTCGTCTCGTACCAGCTCTCCAACACGGTGCCGTACCTGGTGCAGCACTCCTACGCCAACGGCTCCTACGAGTACGTCACGGCGACCGGCGCCGGTGACCAGACCACCGACACCACCGGCACGCCCTACCAGGCCACCGGCAGCAAGAACGGCAACTTCACCGACCTGGTGACCGACCTGGACGTGGCCTCCGCGAACGTGCCGACCGAGGCGGTGCTCGGCGACAACCTCACCGACCCCTTCCAGCCCGGCACCACGCTGCCCAACTCCAACGGCTACCGGGTCTCCGACGCGCTCGCGGCCGCGGAGCCCAGCACCCAGAGCCCGTACGGCGTGCTGGCGGAGGGCATCGAGTCCAACCAGCTGATGGACGACAACCCCGAGACCTACAACGGCAACCCGATCGGGGGTCCCTCGGCGCTCTCCCGGCTCGACCGCGACATCCTCGACCAGCCCGGGATCAACACCGTTGTGGTGACCGAGGGGCTCGAGGACCTGCTGAACGGGCCGACGACCGACACCGATCTGGAGTCGAACGGCTACACCGCCCTGGTCCAGCAGCTCCAGGCCTGGGGCGTGAACGTCGTGCTCACCTCGCTCACCCCGTGCGACGGCTTCACCGGTGACAACGCCACCCCGAACGACCCCTGCACCAGCACCGTCGACGACTACCGCAGCGACGTGAACGCCTTCCTCGGCGGCATGAACCTGGGCTCCCCCTGGGGCACCCCGGCCGTGTACTTCGCCGACTTCGACGCGGCCGTCGCCGTGCCCGACACCACCAACGGCGAGGAGAAGCTCGCGCCGTCGGCCGACGGCGGAGACCACGCCAACCTCTCGAACGCGGCCTTCGGTTCCCTGGCCTCGGCCCTGCTCTCACCGCTCGACGAATGGGACCTCGCCGACGGCAGCGGCATGCCGGTGGCCACCGACACCGCGGCCACCGACGGCGCCAGCCAGGTGCTCACCCCCAACGCGATCACCAACCCCAACACCGGCAACAGCCCGCTGACCCTCGCCGGAGGCAGCAGCTGGGGAAGCGACGGGACCCGGGGCACGGTCCTCACGCTGGACGGCAGCAGCGGCTACGCCGCGAGCGCCGGCCAGGTGCTCGACACCACCGCCGGCTACTCGGTCTCCGCCTGGGTCAAGCCCTCCTCGCTGCCCACCGGCAACGCGACCGTCGCGGCACAGGACGGCAACCAGGCCAGCCCCTTCTACCTCCAGTACAACTACGCCCACAAGGCCAGCCCCGGCTGGGCCCTCACCTTCACCAGCGCCGACACGACCAGCCCCTCGTTCACCGTCGCCTACGCCTCCGGGGCCACCGCGAACACCTGGACCCACCTGGTCGGCGTCTACAACGCCGCCACCAGGACGGCCCAGCTGTACGTCAACGGCGCACTCGCCGGGACCGCGACGAACGTGACGTCGTGGAGCGCCACAGGTGCGTTCTCCGTCGGACGCGCGAAGTACAACGGGGCGAACAGCGACTTCTTCCCCGGTTCCATCAGTGGCGTCCAGGCGTGGAACTACGCGCTGACGGCCAACCAGGTCACCGCCCTCTACCAGCAGATCCCGTGACGACGAGGGAAACCAGGAAACCGATGTCCTTCCTCACCGGCTCAGGCCGGCACGCCAGACCGCGGCCCGCACGGCTGCGCACCGCGATGGCCTCCTCGGCCCTCGCCGTCACCGCGGCGGGCGGCGTCCTCGCCGCCGCCCCGGCGCAGGCCGCCACGACGACGGCGGTCACCGCCACCACCATGACGACCTACACCGTGAAAGCGGGCGACACGCTCTCCGGCATCGCCCAGACCCACCACGTGCCCGGCGGCTGGCAGGCGATCGCCCGCGCCAACCACCTGGCCAGTCCCTACGTCATCCACCCCGGCGAGCGGCTGCTCCTGCCCACCGCCGCGGGGGGAACGACGACGTCCCCCTTCCCCGTGCCGGTCACGGTCGGCAAGGCCACCCAGGTCGTCACCGTCCAGGCCCACGGCTCCTACGCCACCGTCATCGCCTGGCAGAAGAGCGGGACCACCTGGCATCAGGTCTACTCCACGACCGGGGCCCGGGTCGGAGCGAACGGGGTGACCGACGGCGCCACCCGCAAGCAGGGCACGGACACCACGCCCACCGGCACCTACACGATCACCCAGGGGTTCGGTGTCGGGGCGAACCCGGGCACGAAGATGCCCTACCACCAGGTGGCACAGGACGACTGGTGGGTGGAGGACCCCTCCTCGCCCTACTACAACCAGATGCGCACCTCGGAGCAGGGCGGCTTCCCGCTCACCGAAGCCGGCGTCCACGGCAGCGAACACCTCGTCGACTACCCCACCCAGTACGACAACGCCCTGGTCATCAACTTCAACACCGCTCCCGCGGTCCCCGGACGCGGCGCCGGCATCTTCCTCCACGACCTCGGCCCCCAAGCCGGCCCCACGGCAGGATGCGTCGCCCTGCCGGCCCCGGTGATGACCGAGATCATCCGCTGGATCGACCCGTCCCAGCACCCGGTGATCGCCATTCACTGACCGACGGGTTCGACGTCAGTCGGCTCTCCCGCGTGCGCAGAGGCTCCGTCCCGATACAGGGGGACGGAGCCTCTGCGCGTCGGGGGGACGCGCTCGGCGTCCGGGCGTCGTGGTGCGTCGTCGCGCAGGCGCCCACCGCGGCGGACGCGGGCTTCCTCTGCGCGGGTGTCCCCTCGGGCGGCCGGAGGCGGGTCAGGGCTTGAGGAGGGTCTTGACGGCGCGGCGCTCGTCCATCGCCCGGTAACCCTCGGCGACCTGGTCCAGGGGCAGGGTGAGGTCGAAGACCCGGCCCGGGTCGATCCGGCGGGTGACGACGCGGTCGATCAGGTCGGGGAGGTAGCGGCGTACGGGGGCGGGGCCGCCGCGCAGGCCGACGTGGGAGAAGAACAGCTCCTGCCCGTCGATGGCGACCTCGTGGGGGAGGCCGACGAAGCCGACGTTGCCGCCTGGCCGCGCGGAGTGCAGGGCCTGCCGCATGGCCTCGGCGGTGCCGACGCACTCCAGCACGCTGTCCGCGCCGATCCCACCGGTCAGTTCCTTGATCCGGGCGACCCCCTCGTCGCCGCGCTCGGTGACGATGTCGGTGGCGCCGAACGCGCGGGCGAGCCGCTGCCGGGGTTCGTGCCGGGACATGACGACGATCCGCTCCGCGCCCATCTCCTTCGCGGCGATCACTCCGCACAGGCCGACCGCGCCGTCACCGACGACCACGGCCGTCGAGCCGGGCTTCACCTCGGCGGCGTCGGCGGCCCACCAGCCCGTGCCCATCACGTCGGACACGGCCAGCAGACCGGGCCACAGCTCCTCGTCCGGCACCTCGTCGGTGGCGACCAGGGTGCCCTGGGCTTGGGGGATGCGCACGTAGTCGGCCTGGCAGGTCGACATGAACTCGCGGTGCAGGCAGTTCGACTGGAAGCCGTTGCGGCAGTTCGCGCAGGTGTTGTCCGAGGTCGCGAAGGAGCCGACGACGAACTGGCCCGGCTTCACCGAGGTGACCTCGGAGCCGACCTCCTCCACGAAGCCGACGTACTCGTGGCCCATCGGGTGCGGGTCGCCGATCGGCTCGGCACCGCGGTAGGGCCACAGGTCCGAGCCGCACACACAGGTCACGGCCGTCCGGATGACGGCGTCGGTGGGGTGGAGGATCTTCGGGTCGTCCAGTGTCTCGAAGCGGATGTCACCGGGGGCGTGGATCACAGTGCCGCGCATGGTGGGGTTCCTTTTCGTGCCGGGGCGGGCGGCACCGGATGTCCGGGACCGCCGCCGGGTGCAGAGCCGGGTGCGCGCCCGCCGTGCAGGCCGGGCGGAGAGCACCACGTCATCCAAGTAACCCGGATTTCGCACCCGTATCGAGGCATCGACGAGGGGTGTACTGCCAGTACACCCCTGGCGGCGCGGGCAGCCAGGCAGCGGTCCGCGAATTCCGGACCTCGCGGCGCGCGGAGATCAGCCCCGAGCAGGCGGCCCTGCCCGTCGGCAGCCGGCGCCGCGTGCCCGGTCTGCGCAGGAGTGAGGTGGCCGAGCTGGAGCGAGGCAACGGCCGCGGGGCTCCGCGCTTTCGCCCGGCCGTCCGGGTGCGGCGGACATCCAGCGCGCGCGTAGCGCTCCGCCGTCCCGGCTCACGTGAGGTCGCAGGACTTCTCCGCAAGGGGGCGCGGGGCCCAGGACGGGCGGTCCTCCGGGGCGGGCGCCCCCTTCCTCCGGGTCATCCCCACGCCCACCAGGACCACCGCCATCCCCAGCACCACCCTGACGCTCAGGTCCTCGCCCAGTACGACGGCCCCCAGCAGCACGGACACCACCGGCAGCAGGTAGCCGACCACGGCGGCGTTGGTCGCGCCCTCGTCGTTGATGATCCGGTAGGTGAGGTGGAAGGTGGCGGCGGTGCAGAACACACCGAGGACCACGGCCGCGACGAGGACCGTCGGACCCGGGGTGATCGCGTCCAGGCCGCCGATCGGCACCGCGAGGGCGGTCAGCCCGCTCGCGGCGACGAGCTGGGCGGCGGAGAGCGAGATCGTGGCGGTGCCCCTGCGGACCAGGGTGCGGCCCATGTACGTGAACGCGACGGCGTAGCTGGCGGCGGCGCCCAGGATCGCGAGGGCGCCCCAGCCGGTGGCGCCGGTCGTCCGCCAGGGAGCGAAGATGACGATCGTGCCGGCGAAGCCGAGCAGCAGCCCCGCCAGCCGTACGGACCGCAGGCCGCGCTCCGAGCCCAGGGCGAGACCGAGGACGGTCGACCAGAGCGGGGTCGTGGCGTTCAGGACACCCGCCAGCCCCGAGTCGACGGTCTGCTGGCCCACGCTGAACAACGCGAACGGCAGGGCATTGCAGAAGAAGGCCGCGACGACGATGTGCCGCCAGACGGTGACGCCCCTCGGCAGCCGGTGCCCCGTCGCCCGGCAGGCGACGACGAGGACGACCGCACCGAGGGCGCACCGCGCGAACGTGACCTGGAGCGGGGAGAGCCCGCGCAGCGCCAGTTCGATCCAGAGGAAGGTCGAGCCCCACAGCAGGGCCAGCACGGCCACCCGCACACCGCCCAGCAGGGCCCGCGTGCCGTTGTTGTCGATCATTGGTGTTTCCCCGTCCCCGTCGTCTCGTCCGGTGGTCGTCTCGGCCTTCCCGCGACTCCTACGACGGTGCCGCAACCGAACTGTGAGAACAAGCAAACGCTTCTACCCGTACTGTTAAGCTGCGCTACATGCTTGATGTGAGGCGGCTGCAGGTCCTGCGCGCGGTGGTCACCAGTGGCACGGTCACCGCGGCCGCGGCCCACCTCGGCTACACCCCGTCCGCTGTCAGCCAGCAGGTGGCGGCGCTGGAGAAACAGGCCGGTACGGCGCTGCTGGAGCGGGTCGGACGCGGGGTGCGCCCCACGGCGGCCGGGCTGCTGCTCACCGAGCACGCGGCGCTGATCAGCGCGGCGGTCGCCCAGGCGGAGACGGCGCTCGCCGACCTCCGCGCCGGGCGCACCGGCCGGCTGTCGGTCCGCTACTTCGCCACGGCCGGCTCGACGCTGGTGGCGCCGGCCCTGGCCAGACTCCGCGCCGAGCACTCCGGTGTCCGCGTCGACCTCGAACTCACCGATCCGCAGGACCCGTTCGAGGAGGTGGCGGGTGGGCGGGCCGACCTGGCGGTGGTGGTCCGGGCGCAGGACCGCACGGGCAGCGGCTTCCGGCTCGTCCACCTCCTCGACGACCCGTACGCGGCCGTGCTGCCCCTCGGACATCCGCTCGCCGACAGGGAGACGATCGACCTGCACGAGTTGTCTGGTGAGCAGTGGGTGGGCAGCGAGCCCCCCGGTCCCTGCCTCGAACCCGTCATCGACTCCTGCGCGGCGGCCGGCTTCAGCCCTGATTTCGTCGTCCAGAGCGAGGACTACGCCACCGCGCAGGGCTTCGTCGCGGCCGGCCTCGGCGTCGGCCTGATGCCGCGGCTCGGGCTGCGCAACCAGCACCCCGGTGTCGTCGTACGCCCGGTCCGCAACCCTGAGCCGGTCCGGGGTATCTCGGCCGCCGTCCGCGAGACCGCCCTCGAACAACCTGCCCTGCAGGGCCTGTTGGACGCGCTGCGAGACGCGGCCGCCACCGCCGCCCCGGGCGCTGAGCCTCGGACGCCATGACCAACCTGCCGCCCGCACTCGGGGCGGCGGTCTACCGGAGTGGCGTCGGAGGGGTTCTTCTCTGTCGGCATCTTGCGGAGTGTGGTTCCCTCGACGCGCCGTCCGGTCAGCTGCGGTCCGCCGTCGCCACGCCGTTCAGGTGGTGGTTCAGGAAACCGGTCGCCCGTTCGGCGTCGTAGAGCGCGGCGGGGACGATTCCCGCCGCCTCCGGCCGCAGGTTTTCGGCGGGCAGGTCGTCCAGTGGTGCGAGGAGGTCGGCCACCGTGCGCAGGAGTTCCGCGAGCACGCCGGTGCCGAGGGCGTCCGCCGTACCGCGGATCTCGTCGCGGTCCTGCCGTACCTTCGCCAGCCGGGCGGCCACCCGCTCGGGTCCGGTCGCCTCGCCGGGCGGCGCGGGAAGGGTGAGCACCTTGCGCAGGTGCCGGATCGCGGTCGCCTCCGAGTCGTCCGGGCTCCAGAGGTGCGGGGACAGGCGGGGGGAAACCTCCTCGACCGCACGGTGCACGGCCTCGGCGAGCGGGCGCGGAGCGCTCATCAGCGGCAGCGCGGGCCAGCCCGCCGCGTACTCCTCCAGCGTGGGGTACCAGAGGTCGCCGCCGCCGATCTCGACGAACTCGGGACCGACCTCGTCCCATGCGGCGGGCGATTCACCGAGCAGGTGCACCCGGTGGTGGACGTGGTCCGCCAGGAACTGCCACAACGCCGCCGTCAGGGCCCGGTCGTCCGTGGACAGGTGAAGCAGACGAGTTCAGCAGTGTCGGACAACACGGACTCCGGACGTTCCTGTGCACGGTCGGGACCTCATTGTCGGGGCAGGCGGGCTGCCGCGGCGAGGCCGCCCAGGCCCGCGACCGCCAGGGCGGACATCGCGGCGGCGTAGGCGCCCTTGTCGAGGCCGGCGACCAGGATGGTGCCGGCGATGGCCGTGCCGAACGACGAGCCGAGGTTCGACACGCTCCGGGACAGCCCCGAGATCTCGCCCTGCTGCTCCTCGGGGTAACTCGACTGCACGACGTTGACCGACGGGGTCAGCATGACGCCCAGGCCGAGCCCGATGAGGAGCAGGCCGGGGACGAATGCCCAGGCGGTGGCGAAGGTGCCGGCCAGGGCGATCAGGACGACCACCCCGGCGACGGACACGGCGAAGCCCGCCATCACGAGCGTGCGCTGGGCGTGGCGGCGGGCCAGGCGTTCGGCCGACAGGGACGTGGCCAGCAGGCCGAGGGTGGCCGCCGTGAAGACGACACCGGTCTGGATGGCGTCGTAACCGCGGACCACCTGCAGATAGGCCGCCACCGTGAACGACGTGCCCATGAGCAGCAGCCACTGGAGGTTCTGGGTGACCAGTCCGAGGTTCGAGGTGCGGTTCTCGAACAGCCGCGGGGACAGCAGGGGCTCGCGGCCCGACGCTTCCGCGGCGCGGGCGGAACGGAAGAACCACCACAGCACCAGCGCGCCGGACACCAGCAGGGCGACCATGAGCCAGACGTTGTTGTCCGCGGCCAGGATGCCCATGACCACCAGGACCAGGCCGACGGCGGAGAGGACCGCCCCCTTGGTGTCGAAGGAACGGCCGGGATCCGGCGGCAGCGGATCCTCGATACGGCGGCCGAGCAGCACGATCACCCCGATCACCAGCGCCTGGAAGACGAACGCGGCGCGCCAGCTGACGAAGGTGGTGATGAGCCCGCCGATCAGCGGTCCGGCGGCCGCGCCGATCCCGCCCAGCGCCATGACCACCCCGAACGCCCGGGCCCGGGAGGTGACGTCGGGGTACAGGAGGGTGGTGAGGATGTAGACGGGCGGGATGAGCAGCGCGGTGCCGACGCCTTCGAGGATCGAGTTGCCGAGGATCAGGACGCCGAGCCCGGGGGCGGCCGCACTCAGCAGGGCACCGGCCGCGTAGACGAGCAGACCGGCCAGGAAGCAGCGTTTGCGGCCGTACCGGTCGGTGAGCTTGCCGCCCGGGATCATCAGGGCCGCCATCACCAGCAGGAAGACCGTGATCGCCACCTGGACGCCCTGGACGGTGGTGCCCAGGTCCCTGCTGATGTCGTTGATCATCACGTTCATGTTGGAGCCGGCGAAGCTGCAGATGAACTGGGCCAGGGCGAGCGCGGCCAGTACGCGCCCCGGGCCCGCCGGCTGGCCCGTGCCGGCGGTCTCAGCCACGCTGGACGTGCCCACCGGGGTCCTCCTCGGGCGCTGTGAGGCCGTAGACCACCGTCGGACGCCGGCGGTCGCGGTGCCGCCTCGCGGTGCCTGCCTTCTGCAGTTCCTCGTCGAGCGCCATGGCCGCGGTGATCAGGGAGAGGTGGGTGAACGCCTGCGGGAAGTTGCCCAGCTGCTCGCCCGAGGGCCCGATCTCCTCGGCGAACAGGCCGACGTGGTTCGCGTAGGTGAGCATCTTGTCGAAGGCGTGGCGGGCCTGCTCCACCCGGCCGCTGCGGGCGAGCGCCTCGACGTAGAAGAAGCTGCACAGGTTGAACGTGCCCTCCGAGCCGCGCAGGCCGTCCGGGGACGCCTGCGGGTCGTAGCGGTAGACGAGGCTGTCGCTGACCAGTTCCTCGTCCATGGCGTCCAGGGTGCTCAGCCAGTCCGGGTCGCGCGGCGAGAGGAAGCCCACCCTCGGCATGAGCAGCAGGGAGGCGTCCAGCACGTCGCTGTCGTACTGCTGCACGAAGGCCTGCCGCTTGTCGTGCCAGCCGCGCTCGACGATCTGGCGGAAGACCGCGTCCCGGGCACCGGTCCAGCGGGCGAGGTCGGCGGGACGGGAGAAGCCGGTGGCCGCGCGGACCCCGCGGTCGAACGCCACCCAGGTCATCAGCCTGCTGTACGTGAAGTCCTGGCGGCCGCCGCGGGTCTCCCAGATGCCCTCGTCGGGCTGGTCCCAGTGGTCGGCGAGCCAGTCCAGCACCCCGCTCAGCGCGCTCCAGCCACGCAGCGCGCCGATGTCGCCGCCCACGACCAGGGCGTCCGACACCTCGCCGTAGATGTCGAGCTGGAGCTGGTCGGCCGCCGCGTTGCCCGCCCGCACCGGACGGGACCCCCGGTAGCCCTCCAGGTGGTCGAGGGTCTCCTCGGTCAGGTGGGGGTCTCCGTCGACCCGGTACATGATCTGCAGCGGATCCGCCGAGGGGGCGTCCTTGGCCTCGATGCGGTCGCGCAGCCAGCGGCGGAAGGCGTGTGCCTCCTCGTGGAAGCCGAGGTCGATCAGGGCCCGGACCGACAGGGCCGCGTCGCGTATCCAGGTGTAGCGGTAGTCCCAGTTCCGCTCACCGCCGACCTGCTCGGGCAGCCCCATGGTGGCGGCGGCGACGGGCGCCCCGGTGGGGGCGTACGTGAGCAGTTTCAGGGTGATCGCCGAGCGGTTCACGATCTCCTGCCAGCGGCCCCGGTAGGTGCAGGAGCGCAGCCACGACAGCCAGAAGCCGCGGCAGGCGTCCAGCGCGCCGGCGATCCCTTCCAGGGACGGGCGCGGCGGTGCGGCCGCCCCGGCGGGCGCGCTGGTGAGGACGACGGCGGCCGCCTGGCCTGCGGAGAGGGTGAAGCGGGCGCTGACGTCGTTGCCGTCCGGGTGGAAGACCACGCCGGTGGTCGACTGGAGGTGCAGGTCGGTCCCCGGGCCGTGGAAGACCACCGCGTGCCCGTCGGTCCCCGCGAGCGTGTGCGTGGCGCGGCCGTAGTCGAAACGCGGCTGGCAGCTGAGGGCGAACGGGAGGGTGCCCCGTACGACGCGTGCGACCCGCACCAGCTGGTGGACGCCGGTCGGGGTCGCGGACTCGTCCGGCACCATGAAGTCGGCGACCTCACCGACCCCGCCGGGGGCCATGAAACGGGTGATCAGGATGGCCGTGTCCGAGAGGTACAGCTGCCGGGCGGTCATGCCGTCGCCGTCCGGGAACTCCGCGGCCAGCCGGCAGTGGCCGCCGCGTTCGGTGTCCAGGAGGGAGGCGAAGACGCTGGGCGAGTCGAAGCGGGGCGTGCACCACCAGTCGACGGTTCCGTCGGACGACACCAGGGCGGCGGTCTGGAGATCGCCGACCAGGCCGTGCTCGGCGATGGGCGGGTACCGATTCACAGTGTCTCCCTGCTCGGTCCGGCGCGCTGCGGCAGCTCGGGCAGGACACGGGCGCCCCGCCGACGCCAAGAGTCCACCGCCGCCACACCGGCCGCCTCACCCACGGCGGGTGAAAGCGCGAGCAGCGCCGGCGCTTGGCGGAATGGCACACACGTTCCTTTCCTGCCGTGTAGCTTCTACGCGTCAACGGAGGCCTGAGCAAGGATGGTTGCGTGGTTGCCTCTCCGCATGGCGAGAAGTTCGCCGCCCGCCTTCGGATGCTGAAGGAGCGCAGCGGCCGGGGGTACGACCGTCTCGGCAAGGAGGCCGGGGCCAGCGGTTCCAGTCTGCACCGGTACTGCTCCGGCCTCAGTGTTCCGACCGACTACCGGGTGGTCCACGCCTTCGCCAAGGTGTGCGGCGCCAGCGCGGCGGAACTCCGCGAACTCCACCGCCTGTGGGCACTGGCGGACGCCGACCGGGACGCGGCGACCACGCCCCTCACGGGCGGACCCGCCCAGAACCCGGACCCGGCATCGGAACCGGGACCGGAACCGCGTCCCGTCACCGCCGCCCTGCCCGGCACCGTCTCGGAGGACGGCTCGCCGGCGGACCCCGCGCCACGGGGGCGGTCGGCTCCGGTGGCGGAAGAGGCCCCCGCGGAGGAACAGGCGCCCGCGGAGGAACAGGCCCCCGTGGAGGACGTCACCCCGGCGGGGCGCGCCACGGCGGGGGACACCAAGAAGAGGGACACCCCGGCCGGGGGCGCCCGTGGCAGGGCGGGTGGGTCGCGCCGGCTCCGGATGCCGGAGAAGCCGTCCTCGCGTTCCGCGATCCTCGCCGCCGTGGCGGCGGTGGCGCTGGTGGCCGGCCTCGTGTGGCTGCCCGGCCTGGACTCCGACGGTGCCGCCCGCGTGACCGGCGACAAACTGCTGTACTCCCCGGCGTGCAAGACGGTCAGCATGGGCCAGCACGACGAGTGCGTACGGGAGGTCCAGACCCTGCTGGCGCGGGCCGAGGGCAAGCTCGCCGTCGACGGGGACTTCGGCCCCGAGACCCTGCGCCGGCTGACCGCGTTCCAGGTGCTGGCGGGTCTGCCGGCCACCAGCGTGGTCGACGACGCCACCAAGAAGGCCCTCTACGACCAGCGGGTCTCGATGACGACCTGGTCGCCGGACAGGGTGGCGCGGCGGATCCGCGAGGTGTTCGCCGAGGATCCCGGTACCGCCGTGGCCATCGCCCGCTGCGCGTCGTTCCTCGACCCGCTGTACGTGCTGCCGAACACCAACGGCTCCCGCAACTGGGGCGTCTTCCAGATCTCCGACGCCCGTCTGCGGGACCTCGGCGGCACACCGCTGCGGGCGTTCGACCCGGACTGGAACATCCGGGCGGCGCACCGGCTGTGGAGCGTACGGCACGACTTCCACGACTGGCCCTCCTGCCAGGCGGCACTGAAGGCCACGCCCGAATCCACGACCGAATCCACGCCCGAACCCACGCCCACGGCGGCCCCGAAGCGCTGAACCGGGGCCCCGGATACTCCCCTGTGGTATCCGAGGACCCCGGAGCGCCGGGTCGGCCGGGAACCCCCGGCGCGCACCAGGCTGGCAGTGGCCGTCGCGAAGACCGCGGCTCCCGGGGCCGGTCGGGACGCCGGGACGATGAGGCGCCGGTGACCTGCGAGGACGGATCAGCGCTGGGATGCACATGGGACACACGCGGCTCGGGAGGCGGTTCAGCCGGGGGCTGCAAATGCTCCACAAAGGTTTGTTGGGCAAGGCTTGTCCGGTGTCCTGACGGGTCGCGGGGATGCGCCGCCTAGCATGTGCGTGCCACGTCTGTGTGGCACCTGTGTGTGGCACATCGGGGCAGGTGGGAGAGCGGATGGGAACGAGTCGGCGCATGGTGCTCGCGGCTCTGGCCGGGGGAGTCCTGGCCGGCTGCGGCGCACCGGCCAAGGACAGCGCGGCGGCCGAGGCGAGCGCTGCACGGAAGGCGGGTACGGCGGCCTCCGGACCGCCCTCGCCCGGGGCCACCGCCACCGGTCCCTCGGCCGCGCCGCACCGGACGGCCCGGCCGCCCGCCGTCACCCGCGCCGAGATCGTCGCCGCGTACGGCCGCGCCGTGCCGCGCAGCTGGGGCTTCGACGCGCCCGGCGTGGTGCACCGGCTGCCCGCCGGGCACCGGGGGATCGCGCTGACCTTCGACGCCTGCGGCGGCCCCGGCGGCAGCGGCTACGACCGGGACCTGATCGACTTCCTGCGCAAGCGGGAGGTCCCGGCCACCCTGTTCCTCAACTCCCGCTGGATCGACGCCAATCCCGCCCTCTTCCGGAAGCTGGCCGCCGAACCCCTCTTCGAGATCGGCAACCACGGCACCCGCCACCTCCCGCTCTCCGTCACCGGCCGTTCCGCCTACGGCATCCCCGGCACCCGCAGCGCCGCCGAGGTCTACGACGAGGTGGCCGGCAACCGGGACAAGCTCACCCGCCTGCTGGGCGAACCGCCGCGGTTCTTCCGCTCCGGCACCGCGTACTGCGACGACGTCGCGGCCAGGATCGTCACCCGGATGGGCGAGCGGTTCGCCAGTTTTTCGGTCAACGGCGACGCGGGCGCCACCTTCACCCCCGAGCAGGTCCGTACGACCGTCGGGTCCGCGCCCGCGGGGTCGGTGGTCATCTGCCACATGAACCACCCCGAGGGCGGCACCGCCGAGGGCATCGCCGCGGCCGTACCCCGCCTGCTGGCCGCCGGCCACACCTTCGTACGGCTCTCGGACGCCCTGCACTGAGGACCCCGGCCACCAGACCCGGCGGCGCGGTGAACACGGGGCGAATCCGTGGGCAACCGTGCCCGTCCCCCGCATGTCTAGGCAGCGTGACGCATCATCAGGTCCCGCTGTCCCCGGACGGTGAGGCCGCTCGACCCCGAGGGGGGACTCCATGCGCATCCGTCCGGCCGTCACCGCCGTGTCCCTTGCCACCGCCCTGTCCGTGTCCGTTCCCGCGGCCGCCCACGCCGCGGACCGGGCCGGGGCCGCCGACACGACGTTCTCGCACGTCGTCGTCAACGGCGGCAAGGACCTCGTCCTGGGCCCGACCACCAAGAAGACTGTCACCGTCACCTGGACGGCGACGGACCCCGACGGCGTCGCCGCCTCCTGGGCCTACCTGTGGCACGGCCCGAACACCGACGACGCCGACGGCATCCTGCCGCGCTACCCGTCCAACGGCACCTGCACGGTGTCGGCCACCGACCCGGCCACGGCCACCTGTGCGGTGAGCTTCACCGTGGACGCGGCGAAGGACCTCCACCGCAACGCCCTCGCCGGCACCTGGCAGGTGCTCGCCGGGGCGCAGGACGGCACGGACGACTGGACGGAGACCGACGCCGCCGGCACGGCCCACCTCAAGCGGCCGGCCAGAGCCACCGTGAACGCCTCGCCCGAGCCGGTCCGCAAGGGCAGGACCCTCACGGTCACCGGCGGGCTCACCCGCGCGAACTGGGAGAGCGGCGGCTACACCGGCTACCGGGGGCAGCGGGTCGAGCTGCAGTTCCGCAAGAAGGGCAGCAGCACCTACACCACGCTGAAGACCGTCACCACCGGCAGCGGCGGAGCGCTGCGGACCACCACCACGGCCCGGACCGACGGCTGCTTCCGCTTCCGCTTCGCCGGCACCGCGACCACCGGCCCGGCGACGGCCACCGGGGACTGCGTCGACGTCAGGTGACGGTCCGGGTCCGGCCCGGATGCGGGAACGCCGCCGCGCGGACCGGGAGCCGTCCCGGTCC